>CAYHDA010000127.1:0-11887 GCA_964355145.1 uncultured Mariniphaga sp.
CACCCATACCGTACTGGTTGTTCATTACATTAAAAATCACGGGTAAGCCACCTTTCATATCGCCTTCCCAGAGCTCTTTAAACTGATCCATAGAAGCAAAGGAGAGTCCTTCCCAAACAGGACCGCAAGCCATCGATGCATCGCCAATATTAGCGACAACCAATCCCGGTTTTCTGTTGATTTTTTTATACAATGCAGCGCCAACTGAAATATCCCCGCTGCCACCTACGATGGCATTGTTTGGATAAACGCCGAACGGAGTAAAAAAAGCGTGCATACTTCCGCCAAGTCCTTTGTTGAAACCAGTTTCGCGGGCAAAAATTTCAGCTAACGTGCCGTAAATTAAAAATCTCCGTCCAAGTTCCTTTGTTGTTCCTTTGAAATCTTTTTTGACCACATTAAGTACTGTGCCATCAAAAAACGATTCCATAATCAGCATTAATTCAGTATCATTCAGTTTCTGAACAGCGCTTAAGCCTTTGGCCAGAATTTCGCCATGACTTCGGTGTGAGCCGAAAATAAAGTCTTCAACAGTAAGGGTGTAAGCCATACCAACAGCTGCCGCTTCCTGTCCGGCCGAGAGATGTGCAGGACCTGGATGATCGTAAGGCACCCCGCTGTATGCTCCGGTAGTTTTAATCAGGTTGAGCATTGTTTCAAATTCGCGGATTACCACCATATCGTGGTAAATGCGAATGAAATCATCGTTTGTGAAATTGGCTTTTTCTTCGGCTATCGTTTTGTTGTATTGATTAACCGGGATTGGTTTAAACGTAATCTCCCCTGATTTTCTGGCCTCAATTGGGTCAATAAACTGAACTTTAGGCATATAATTTCTATTAATAATATTTTGATGATATGACAATAACTAATTGTCAATTAATAATTTTCAATGATCAATTCTGTCATGCGTATTATCCGGATTATCAGAATGCAAAAATATTTTCTTTGAATATTTCTGAGATAGTAGGATGAGGAAAGATTACTTCTTCCATTTCTTTTAGGGTCATCTCCATCTCGATTGCCATGGAAGCGCCGTAAATAATTTCGCCCGATGGATTTCCAAGGATATGAACACCTAGTATTTCACCGTATTTGGCACCTACCAAAACTTTGCAAAGGCCACTTCCGCCTTCATTCTCCGCGATAAAGCGTCCTGCAAAGGCTAATGGCAACTTGGCAACCCGGTATTCAATATTTTCTGCTTTGGCACTCTCTTCTGTATAACCGACGCCTGAAAATTCAGGGTTGGTATAAACTACGCCAGGGATAGCATTGTAGCGCATTCTGTCGGGGCGTCCGGTAAGATTATTTACCACAACTTCACCTTCGCGACTTGCGGTATGCGCCAATAGTGAGAATCCTGTTACATCGCCGGCTGCAAAAACATTCGGAACATTTGTGCGCATCTTCTCGTCAACTTTAATGCCACCGCGATGAAGCTCAACACCGATATTTTCGAGGCCAAAACCGGTTGTATTGGCTTTACGACCAACGCTAACCAGAATTTTCTCCCCTTTTATTGATTCTTTTATTCCGTTTTTTTCGAAAAATACTTCATCTCCTTTTACTTCAGTTACTTTGGCTGAGATATTGAATGTGATCCCTTTTTTTGTGTATTGCTGCCTTAACATCTCACTCATTTCACGATCCATTCCAGTAAGAATTTCATCAAGCATTTCAATTACCGTGACTTTTGTGCCAAGGCTGTTAAAGAAACTGGCAAATTCGAGTCCGATTACGCCACCACCGATAATCACCAATGAATCAGGTCTTTCCTTCAATTGAAGAATTTCTCTGTTCGTAAGTATCAATTCTCCCGGAGCTCCAAGTCCTGGTATTGGAGGTAGAAATGCTTCCGATCCGGTGCAAATCAGGAGGTTTGCAGCTAAAATCTGTGTGTCACCGGCAGTTATTTCTATGCCTGCAGCTGAACGTCCTTTTATGTATGCTTCGCTTTTAATTACCTCGACATGATGTTCTTTCATTTTCATTCCAACACCACCAACCAATTTTTTGACGACTTTTTGTTTACGAGCCATCATTTTGGAGAAATCGAAAGAGACCTCCTTTGTTTCAATGCCGTATTTGCTGCTTCCAAGAGCATTATCGTATAGCTTTGCGCTGTATAAAAGGGTTTTTGTAGGGATACAGCCTTCGTTGAGGCAGACTCCGCCCAGTTCATTTTTTTCAATTAAAACGACTTTAAGTCCTTTATGTCCTGCTCTTTCCGCTGCTACATATCCGGCGGGTCCTCCACCGATAATGGCTAAATCAAATGTTGTACTCATATTGGAATTTCTAATTTATTAAAGTTCAAATTCAAGGTTTTCGATTTCAATGGCGATTTGTTTAAGGAACCGGGTTGCTTCTCCTCCGTCAAGTGCCTGGTGGTCATAGGTAAGACTTAGTCCGATAAACGGTACAAATCCATAAGCTCCGTCTCCTAAATCTTTAGGTCGCGGTACGATCGTGTTCACTCCCAGAATGCCAACTTGTGGCAGATTGATCACAGGGGTAAATAATTCCACCCCGTAATTGCCAAGATTAGAAATAGTAAATGAGGCTGCTTCTGATGATAATAGTTCAGGATTTACATTTCCTTTGCGACATGAGGCAGCTATTTCGCGTAGCTGATTCGAGAGCCCCTGAATAGAAAGATCATCCGCATTTCTGATTACAGGAACCATCAATCCGCGATCGGTATCAACGGCTATTCCAAGATGTATTTTATTAAAATATTTCACGCTGTCGCCAAGAAAATGGGCATTTGCCTGTGGAAATTTCCGTAAAGCTTTGACCACTGCAAAACAAACCATATCATTGATGGTAATGTTCACAGGATAACCATTATCGTTGGCTTTTTTTATTTTTCTGCGCCATTCAAGCATTTTGCGTGCATCGGCTCCCAGATGATGGGTTAATTGGGCAGAGTTTTGCAAAGAGCTGAGCATCGCTTTAGCGATCAGCTTGCGCATATTTGTTAATTTCTTGATTTCGAAATCATTGCTATAGACCGTATGAGGAAGCAAAAGATCCTTTGCGGTAACAGAGCCACCTAGTCCGCTTCCTGTTGATCCGGATTGCAACTGTTCCTGACCGGCTTTTTTCTTTGCTAATGGAGTGGTTTTTGGATTGCCGGCGACCACTGCGAGAATATCCTTCTCGATGATCCGTTCATGAGGACCGGTACCCTTTATTCCAGTGGTTATAATTCCTTCTTTTTCAGCTAATATTCTGGCTCTTGGAGAAATGGCGCCCAACCCGGATTCCGAAGGAGCTGGTTTTTCGGTTTCTGGCGCAGGATTTTCTTTTGTAGCCTTTGGTTCCGGGCTTTCCTCCTTTTGGGCAGTGGCACCTCCCGGACGAAATTCATCGACAGACTCGCCGGGTGTTCCAATCACGCAGACATTTGTGAGTACAGGAACTTCGTCTCCAGCCTCATAAAAACGCTCAATCAGGAAACCATCAACAGCGGCCTCTTCTTCAAATGAGGCTTTGTCTGTCTCGTAAGCAAAAAGCACTTCGCCCTTCGCTACCTGATCTCCTTTTTTCTTGTTCCATTCGGTAATGATGCAACTTTCAACAGACTGGCCTTGCTTAGGCATAATAATAACTGTAGCCATAGAGAAATATTTTGTACAAAGATATTTTATTCAACTTGTATTTACAAGTATATTCCTTTTATTATTTTTATAAAATAATAAAAGGAATATATATAGCTGATTAACAATTCTATATAAATGTTACATATTTGCATCATGTAATTACAAATATGTATTTTTGTTAAAATATTTATTACTTTTGCCGGGCTAATGTAATTATCTGTTAAAAGAGTTATGGAACAAAATAAAGCAATACCACAACACCGAAAAGTATATGAGATAGTGCGTTCTCATATTACAGAGGGTGTTTTTCGTGAAGGCGATTTGCTTCCATCTGAAAATGAGTTGTGTCATGTTCACAGCGTGACTCGTCCTACAATACGAAAAGCGCTGGACAGGTTGACCAACGAAGGTTATATTGTCAGGCACCAGGGGAAGGGGAGTATTGTAAAAGGCACACCCAAGGGCATCGGAATTCTTTCGATGACGGGAACAACTTCCGCCATTGGGCAGGATAATCTGCGTACAAATATTATTGTCAAACCTGAAATAAGAAATTGGACCAATGCTTTTACTTTTCCGTTAAGCAGATGGGAGATCGAAGCGGGTTGCATTTACATGGAGCGGCTGCGATTAGTCAATAATAAACCGGTATTCTTTGACATCACGATGATTCCCAATATTAATTTAAACAGATTTACCTCTCGTAATTTCGACAATAAATCGCTTTTTGATATTCTGCGAAAAAATTATCAGGTTGAAGTGAGGGGAGGAGAGCAGAAACTTCTTTCTATCCTGGCAGATGAAAAATTGAGAGATTATTTTCAGGTCGGATCAGGTCATCCGGTTTTGCAGCTCAACCGCAAAATTGAGACAAACCGTTCTGGATTTTATATTTACAGTCAGGTATTCTGCAATACTGACGAGTATGCCTTGTACGGCACATTTTGAAAAATGATCTTTAAATTTTGATTACCAGTTTTTTGTGGTTGTATTCCTGCTCTCATCACTTTTACTATTTTGTAAGTTGTTGTTTTCATTTAATTTATTTTTTAAATTGTTTTTGCTGGATTTGGTAATTCAAAAAGTCATTGAGCAGATAAATTTAGTGAAATTAATTTTTGTAATAAAGAACCAATCATCAGGTTATGGTACAGAAGAGTGCATTGAAATTATTTGACGATAAGAAAGTACGTACCCTTTGGGATGACGAACAGGAGAAATGGTACTTTTCAATTGTGGATGTAATTGAAGTTTTGACTGATAGTCCACGAGCTGGAAAATATTGGAACGCTCTAAAGACTAAATTATTATCCGAGGGAAGTGAGTTGTCCCATTTTTTGGGACAACTGAATTTAAACAATATAAGGGTTTGAGGAAAGAGAATCTTCGTGATAATATGACGAATACCGAGCTGATTCTTAATATGCTTGCGGAGGCTTCAACTAAAGATATCTCACAAGCAATTCAACCGGAATACTCCTCGTTTGCAACGAGGAGTTCGTAGTCCTGAGTTTGTAACTCACTTGCAAGGATGGAGATTTTGCTGGCAAACTTCATAAGTAATTTATTTTTAATGCCTTTTAAAATGAAATTTCAATCTCGTTGCAGACGACCTATAGCTAACACCTCGTTACAAACCTATTAAATTCACTTTCGATCGGTGCTTTTACCGAATTCCATGCTATTTTTGCAGCTTAATCAGAATTAAATATGGATATTTATCCCTCGAATTTTGAGAGTAAGATTGGTTTTGATAAAATACGTGAAATCCTTCAAGGGCGCTGTCTAAGTACGCTTGGAAAAGAGCAGGTAGATGAATGTGGATTTTCTTCCAGTAGAGAATCCGTTGAACGTCAGCTGGATGAAGCGATTGAATTTGTGAAGATCATCGGAGAAGGAATGAATTTTCCAAACGGATACTTTATCGATATGCGTCCGGCTTTGCAACGCTCGAAAGTTGCCGGTACATTTTTGGAGGTGTTCGAGTTGTTCGATTTACGCCGGTCACTTGAAACCATCAGGGCCATTGTGGCTTTCTTTCGGAACACAGAAGCGGAGACCTTCCCCAGATTAAAAAATGTTGTACGCAATGTACAGGTTTTCCCTTTTATCTATGAGCGTATCGACCAGATTATCAACAAACATGGTCAGATTAAAGACAATGCCTCTCCCGAATTGTCTCAGATCCGCCGGGATATATTTTCCTTGCAGTCGAGTGTTTCAAAAATAATGAGCACCATTTTGCGAAAAATGCAGGCAGAGGGATTGGTTGAAAAAGATATTTCAGTGTCGATGCGAGATGGCCGGGCTGTCATCCCGGTAGGTGCTGCCAACAAACGAAAAATTAAAGGAATTATACATGACGAGTCGGCCACAGGAAAAACCGCTTACGTAGAACCTGAAGAGATCGTCGAAACAAATAACCGGATCAGGGAATTAGAATCGGCAGAAAGGCGTGAGATTGTGAAAATTCTCACCCGTTTTACTGACGATATCCGGCCTTATGCCGACGATATTGCCTATTCGTACCAGGTAATGGCAATTCTCGACTTTATCAGGGCAAAAGCAATCTGGACCATCGAAAGCAAATCGGTCAAGCCAATTATTTCAAGAGAACTTGAACTCGATTGGATCGCCGCACGACATCCGCTTTTAGAGATTAATCTGGCCAGAGAACAACGAAAAATCGTTCCACTCGATATCCGGTTAGATAAAACTGAACGGATCATGTTGATTTCCGGACCAAATGCCGGAGGGAAATCGGTATGCCTAAAAACAGTGGGCTTGTTGCAGTATATGCTTCAATGCGGAATACCAATACCTGTTCAAGTGGATAGCAGAACGGGTTTATTTAAGGCTATCTTCATGGATATTGGCGATGATCAGTCACTGGATAATGATTTAAGTACTTACAGTTCACATCTTTACAATATGAAGTTTTTTGTAAGGAATTGTTCTCCCGAATCACTGGTGCTGATCGACGAATTTGGAACCGGAACTGAACCGATGCTTGGCGGTGCCATCGCCGAATCTATTCTTAATAAGATTAACCAACTGGGATCTTTCGGTGTGATCACCACCCATTATACAAATCTGAAACACTTTGCTTCGTCGGCGCCGGGCATAGCGAATGGTGCCATGCTATATGATTCCAATAAGATGGAACCACTTTTTCAGCTTCAAAGCGGAAAGCCGGGAAGTTCGTTTGCATTTGAAATCGCACGAAAAATCGGCCTCCCCGAAGAAATATTGCAGGATGCGACGAACAAAATCGGGGTAGATCATATCGATTTTGACAAGCACCTGCGCGAAATTGTTCGGGATAAAAAATATTGGGAGAGTAAGCGACAGAAAATCAGACAAGAGGAGAAGCGGATTGAAGAGCTGGCCCTGAATTATGAAACTGGTCTTGCTGAAACTAAAAAGTTGCGCAAAGAGATTCTTGACAAAGCAAAGCGGGACGCCGAAGAGATTGTTTCGGGTGCCAACAGAATCATCGAGAAGACAATCCGGGAAATAAAGGAGGCTGATGCTGCCAAAGACAGGACACTGGAAGCCCGTCAAAAACTGGAAGAATTTAAATCGGAGATATTGCGAAAAGACGATCCGGACGATGAGCGAATCGTTCGAAAGATCGCGAAATTAAAGCAAAATGAACTCCAGAAGAGTGAGCGTCCTCCTAAAGTGGAGGAGGAAAAGAAAGTCGTTATTGTTCCACAGAAAGTACCTGCAAAAATAGAGGTAGGTGGTTATGTGCGTTTGTCGGACCAGGAGACGTTGGGCGAAGTGCTTGAAATCAAAAGTAATAATATTACCGTAGCATTTGGGCATCTTCGCTCTGTTGTTAACCGAAGCAAGCTGGTGCCGGTTTCACGCAGCGAGGTTAAGCATACAAGGATTGAAAATAAAACCATTGGTCGTATTAATCAGGAAATCGGAGAACGAAAACTGGTATTCAAACCAAATATCGATGTCCGTGGATTGCGTGCCGAAGAGGCCTTGCAAAAAATAAGGGAATTTGTCGATGAAGCGATCATGATTGATGTTAATGAACTGCGCATCCTGCACGGAAAGGGAAACGGTATTTTACGTGAGTTAATTCAGAATTACCTCCGGACAGAACCTGCAGTCAGGACTTGCAGAGATGAGCACGTGCAGTTTGGCGGATCTGGGATCACAATTGTTGAACTGGGATAAGCTTAGGATTATATCAGATAACGATCAGTCTGCACGATTATCGGTAAAATGTTGATGCGGATTAATTTTTATGATTAGCTTTGGATATTCATAAAAATTTTATTGCAGATTCAAAATTGAAAACTGAACTTATCATCTATATATTATTAACAAAATCCTAAGATTATGATTACTAAAATTGCAATGTTTGCCACCCTTCTGATTATCACTTTATCAGTAGTCCCGGATGTTACTTTGGCTCGTTCAAATGCAAAAAAAGCAAAAAGTTCCTGGAATTTTAAAGGTGAAAAAATCCAGTTATTCAATGGGAAAGATCTGAGCAACTGGGATTTTTATTTGAAAAATTCCACTGCTGATCCGGCAACTGTTTTCACGGCAGTAAACGGACTCATTCATATGAACAGTTTCCCATGGGGTTATATGCGGACCAAAGACTCCTACTCCAATTATAAATTACATGTTGAATGGCGCTGGCCTGTTGTTGCAACAAACAGTGGTGTTTTTGTTCATTATCAACCGCGTGATTCCAAGAATTATAAATGGATCGAATGCAATTTAGTTGCCGGAGGTGCAGGTGATTTCATTTGTGAGAAGGGAATTGATATGGATGTAAGGATCGATAAATCGAAAGGTTCAATGAAAAAGCTTGCCGAATCTTCCGAAAAAAAGGTGGGGAAATGGAATACAATGGAGGTTATTTGTGTAAATAATACCATAGAAGTATATGTGAATCAAGTGCTTCAAAACAAGGGGACCAATCTGAATGTCAACGAAGGCAGTATAGGTCTCCAGTGTGAAGGGAAAGATATTGAATTCAGGAATGTATTTCTGACCAAACTTAAATAATAAGACCATAATCTTGTTTTCGGGTAACGATAGCCGGAGGGGACCCGGGAGGAAAGGACAAAAAAAGGTATACGGAGTGGAGAGAATAAAAATGTCAATTATCCGATTGGCGGGGGTTGGCATCACCGGAATATCCATTATAGGTGATTATGGGTTGGTTTTCAGTCAATATAGGTTTCTTTTAATACTGACTTTAATTCACTTATCTCGGATTTATTCAATCGACCAAGATCTTTAATTATCCTTTGTTTGTCGATCGTTCGAATTTGATCTAAAACAACCCATCCGATCTTGTTATCATGTTTGATCTCAATTCTTGTTGGATAATTTTTCGAACTTGTTGTCATTGGAGCAATTACGACCGTATTTAGATATTTATTCATCTCATTTGGTGAAATCACAACCCATGGTCTGGTTTTTTGAATCTCGCTTCCAAGTGTCGGATCAAGATTAACTAAAATGATTTGATATTGAGTTATTTCCATTCTTCAAGATTTTCGTCTTCGAAGACATCGTTAATCAACAATCTGTCAGCGCCATTCTCTGCCATTCTTTTGAACGCTTTTTCCCAACCTTTTCGGGGCCTGGATAATGGTTTTATCACGATTTGTCCTTTTTCGAGGATTACCTCGACTGTGTCTTGGATATTATACTTGTCCAACAACGTCTTGCTAAGTCGGATTCCCTTAGAATTACCTATTTTGATGACAGAAATTTCCATTGTGTCAATTTTTATTATTGTAATTACAAAGTTACTACTTTTCCGGAGATTTCAAACTTTGGCATAACGTTCCACAGCTACACGGAGGGCGGGTTAACAAGGTTGATATTTTTTTGTCTGGCATGATTGCCCTGGTTGCTGGTAGTTGTTATTTGCAGACGTTGGATTATTCCAAGTCAAGCATTATTTTGAGATTTTCACTTACAATTTTTCTCAGATCAGTTGGAAGTTCACCAATTTTCTGGACAAATCGCTTATTATCAATAGCCCTGATTTGATCTATCATCAGATCGGATGGCTTTTGCGTATTGGAAATACCCTTCTTTATGTGGACCCTTAAAATATCACTTTCTTTAACAATATTGGTCGTAATCGGGCAAATAATTGTGCATGGATGCAGGGAATTGAGTAAATCAGTCTGTACAATCAGAACTGGTCTGATTTTGCCGGGTTCAGTACCTTTTTGGGGATTCAGGTCAGCAGTCCAAATTTCAAATTGTTTAATCTTCATGGCTTATTCTTTCAAATTCGGCTAACACCAACATCGATTCATCCTGAACTAATTTTGATTCTTTGGCAAGCTTTGTAGCAAGAATTTTCCTTTTATTATACCGATTGTAATAATCAACGGCCTCATTGATATAACGATTTCTCGTCTTCTTGACTTCTGCGATCACGCCCTCTGCATCGATAAAAATCTGATCTTCGAGTTTTAATGAAAGTGTTTTCATGTTTAATAATTTTATACCACAAATGTATATACAATTTGTAATACTATCAATGCATACACGAATTTTCGGCCCATGACTGGTGACGTTTTGCAAATACACGCAGGACGCGATTTAACCTATGAACTTCATACGAAGTATTGCTTTTCAACCAGACCAGTCGGGATCATGTAAACGAAGCTGCGTTTGCAGGTAAAGAAGATCAGGTTCCATTCTTCTATCTCGGATAAAATTCATAAACGTTTAAAGTCTGCTCCCTCCCGACAATAGCTTTATTGTCTTTCTGAAAAACAAAACTATATTCATAAATATCTGTTGGATCATCAAGATAAAATACCAAACCATCGGTAAGCGAATACTGAATTAAATTTCCCATTCTTGTAGGGATGTAAAGGTTGTCTTTAATAATAAATGAACCAGTCTCAATTCTTGAGTTTACTGTTACGGAATGGTCTATTGTAAAGGAATTAGTTGCTTCATCAAATTTCCAGATATTGAATGCATGGTTGTTGACACTTTCACACATTTCAAGTAAATAGCCGGAATTATTGTATAAATATCCGCAAATGAATTCTCTGTCATTTAGTTTGGTTGGGGTTGGAAGCTGTATCCATTTGTTAGATTCGATTAAATACTTCCAAAATTCAGAAGAACCATCTTGATATGAGTAAAGGTAAACGGTGTTGTTTATTTGAAAACCAGGATATATAAAAGAGTAGCGCAACAATCCCGGGAAACTTGATTTTTGAATCCATGTTTTTGAGTCTAGGTTAAATTGCCACAAGTCACGTTGATACCGTCCCAATCCACAATATAGATCATTCCCTTTCGCAAAGCCAACTGTCCAAAGACCTGTTGTAAAAGGAATATTACTGATGATATTCCACTTATAAGAGTTTAAATCAAATTCCCATAATTTTAGTTTTTCTGCTTCAGAACCGGAAATTATGCCTCCGGGAATTAAATATCCTTTTGAATTATAAACGAATTGACCATTGAAGATTGTTGGGTTTGCCGGAAAGTCGCCAATCTGTTTCCATGGATTTAGTAGTTTGAATTCTTGACTTGTTTCTGTTGTTTGTGTTGCAACTGTAACTTTTATTTTTACAGATCGGTCTATTAAGGTATTTGGGCAAAAGACTATTAATGTATCAATACTTGCTTTGATTATCCTGGCTTTCAAATCATTAAAATAGACTTCATTATTGGATATCAACTCACTAAAATTATTTCCTTTAATTATAATTCTATTTCCTGAAGTGGCAGAATATGAACTGATTGATGACATGCTTGGGGGAAGACAACCTTCGCTTTTAAAGGATAACATATTGCTGTAAGTCAGGCTGTCCGAGGTGCGAATAAATGCCCTGACATAATAGGTTTCACCTTTTACCAAATCATTGCTGATCCGGACAGTTAAATCTTTACCCGGATTATTACTTAGTACAATTTTTCTGTCGGAAACAGATGGATTATTATTCCGGTCGATAACTAACCCATATTCAGAATAATGTACTTCGTTGCCATTATACAATGATGCCGAGACAGCAACGCCGTCGCTTGAAATTGAAGATATTTTGTGTAGAATAATGAAAGGGAAGTCTTTATTAGTGAGTTCAACTTCATCTTTACAGCTATATAGGAAAAATAAGGAGATATAAAGCAGGATGTATTTTTTCATTGTTTTTAAATTAAAACTGGCTAAAAATTGAATATCAGCACTATTGAGAGCTTTGTTGTCACCGAAAACCACTGCTGCCGCACTTGACGGATAGCTGATGTTATGG
>CAYHDA010000128.1:0-11757 GCA_964355145.1 uncultured Mariniphaga sp.
TGCTCATTTTATAATACGCGGTAAGCCCTGTTTCACTGCCGGCAAGTTCATGAGACATATTGGCCTGAATTTCGGCCTGAGTGCGGGTCACACTCCAGATACGGACTTCATCGATCAATCCGGGAAAATAGCGGTTTTGCTGACTCCCATATTCATTTAGATTTCCAATATCAAAGGTGCCCGGAGTAAACAGCCTGTCCACAGTTCCACTAATTTCGGATACACCATTAATAAACAATGTGGAGGCAGTACCATTTCTTACGACCGCCACGTGGACCCAATTGCCGGTATTGATATTTGTACTTCCATAGATCGCTTGCCAGGCACCGTTAGGAGAGGCGTCAATTCCGAATTGGAGGGTAGCGGTGCTGCCGCTTATACCTAATCTGAATTCAACTGTCTGAAATGGCCCCCCCCCAGGAAACAATATTAGGTTCGGCGATAGCATACCCCGAAGGTATCACGATCTTGACCCAAGCTTCAATGGTGGTTGTGGTGGTATAGGTTGGGATTGCGCTGAATCCAACATATTGATTCGTCCCATTAAATGAAAGTGAGTATCCCTGTGCATTAACCTTTTGTCCGCCCCAGGCCAGCATGAGAAAAAGCCCGAAGAATAATTTTCTTATTCCGGGACCTTTAAACAGAGAGGGGCAAACAAAAACCATAAATTAATATAAGGTATCTTTTTCTTTCAGATAACTATCCGATCAAATAGAGGCAACAAATAGCCAACTGCGCAACGGCATCACACCGTTAAAGTATTTTCTGACGGATTTCATAGTACATGGCAACGCGTGTGCGATATATTGAACTAAATAATTGCGAAGTTGAGAAAAGAAAATCTTTTCTCTCTTTTTTGAGCCAAAACTTTGTAGCAAATTTGAAATTTGATACAAAGTTTCTTGAAAACAGCTGTTTTTGGGACGAATGGCAAAGCAGTCATTTTTAAAAGTCGCTGTGGTTTGAACTGTCGTCTTTTGTGCGCTCCATATTGGCATGAAAAATAGCCCGGGGAATAATTTGTTTATTCCAGGTCTTTTAAACAGAGATTGGAAACTATTAAACATAAACGGAAAATTAGAATGCTCTCTTTACGGCTATTAATCGGGAAGGCAGAAATAGAAGTAAGCCAAGATCTACAGTAAAATAAACAAGCATTTTCGAGAAAACAATATTCTGAAACCCCTAAGACGGCAGAATATATCAAATTAATGGATAATTTATATAGAATTTAAATAGGCAAGGCAGCGGACTGTAAATATTTTTTACAATTTGGGGTCACATTCTTTAAAAACTATAAATAACATTTTCTTAAAATAACTTAGATTCTAAAGCTGGTTATAAATGGATTATTCCATAAAACCAAACAATATAATAATTAGGAATACAAATTTGCCGCATTCATTTGAAATCACTAAACTACAAATTTTAGAAACCCTTGATAATCTGTCTGGCCAATAATCTGGTGGCAATGGTAGAAAATGCCACTACCGTAACAGAGCTGACCGGCATCAGAACGGCGGCTATTACAGGTGATAAATTTCCTGACAAGGCGATAGAAAGTCCAGCAATGTTATATAGAAATGATATAGCAAAACTTATTTTTACAATAACCAGAGATTTCTGTGCAAAACGGATAAATTGCGTTAACTGCTGAAAATGAATTGCTTCTATAATGGCATCTCCGGCAGGTGAAAAATGGTATATATCATCGGCAATAGAAAGCGCCACATCGCTTTGCATAAATGCGCCGGAATCGTTTAATCCGTCACCTGTCATCATTACATGCCGACCTTCACTGCGGAGGTGAGCAATGAACTCCATTTTATGCTGAGGCTGCTGGTTAAAGAAGATTTTACTTTTTTCAAAATAGTGTTCGAGATGTTCCCTTTCAGCATCATTATCTCCTGACAATAAATAGAGATCAAACTGCTTTCCCAATTGTTGAATGACCTCACTGAATCCCGGACGGTATTGATTACTAATCTTAAAATAACCTCTATATTGATGATTTATTGAGATATAAACACAGGAATTCTCCTGTTTAACAGCTGTATCGGCGTCACAAACAAAGACCTGCGAACCTAACTTAACAGCAATGCCATCTACATTCGCAAAAATCCCTTTACCCGACATTTCAATAAATCCCTGTGTAGTTAACAGTTGAACTGATGCAAAATGCCGGTCGAGGGCCTGACTCATTGGATGGGTCGATTGCGCTGCCAAAGATTTAACGGCTTGTATTTCCCAATCCGTCAATGCTTCTCCCAAAAACTGCACGTTGTTTTCATCGGGTTTTGTGAGCGTACCTGTTTTGTCGAAAACCATGGTATCAATTTTGCTCAGCTTTTCAATAACCCTGATATTTTTTAGATACATCCCTTTATTTCCAAGAATACGCATTGCGGTACCCAACGTAAAAGGAAGCGACATCGCCAATGCGCACGGACAAGCGACAATCAATACTGAGGTTAGAACCAGAATGGCGGTTCGGAAATCACCCCATATCAGCCACCCGGCAAAACCGGATAATGCAATAACGATAATAACAATCGTAAAGTAGACACTTATCGCGTCTATGAGGCTTGTTAAGGAGCGATGGGTCTGCTTTCGCGGATCATTTTGGTTCCAGAGTTGTGTCAGGTGACTTTGTTTAACTTCGCGCACCACCTGGATTGTAATCGCACCACCAGTTTGAATTCCTCCAGCATAGACAGAATCTCCGTGATTTTTTTTTACCGGAACTGATTCACCGGTTACAAAACTATAATCAATTAAAGCAGCGCCTTTCATTAATATGCCGTCGGCGGGTATGAGTTCCTTACTCCGCAAAAGAAGCAAATCACCGGCAACAATATCCTCAAGCAATGTACTGACGGGAATTCCGTCCGTGATTTTCGTAACTGCAACAGGGAAATACGATTTATAGTCCCGATCGAATGAAAGCGATTGATATGTTTTGCTTTGATACCATTTCCCGATTAACAAAAAGAATAAAAATCCTGCAAGCGTATCGGAATACCCGGGGCCACGACCCGAAAGTACCTCATACGAGGTCACAAAAAACAAGGCCAGAATTCCCAGGGCAATCGGCAAATCAATGTTGACAAGACCTTGTTTCAGGTTTTTGAATGCCGAAATCATGTAATCGCTGCCACTGTAAAAGACCAGTGGAATAGTGAGTATAAATCCAATATAGTGAAGAAATGTACCTAATGAATCACCCAGCGGTTTTCCGTTAAAATACTCAGGAAGACTGTATAACATTACATTACCGAAGATAAATCCTGCAACTCCGATTTTGTACAATAATGTCCGGTCAACCGAATGAATATCTCCCCTCTCCAATGTTTTCAATGAAATATCGGGGATATAATGGATCGATACCAGCAATTCAACTACCGTACGCAATGAAATTTCAGTGGTATTAAAACTAACTGTAACCTCTTTTTTAATGAAATTTACCGCTGATTGTTTAATGCCACTATTAAGACGGGAGAGGTGTTCAAGCAGCCAAATACACGATATACAATGTATGGAAGGAATATAAAAAGTAACACGAGCCTGGTCGCCCTCGAAAAATTCATATATCTTTTTCTTAACCTCTTCCTTATCGAGGAAAGAGTACTTGCCGTCGTGATCAAAGTTATCGATTCTGACACCGGGAGAATTCTCAAGCGTATAATACTGGTTAAGTTGATTTTCATTGAGTAACTGAAAAACCTGTTTGCAACCTGAGCAGCAAAATTTTTGAAGGTTGTAGTAGATCGGAGCTTTTCCGCAATCCGCTCCACAATGTATACAGGCGTTATCGGACATGAACAAATAATTAGGAATTAGGAATTATGAATTATGAATTATGTCCGCCAACTGGCGGAAGGAATTATTTTTTGGTGGAATCGGGTTGGCAGCAGGCATGTTTGATCGCCTGAGCTGCTGCAGCCGGGGAAGTGTTGTGCATTTGGGCAGCGGGTGTCATTTTCTCAGCCGGAGGACTTATGAAAGGGATTCCGAGTGTTAGTCCGCGCAATATAAAAACTACACCAATAAATACAATCACGTAAGGAATAAGCTGATTGATTTTATTGCGGATCACTGTGCTGAATAGGTTTCCAAGCCACGAAATTGTCAGCATCATTGGAAGAGTTCCTAATCCAAAGAGCACCATAAAGGCGATAGCCAAAGATAAACTTCCTGTACCGATGGCTCCTGCAATCGCAAGATAGACCAGTCCACAGGGGAGAAATCCATTCAGTACTCCAATCATAAACAGCCCTTTATATGAACGGGTCTTAAACAGCCGTTGGATGGCACTCCGAAGAGGCCGCGTAAATGAGGTAAAGGTTTCTGAATGACTGTTTTTAAACAGAGAGGGCAGCAGTACCGACAAAATCATGAATCCACCCATGATAACCGAGATCCATTGCTGAAATCCAAGCAAGTGGAATCCCTGACCAATGAGCCCAAAAATTGCGCCCATCATCCCATAGGTTATTGTTCGTCCAATATTATAAAGGAGCCCTCCCGCTGTTTTTTCCCACACGGAATCTCCACGTAAAGGGAGACTCAAAGCGATGGGACCACACATCCCAACACAGTGAAAGCTCCCCATCAAGCCAAGAATAAATGCGCTGATTAATATTCCCATCTCTAGTCAATAAAAAATTCCTTTTCAACCTGATAGCTATTCCGATTAACTATCCATCCTAGTTTAACAAGATACCGGCCGTTTACGAGCCTATCTTTTGCGATAATTATAGAATCGGAAGTTAGCCGAAGCCTGATGTTATAGTCCAACCTTTTATCCGAAGGCCGGTAAAAAAAGACCTGCATCGTGTCGGTCATCCGATGGATGGCAGGTGCAAACCGCACCACTACATTCTTATCTTGATTGACTACCTGAATGCTGTCCTTATAAACAGCTGAACGGCTTGTAACCTCCATATGCTGCGTATAGTCGGCTCCCTGCTGGTAATAATCTGCCGTTACCAGATCGTTGCTTTTACTGAAAGAAAAAACAATAAAGGCAATCCCCAGCGCAACAAAAATGATCAAAACCAAGAATATACTGTTTCCCCAATTTAACTTCATTATAAAATATTTAATCATTGAACATTAATCTGAATATTCCGGTACTCCATCAAACCACGATCGGCTTCGATTCCAAAACGTCCTGAAACAGGCAGCTTGAACGCCGCTTCGAGTAATTCCCCATTGCAGGTACATCTGGCGATGTTATCCTTTACGACAACCTCAATTGTATTCCAGTCCTGCGCCTTGTATTTTTTAAGTTCCTTGTAGGGGCCTGCCACGAGATAATCACGGCATTGCAATTGTTTCCCTCTGAGAAAAATACCACTGTCGGCATTCACAGATGCCCTAAATTCAAGGGTAAGGGAAAAATCTCCGGAATATTCCTGTTTAGTCCAAAGGTTAATCCAATGCGGGCCCTTTGCTTCGACCCAGGGATTTATCGCAAGAATTCCGTCCTTGCCTGTGTAGCGGCCATCTGATGATTCGGTCTTCCCATCGAATGATTCAAAAACCATATCATCCTTATTTCCTGTAAGATAGCCCCATCCGGTTAAATCATTTCCGTTGAAGGGGCTGAAAGATACAGGGGATCCTGGTGAATTATTTTCACCTGCCAAAGAACGAAGAACAGCCTGTGTCTGGCCCGGAAAATCATTAGGAACGGGGAAATCGACCGGACGTTTTGCAAGCCATTGCAGAGCGCGCACCATGATGGTCTGGAAACCTGCACAACGCATTCCCGAAGGATTATTTTCATTCAGCCAGACATGGCCAAGGGTTGAATTATAAACGCGGCCTTTCCCGTATGCAACAGTCCATTCAATAGGCCAGTGCGTTTTGGCAGTGGCATCCTCTGCCCAAGAAAGGACATTGGTTTTTTTGGCCGGACCCCTGGGATAGGTGTACACTTCGATCATCGAAGCCATCCAGGTTTGTGGCAATCCATCGTGGATTGGATGATTTTTGAGGCGATGTACGACCTGATCGGACCGTGGACCATGCGAGGTAGATTTACCTTCACCGGCGGGAATACGTTGGACAGTGCCGTCGGAGCGAATGGTCATTGCAGGGAATTTTGTATCGCGCCATCCTAGTCCAATGATCCGGTTGTATTCATCCCAATCGGAAAAGGAATTATTCGCTGAGTGAAAGATATAAACTCCGCCGCCTTTGCGGATGTATTTTACGAAATCCAGTTGCGTCGCTGCGGGCCATTCTCCTTTGTTTCCAAGATTGTTGCACGTCTGAATCACCACATCATAGCCATCAAACCGTGGATGAAAATTGGGCCAGGCAGGGTCGTTGATATCTGCCGGACAGGTGGCCACCTCCACCTCGAAACGATTGGTTTCCTGCAGAATTGTGCGAATCAGCTTCGTGGTGTGCGCCCAATCGTGATTGCTGAAACCATCAACAATTAATACCTTGATATGAGAATCAGGCATCGCGGCCTTTACGGTAAAAGAAAGGCTGGAAACCAGAGTCAGTAATAAAACAATAAAAGAGTGGAGTTTAACCCGCGGGGTACTCCTGGCATACCTGAACAGGTGTCTGTGAGGGATCAGTGAGATGATTTTTTCTGGCACTTGATGAGTATTTGTTCGCAAACAACTGATAATCATAGCTTAATAAGAATTTTTCAGTTAATAATGTTCAATGAACATTGATCCGTCAGCTGACGGAGAACATTAATAATTATTCAGCTACCGGCCCCAAAAAATTGGTAGAATATATTTTAAGAAGCGTTGCTCCTTCATAAATACCCAATTCGACCGGTGTGCTCTTACCTGTTAGTGTGTTACGATTAAGATTAATAATCAGCACACTTTCGAGAACCCCCTGAGCTTTTATATTTGTTTGTCCATTAGCCAGCTGAAATTTACCTGACCGAGGAGTAATCAATTTAATATTCAGCTCTTTATCTGATTGTGTTTTATTAATAATCTTAACCAGATAAATGTTTGAATAGGTAACTGAATCGACCTTCTGGTAGATGGAACCCGATATTCGCAACATGGTCATTTCAATCGGTTTTCGATTTGCCACTGTAAATGACAGAAAAATAAACAGAACAAGCAGTACTGCGGAATAAGCGTAAGTCCTTGCATTTAAAATCGACCGTTTACCATTTTCAATACCCTGAACCGAATCAAACCGGATCAGATTTTCTGGCTTACTGATCTTTTTCATTACAGTATTGCATTCGTCGATACAGGCAGTGCAATTGATACATTCGAGCTGACTCCCGTTTCTGATGTCAACACCGGTGGGACAGACTGCCACACATTGGTGACAATCGATACAATCGCCCGTTTTTTTAGAACCACGGGGTTCACCTCTCTTATAATCATAAATTACTGCAATCGAACGGGAATCGAGCAATACACCCTGAAGGCGTCCGTAAGGGCAGATCATTGTGCATACCTGTTCTCTGAAAAATGCGTAGATCCAATAGTAAAAGAGTGAAATCCCCATCATAATTGAAAATCCCAAATAATTTTCGCGTATAGGAGAAGTGACAATTTTAAGCAACCGTTCAGGTCCAATAAACCAATTCAAAAATATATTGGTAATAAGAACGGCAACAATCAGAAAAACAGCATGTTTAGAAATCTTTCTAAAGAAGACACGGACTGTCATCTTTTGTTGTTTATGCCCGCTGCGGTAATTTCCTTCGAAAAGATATTCGATGCGACGGAAAATCATCTCCAGGAAAACCGTCTGCGGGCAAGCCCATCCGCACCACAAACGGCCGTATATAACGGTAAAAAGCACGATACCAACAACGGCAACAACCATGATCAGGGCTAAAAGAAAGGAGTCCTGAGCCCAGATAAGCTGACCAAAAATTGAAAATTGCCGGTCTGCAATATTGAACAGCATTAAGGGATTTCCGTTTATCTTAATAAATGGTGCAAATATTAAAAATGCAATTGCCAGCCAGGCAACCGCAGTTCGGCGCTTGTACCACTTCCCTCGCGGTTGTTTTGCATAAATCCAATTTCGCTGTCCGCTTTCGTTAATATTTATAGGGCGGTCGCGAAAAGTGGATGGTTCTTGTAATTCCATAATAACTAGTCATTTAAGACATGAGGCCCAATGATCAAGGTTTACATTCGACTCCTTGAGGTGCTTTTGCATTTGGCGGATTAGTACCTATTAATCCTTTCATAATATACAAAGATACATTTTTAATCTCCTCTTGAGTCATGATGGTTTTAAATGGCGTCATTCCTTTTTCCGGTTTGCCTTCAGCAATTATCTTGATCAGACTCTCCTGAGAACATCCGTTGATCCAGAAATTATCGGTCATATTAGGCCCGATCATGTTGCCTTCGCCTTTCAATCCATGACAAGCTATGCAGCCTTTTTGGGTGAACAGTTTTGCTCCTTCAGCCAGTATCTGTTCCTGGCTCATTGCAACTCCGCCACTTACTGTCTCTTGATTTTGCTTTCTGGCTTTGTCGAAATCGGCACTTTTTTGCTGATACTCACTTATCTGATCCTTTCCGTTGTCGGGATATCCAAAATAACGGATTGCATAGAAAATTGAAAAGCCGATTGTAATTAAAAATACCAAAATAATCCAGTTCGGAGCCGGGTTATTCAACTCTTTAATTCCATCAAAATCGTCTTCCCCATGAGTATTTTCAGCAGGGGCATTTATGTTTCCAGTCTTTACTATTTTTGCCATAACAAATAAGGTTATTCTTATTTAATTTGTTTCTAACTCGTCGTTTTCAAAGATGGAGGTTTTAAAATCCACCAAATCCTGCCTGGGCATTCTTACTATCCGGTAAATCAACACCACAAAAAGCGACATAAAAATCAATAATCCAACAATATAAAAGTATTGAATACCATCAACTTTACCGAGAACATCTCCAACAAAACTCATAACAGATGTGATTAATGATCAATTATTTTTGATTGGCAGGAGAAATATCTCTTCCCAATTTGTGCAAATAAGCAATGACAGCCACTATTTCCTTATCGGGAGTTACTGTTACTCCTGCAGCTTTTAACTCATCCACAATTTTTTGGGCCTGGGCCTGATAGTCGTCCACTGCTTTTGAGGCATAACCTTCAGCGTAAGGAACGCCAAGCAGCTGCATCACCTTAATTTTTGAGGGAATCTGACTAAGATCTACCGTATTAACTGTCAGCCACGGATAGGCAGGCATTATGGTTTGCGGATTTATCTCCAGCGGTTTTGTAAAGTGATTGTAGTGCCAGATCGCTGTTTTATAAGTAGAACTGCCGACATATCCTGTGCGGGCAAGGTCGGGTCCGGTACGTCGCGAGCCCCATTGGAACGGATGATCGTAAACGAACTCTCCAATTTTCGAATACTCACCGTAACGATCAGTTTCATAGCGTAATGGCCGTACTTGTTGGGAATGGCAATTATAGCATCCATTGCTGATATAAACATCACGTCCTGCTAATTCGAGCGGAGTATAAGGGGTAACGGATGCAATTTTAGGAATATTCGATTCGACCTTCAACATCGGAATAATTTCGACTGCTCCGCCGATGGCCAAAGCTAGAAAGACCAGCACTGCAAACACAACACCTTTTCTTTCAATCAGGCGATGAAGAGTTTCACCATATTTACGTGCCGAAGAATCTGTAAGAACAGGAGCTTCTGCTGCTTCATTATCGACCAGGCTTCCGGCGGCGATAGTTTTAAAAATGTTGTAAAAGAATATTAAGAAGCCCACCAGAAAAAGAAGACCGCCCAAAATACGGAAATGATACATTGGAATGATCTGTACCGTGGTTTCCAAAAAGTTAGGGTAGGTTAACAATCCGTTGGCATTGTATTCCCTCAACATCAGCCATTGAGTGATGCCGGCCCAATAAAGCGGAATGGCAAACATAAGGATTCCAAGCGTAGCAATCCAAAAATGGGTATTGGCAAGTTTTTTCGAATAAAGCGGTGTTCTGAAAATCTTTGGAACTAACCAGTAGAGCATTCCAAATATCATTCCGCCATTCCATCCCATCCCGGCAATATGAGTGTGGGCAATGGTCCAGTCGGAAAAGTGACTGATCGCGTTGACACTTTTAAGCGACATCATCGGTCCCTCGAAAGTAGCCATCCCATAGGCAGTTAAAGCCACAACCATGAACTTTAATTCAGCATTGTCGCGAACTTTATCCCATGCTCCCCTCAGGGTTAACAAGCCATTGATCATCCCGCCCCATGAAGGAGCGATAAGCATGATCGAGAATGTGACTCCCAAAGCCTGTACCCAGTCAGGAAGTGCCTGGTACAATAAATGGTGAGGTCCCGACCACATATAAAGGAAAATAAGTGTCCAGAAATGAACAATTGAAAGCTGGTAGGAATATATGGGCCGATTGGCCGATTTTGGGAGGTAATAATACATTAATCCCAGCCATGGTGTTGTGAGAAAAAATGCGACCGCATTATGACCATACCACCATTGCACAACAGCATCCTGGGCTCCGGCATAAATGGGATAACTTTTCCACAATGATACAGGAATCTCGATGCTGTTGACAATATGTAAAACTGCAACACCAAGGAAAGTTGCCAGGTACCACCAGACAGAAGCATAGATATGCTTTACCCTGCGAGTCAAAATGGTTCCTATCATGTTTGCACCAAAAGCCACCCAGATCAGAGCGATTAAAATATCGATGGGCCATTCAAGTTCGGCGTATTCTTTACCTGTTGTAACCCCTGACAAAAGAGTGAGAGCGGCCAGAAGAATAATTAATTGCCAACCCCAAAAATGAATTTTACTTAAAAGATCATTGAAAAGCCGGGCTTTCAGAACACGCTGTAACGAATAATAAATACCGGCAAACATGGCATTCCCAATAAAAGCAAAAATAACCGCATTGGTATGCAACGGGCGTGTACGACCAAAAGATGTGTATTCAAATCCCAGATTAAACGCCGGAAACGCCAATTGTAAAGCGATTAATAATCCTACTACAAGAGCTACTGCTCCCCAGATCATAGTAGCGATTATAAAATACTTTACGGTTTTGTTGTCATAATTAAACTTCTGTATTTCCATAATGATTCTGTTTGGTTGATTTAATATTCTCCGTCAGCCGACGGATCAATGTTCAATAATTTGAAATTCTGATTGTTAATGAATTCAAATGATTTATTGTCGAAATATTATTTTACTAAAGCACTAAATATTAACAATAAAGACCATTGATAATTGAACATTATTCATTGATCTTTAATGGTCTCTTTTTCGGGTTCGGATGTTGTCACCGGGTCATCGTCGAACAGCACCCTCACCGAAGGGGTAAAAGTATCATCGTACTGTCCGCTTTTGACGGCCCAGATAAAGAGGAACAGAAACACCATTGCTGCGAGCAGACTGACCCCAATAAGCAAAAACATAATATTCATCTTCGCTGTTATTAAATTTGCAAACTCAAGATTACACTCTTCATCTTCAGAGTAACAAAAATCCTGATAGAAAATGACTATTGACAGTATCGAGAATACAAAAATAAAATTGTTGTTAAATATTCCTCAGCTATCAAACTGATCTTTTTAAAATTTAGAATGATTCCAAATAGCCCGAACCTGCCTATTAAGTAATAGGAATGAAATAAAGTCATGTTTTTTAAACAAAGTTATAAATACTCGTTTTGCAGTTCTGCTTCCTCCACGGGTAAAAAATAACACCACGGATTACACAGATTCACACAGATTAAGAG
>CAYHDA010000129.1:0-8563 GCA_964355145.1 uncultured Mariniphaga sp.
GCGGACCTAATTGATTATTGATCATTATCCCGTGTTTTCCTACTCTTCATTCCTGTTCACCGAGATATCGTACTTTTTCATTTTTCGGATAAGGGCATCACGGGTTATTCCGAGTGCATCGGATGTGGCTTGCTGATTATATTTACAGTTTTGCAGTACTTTTCGAATGATATTAATCTCATTTGTTTTCAGATCTACTATCTCATCTACAGGTAAAACAACCTCCGGTTTGGTTGGTTTAACCCTGAAATCGGATATTCCAAGCAGAGTGCCCTTGCAAAGGATAATTGCCCTTTCTGTCATGTTCCTTAATTCCCTTACATTACCCGGGAAATCGTATTTGCGGAGTGCATCAAAAACTTCCTTTGAGACTTCGAGATTTGGCTTGTTGAATCTTGTTGAATAGAGATTTACGAAATGGTTCAGCAACGGTTTAATATCTTCGGGTCTTTCACGCAGGGGAGGGATATGGATATGCAGCGTATTGAGCCGGTGCAGCAGATCCAGCCTGAAGTTTTTTCGCTCCACCCGTTTTTCTATATCGTGATTGGTTGCCGAGATAATCCGGAAATCGGTGTGAATGGCAACTGTGTCTCCCACCCGGGTGACCACCTTCTCTTCGGTGGCACGCGGAATTTTTGCCTGCAGGTTAAAAGGCATATCTGCAATCTCATCGAGGAATAAGGTTCCTTTGTGGCAAACTTCAAAATAGCCCATCTTGTCGGTAATGGCGCCTGTAAAAGATCCCTTTTTATGTCCGAAAAATTCGCTTTCCAAAAGTGTTTCCGTGATGGCACTACTGTTGACAGCGCAAAAAACATTGTCTTTTCTACTGCTTGAGTAGTGGATGATCCGCGCAATATTCTCTTTTCCGGTTCCGCTTTCACCGGTGATCAGTACATTAGCTTCGGGATAATTGGCGGCTGTAACAGCTTGTTCAAACACTTCCAGAATTTGCTGGCTAACGCCGATAAATTGCCGGTCTATTTTCTCTTCAAGGCTTTTCGAGATTAAAGAGTTCTTTTCTTCCATTTGCTTCAGGCGTCGTTGCATCTGGAGGTATTTTTGGGTTCGCTCGATGGCAATCTGAATATCGATAAACCGAAAGGGTTTTCTTAAATAATCGAATGCCCCCAATCGCATGGCTTTGATCACTGTATCCATATCACCGTGAGCCGAAATAATAACAACTTCCATATAGGGATACTGGATTTTTACCTCTTTAAGGATATCGAGGCCATTCACCCCTGGTAACCGTACGTCAAGAATCAGAAGGTCGATTTCATGAGTACTTAATATTTTTTTTCCTTCTGCGGCTGTATTGGCTTCAAACGATTCAAATGCAGAATCAAGGAAAAACCCACTCAGTTCTTCAGTGAATTGCTTCTCGTCATCGAGAATAAGAATCTTTATTTTCTCTTTAATTTCCATTTTTATTTTTCTTTTCAATATTCAAGGTCAGTTTTACTTTTGTTCCTTCTCCATTGCCACTTGTTATGTCAATGTTTCCTCCCATTTCTTTAATGATCTGATAACAGATCGATAATCCCAGTCCCGTACCTTTCCCTTCTTCTTTGGTAGTATAAAAGGGAAGAAGGATATTATGAATGTCATCATCGCTGATTCCAATGCCATTATCGGTGACCTCAACAATCAGAAATTGATTCTCCAGATATGTTTTAATTCCAATGAGGAGGTCTGCCGGTTCTTCATGCTTTCCTTCATTCTCGATTACCGCATCTTTGGCATTGAGGAGCAGGTTAACAATAACCTGCTCAAATTTGTAGGTATTTCCTACTATTTGAGGTATTTCCTTTTCGAGTTGAAGATTTAGCTTAATTCCAAAGTGTTTGAACTGCTCCGAGATCATCGAGACTGCATTTTCGATGGTTGCATTGATGTCGAATCCAGTCAGCACGTAATCGTCATGACTTCTGGAGAAAGCCCTGACATGATCGATAATGTTTCTGATGCGTATAATATTTTCAAATATTTTTTCAGATTTATTTTTCAGAAAATCGACATTTACTATTTCTGTTTTTGCTGTTTCAAAAAGGATTTTGTCCATTACCATCGAAATAATGTTCAATGGCTGATTGATCTCATGGGCAATTCCTGAGGCCATTTCTCCAAGGTTGATCATTCGGTCGGCATGAATCTGCTTCGTTTCCATTTTTTTGCGCTGAGAAATATCACGAATAATAATCATAAAGGAGAATGGCTTTCCGTCAGCCCCCTGAATTAAGGTAGAGCTCGCTTCGCTTAAAAATACAGACTGATTTTTCTTTCTGATTCTTAGCTCCATATTCTGAGCAATTCCCTCGTTCATGGTCTTCATAATTATCTCCATTACGGTTTTTTTTCCTTCGGCCGGAACAAAACTTGAAAAATGTTTGCCAATCAGTTCTTCTTTGGTGTTGAACCCAAATAATGCGATCCCAATTTCAGAAACATCAATAATTCTTCCGTTAAATTCAAGAAGGAAAATGCCATCAGGTGAAGCATTTAACATTGTACGGTATTTTTCCTCACTTACTTTTAAGGTGTGCTCTACCCGCTTACGCTCAGTGATATCCTCCGAAATGCCCAGAAGGTATTCGGGTGCCCCTTCATCGTTGAAAATTGGAACTTTTTTGGTGTGCAATATCCGAATTTCCTGATTCTTTGCTAATATTTTCTCCTCGGGAATATCCTGCATTACTTTATTTTTTATGACATCCCTGTCCTTTTCAACAAAGCTGTCAGCTAACTCTTGAGGGAAAATATCGTAATCATTTTTGCCAATTAATTTCTCTTTCGAAATGCCTAAAAGATCCTCGCCAGCCTTATTAAATCTAACGTAATCCAGACTTTTAGCATTTTTGATAAATATCATATTAGGAATAATCTCAATAATAGAGTCCAAAAAAGAATTGGCCTGATGAATCTCTTTTTCTGCATGCTTTCGCTCAGTGATATCCTGAACTGTACCAATAGCTTTTACAGGTTTCCCGGTCTTGTCAAATTCCATTCTTCCCTCAGCGAATACGTAGTGTATCGATCCATCTCTATGGATGACACGGTATTCAAGAGCGGGATAATCTCCTTCCGATAAATTTCGGCTCATACTTTTTGTAAAGAGTTCTACATCTTCGGGATGGAGAATTTTTACTATTGATTCCGGTTTCCCATTATAAGTTTCAGGATCGATGTCGAAAACCCGAAACATTTCTTTTGACCATTTCACTGTGTTGGTTTTCATATCCCAATCCCAGCTGCCGATATGAGCCATACGCTGAGCTTCTGCAAGATTTGATTCGCTCTCAACGAGAATATTCTCGACTAATTTACGTGCAGTGATATCAACCATTACAGTCATGAAAAAGTTCTTTCCCTGACTCTCCAATATCTCACCCGAAAACAGACCATGGAGAATTTTGCCGGATTTGGTTTTTATTTCCAACTCTAAATTTGAAATAGACCCATTGACAGACAAATCTTCTCTTGCAAATATTTGTTTTTCGGGCTGCGTAAAAAGACCTATTTCTGCAACTGTTTTTCCAATAATTTCAGCTTTGGAGAATCCGGTCTTTGTTAAAAAAGTATTGTTTACATCGGTAAATATTCCTTCCGGAATAGTGCTGATAGCTATCAGTGTTGGATTATTATCAAAAATCTTATTGAACTTCTGCAAGGCTTCTTTTAAAAGTGCAGCATCTCTGGCAATCGTTTTTCTCTGATTGAAAAGATCCAGAAATACGTTGATTTTACACAAAAGAATATGATTATTGAATGGTTTGGAGATATAATCGACTGCACCTGAATTATATCCGTTAAATACTTCATTTTCGTTTATGTCGCTGGCAGTAAGGAATATAACCGGAATTTTTTCGTTGTATCTCTCTTCGTTTATTTTTAATGCAAGCTCATAACCATCCATTCCCGGCATCCGGACATCCAGGATAGCCAAGGCAAGTTCAATTCCCTTAATTTTCTTAAGAGCCTCAGCACCAGAATCGGCTTGTATAAGGTTAACCTCTAATTTTCGGATAATGCTTTCCAGCAGAAAAAGATTATCAGTAGTGTCGTCAACAATAAGTATATTGGGTAAATGATTCATGGGGCGTTTTTCAATTATGAATTACGAATTATGAATTATGAATTATGTCCGCCAGCCGGCGGAAAGAGAGAATAAAACAAGCCAAAATGCCTTCATTTTCTTCTTTAGCTGACGCATCAAATCTTCAAATTAGCAAATTAGCACATTATCAAATTAGCACATTGTGTATTTTCACCTAATAGCCTAATAGTCTAATCGCCTAATAGCCTAATAGTCTAATCGCCTAGCTGCCTTCTTACCTTATCTGGGCGCCAACTTCGCGCTCATAAACGTTGATCAACCGGCTCATTGTTTTTTCTATTTGCTTGTCATTCAGTGTTTTTTCTTCGTCCTGAAGGGTAAAGCTTACCGCGTATGATTTTTTTCCTTCCGGAAGATTTGCGCCCTGGTAAACATCGAAAATTGTTACACTGCGTAGAATTTGTCTT
This sequence comes from uncultured Mariniphaga sp., assembly GCA_964355145.1. GTDB lineage: Bacteria > Bacteroidota > Bacteroidia > Bacteroidales > Prolixibacteraceae > JAAFHB01. The sequence continues at coordinate 4,528 of CAYHDA010000129.1, forward strand.
TCAGCTTTGAAAGCCAATGCTTTTATGGTACTGAACTGTACGTCTTTATCAATAAGTAAGGCCAGATCGCGTCTCACTTCAGGATATTTCATCAGTGGGGTATAAGCAGCTTTATGATTTTTAATGACCTTTAAAATTGCGGTCCAGCAGATATCGCCGTAATAGACATCAGTATTAATATTTGTACTCTTGAGAATTTTCTTGCTTACATATCCAATCTGACCAATTGTGACATTATTGAAGCGGTATTCAAGTCCCTCGGAAAAAATATCGTTCGAAATTGTTTCAACTGAACAATTTCCCGGATCGACGCCAAGCCTTGCCATAATATTTTCGGCATTTGCTTTTAAAGTAAAAAAAGAGGTTGGATCTTCTTTGGCTTTCCAGTTTTCAGTCTCTTTTTTCCCGGTAATCCAAATGCCAATATGCTCCTCTTCACTGTAATTTTTTACCGGATTATTGTAAGTTTTATTTCCATCGTAGTGGTAAACATTGCCGAATTCGTACAAGCGGAGATCTGCATTTCGGAAATTCGTATTCCGGTTGATGGCTTCAAGTCCCCCGAAAAGCAGTGTTTGGCGCATTCCGTTCAGATCGGAGCTTAACGGATTGAAAAGCTGAACAGTATTTTCAGATTTGAATGATTCCAGCTGGTCGTAATAGACCGATTTTGTAAGCGAGTTCGACATAATTTCATTAAAGCCCCTTGCGGTGAACATTTCAGAAATCAGGTTCTGCAATTTCATTTTGTCGGGATGAGCAGCATGTTGAATTGTAGCTTTTGTCGACTTATTTGGTTCGACATTATTGTATCCATAAATTCTAAGCAACTCCTCAATGATGTCAACTTCCCTTTTAACATCCACACGGTATGGGGGTACCGATAAGCTTAGCCCATCAGATGATTCTCCTGTAATTATAATTTCAAGCGAACCTAAAATATTTTTAATGGTCTCTCTAGGAATCTCCTTGCCGATAAGCCGGTTGATATTTGAATAAGTAACCTCAACCGGGAAAAATGCCAAAACCGAAGGATCGGATACTATGTCAACGATTTCAGAAGATATCGTTCCTCCTGCAATCTCCTTGATGAGCATCGCGGCACGCTTTAACGCATACAGGGTTCCATTGGGATCAACTCCACGCTCGAAGCGGAAAGATGCATCTGTATTCAGACCATGCCTGCGGGCTGTTTTGCGGATATAAACCGGATTGAAACAGGCACTTTCGAGAAAAATGCTTGACGTACTTTCTTTAACACCAGAATGAAGTCCGCCAAAGACACCCCCAATACACATGGCATCCGTGTCATTGCAAATCATCAGATCCTTATCAGCCAGCTCCCTTTCAATGCCGTCAAGCGTGATAAATTTAGTACCGGCCGGGAGTGTTTTTACCAACACCTTCCCCCCTGTTATCGCTTCAGCATCGAAGGCATGCAGCGGCTGTCCTGTTTCATGAAGAATATAATTGGTGATATCGACGATGTTATTGATCGGGTTCTGACCAATCGCTTTGAGCCTGTTCTGAAGCCACTGCGGAGAAGCCTTAACGGTAACACCCGAGATTGTCAATCCGGCGTACCTTGGACAAGCCTCCTGATCTTCAACAACAACCGATATTGCAAGATTTTGATTGTCAGACTTAAAAGAACTGACATCAGGAACAGTATAGCTAATGTTTTCTTTTTGAGCGAGATATGCTGATATGTCACGTGCGATGCCAATGTGTGACGCACTGTCGATGCGATTTGGCGTTAGATCAACTTCAAGGACAAAGTCACTTTGGATATTAAAAAAATCACTCGCAAGGGTTCCGGGAATTGCCTCATTCGCCAAAATCATGATTCCGTTATGATCGTCACCAAGTCCAATTTCATCTTCGGCACAGATCATTCCCATTGAAACTTCACCTCTGATTTTCGATTTTTGAATTGTGAATTGTTCCTCTCCCTTATAAAGAACTGTTCCGACAGTTGCGACAATTACCTTTTGACCAGCGGCAACGTTAGGTGCGCCGCAGACGATCGGAAGGTTTTCATCGCCGCCGATGTTAACTGTGGTCACACTCAGATGATCCGAATTTGGATGTTTTTCGCAAGTCACAACTTCTCCAACAAAGAGTCCTTTCAGTCCTCCTTTGATCGATTCGACCTCTTCAACAGTGCCTGTTTCAAGTCCGAGCTGAGTAAGGACAGCTGCAACCTCGGAAGGGGAAAGTTTGAGGTTAATATAATCTTTTAGCCAGCTATATGATATATTCATTTTTAACTTCTGCTTTATAATGTAAACGGCTACAAAAGTAGGTAATTTAGGATCAATGCCCAAATCTGAATGTTTGAGAAAAAATTCAAATACAAGTGCTGATTTTAGATTTTTAGCGCATATTTAATGGGTTTATAACTCAAAAATGAAAAAAAATAACTTTTTTTTCATTTTTTTCGGAAATCTATTTTTTTGAATCATTGAATTATTATTTTGCACCCTTGAAACCTGTGAGATTTAATTCTCCATTGAAATTATTAATAATATGAACTTCAATTACATACAGAATTGCATAAACTAAATATACTATGGCAAAAATCACAAAACCACGCATTGTTAAGGACTATGATAAGCTTCCATTAGACGTTCAGGGTCAAATTAAGCTTGCTTACCCCCAGGGTTTCTCAGGGAATCTGATTACTTACATCAATGCGAAAGGGAAAGTTGTGTCGGCATTGCCTTATGAAACTGATGATTTTTATTACCTCGTTCGGATGACACTTGAAGAAGCTAATAATATCGTTGAAAATGACGATGACTTTAATGATGACGGGATTCTTCGTGATGATTTTGCATTGCAGGAGTTTGAAGGGCATGACGATGTTGATGAAGATGTTAACGATATTCCCGATGATTTACCGGAAGAAGACGATGATGATGACGATGATGTTTAAAGTCGTATAACCTCATATTTTAAATTGAAAGCCGGTATTTTGCCGGCTTTTAATTTGCCTGCAGTAGTTTCTGTTCGACATATTCAATGATTTCATCTTTCATTTCAGGCGTAAACCAGCTGATCTCAGTATCACGTCTGAACCATGTTAACTGTTTACGCGCATACTTTCTGGAATTTGCTTTGATTTTTTCTATCGCTTCATCAAGTGTTATTTTCGCGCTGAAATAGTCAAATAATTCACGGTATCCCAGGGTATTCAATGAATTGAGATGGCTGAAGGGCTTTAAGTCAACGGCTTCTTTCTCCAGGCCATCTTCGAACATCTTTTCTACCCTCTGATTAATTCTTTTGTATAAAACTTCACGATCCCGGTTGAGACCGACTTTTATGATGTTAAAAGGCCGTTTCTTGGATTCGTTTGTTCTGGATGCTGAATAGGTGCTGCCAGTAGTGATACAGATTTCCAGAGCGCGGAGAATTCGCTTAGGATTTTTCAGATCGACCTCGTTGTAATAGGAAGGATCAAGTTTCAGAAGCTCATCCTGTAATACTTCAATTCCTTCTGATTCGAGGCGTTCCATGAGTGATTGCCGAAGCCCGGCTGAAATATCAGGAAGGTCATCAAGGCCTTTGCAAATAGCATCAATGTACATCATCGAACCGCCGGTCATTATCACTGTGTCACTTTTTCGGAACAGCAATTCCAGCCGTTCCATCACTTCAACTTCAAATTTGCTGGCGTTATAATAATCGTGGATGGAATGCGACCTGATAAAATGATGGGGAACGGCTTCGAGGTAATGCTGATCTGGAACTGCGGTACCAATACTCATCTCTTTGAAAATTTGCCTCGAATCGCAGGAGATAATCTCAGTATGAAAATGATTGGCCAATTCGATACTTAGGTCTGTTTTTCCAACACCCGTTGGTCCGAGAAGAATAATAAGCGATTTTGGCATCAGGAGGGAATGTTCAAAGCGGAATGTTCAATGAGGGAATGTTCAATGTTCAATGGGGAAATGTTAAATGAGGGAATGTTCAATGGTCAATAAGAAAATGGACAATGTTCAATGAGGAAATGGTCAATAAGAAAATG
>CAYHDA010000129.1:8663-11642 GCA_964355145.1 uncultured Mariniphaga sp.
AAATGTCATTGATAATTATTCATTGAACATTGAAAATTGATTATTGTTCATCGGTCACATAACTTCTCCGATCTCACCATAGATGAGGTTCAGATCTTCGAGTTCGCCAAAGTCAGTGAATATTTTCTGAAGTTCTGAATCCTGATCGGCAAGCAAGTCTGTGTTATAACGACCCGACGAAAGCTGCACAGGAGCCATGCCTCTGTTGTAGGTGACAATAGGTGTATTCAGTTTTTTTTCCATTACGATGTCATTTAATTCAATATAAAGCGATTTTTGATTGGCAACATCAAAAATGTAAATCAATTTATCCTCTTTTTCTTTAAGGTAATCTGCCAATGCAGTATTCTTCATGATCGGAGTTGCATTCTGTTTAGATGATTTATTAGGGAACATTGCAATTTCCTGCTCTTTGTCCCACTCTTCATCGGCTAAAAAGAAGGTGGCGAGCTCCGAAACGTCATATTTGCACTCATTTTGGATTGCTTCATGCAGATCGAAAAAAGTGTTTTTTGCATCCGCATCAATATGCATCGCAAAATCTTCAACCTTGTCTGATATGACACTGAATTTAAATACCATAAAGTAATTTTCCTTCCTGTAAGTACGCCATGGAAACTAATGTTAAAGGTAGTTCCTGAGTGGACGAATTGAATTAAAATTAGTATTAAAAAATGTTAATTCGAAAAAAATATATTGTAAATAACTGTATATCAAATATATATATGGCTGTTTACGAATTATGGTATATTCTGTTCGAAAAATATAAAATGAGGATACAAAGGAAATGCAAAAATCGTATTTACGGTAAAGATAAAGGAATACGCAAAAAACCGCAAAGTATTCAATATTAAATTGTTAACTCTACGGTTTATTGCGTCTTATCACCTGAATAGTCTGGATTATGTTATGACATATTTTAGGTCAGTATCAATTTCAGAATTTAAATATTGGAGTTTTATTGATTTTCTTTGATGAAATTGAGACATGAACCTGCTTTAAACCATTCTATCTGGGCTTCATTATAAGTGTGTTTTGCCATTATATCTTCCGATGAACCATCAGCATGATGCAAAGTGAGCGTCAAAAGTTTACCGGGTTTAAATATTTTAAGCCCTGTAATATCTATTGAATCGTCTTCAAGAATTCGGGAATAATCTTCCGGATTATCGAAGGTTAGTGCGAGCATCCCTTGTTTTTTAAGATTAGTTTCGTGAATTCTGGCAAACGACCGGGTCAGCACAACCCTTACGCCTAAGTGACGTGGTTCCATGGCAGCATGTTCACGTGAAGATCCTTCACCGTAATTTTCGTCTCCTACAATCACCGAACCCAGTCCGGCTTTTTTATATGCTCGGGCAGTCGATGGAACAGCTCCATATTCACCGTTCAATTGATTTTTTACTGAGTTGGAATTTCCATTGTATTCATTGATTGCTCCGATCAGTAAATTTTCAGAGATATTATCCAGGTGACCGCGATAAGTCAGCCAGGGTCCTGCCATTGAAATATGGTCAGTTGTACATTTCCCGCGCGCCTTAATCAACAGTTTCAGGTTAAGTAAATCGGTGCCTTCCCATGGTGCAAAAGGTGTAAGCAACTGTAACCTGTCGGATTCAGGATTCACTGAAATTTCAATTCCCTGATATTCTGTAGATGGTGGGATTAATCCCTGATCTTCAACGGCGAATCCATGTTTCGGTAAGTCATTGCCTGTGGGTGGATCCAGTTTTACTTTCTCTCCGTCGGCATTGATCAAAAAGTCTGTTTCGGGATTGAAATCAAGCGTTCCGGCAATCGCAAAAGCGGTCACTATCTCCGGGGATGCAACAAATCCGTGTGTTTTTGGATTTCCATCGGTTCGTTTGGCAAAATTCCGGTTAAAAGAGGTCATGATTGAATTTTCGGGAAGATTAGCTGCATTATGCCGGCTCCACTGACCAATACAGGGACCACAGGCATTCGCCAGAACTATGCCGCCCATCTCTTCGAAAGCGTCGAGAAATCCATCACGCGCCACGGTATAACGGACAAGTTCCGATCCTGGCGTAACAGTAAATTCAGCCTTTACTTTAAGATTTTTACTTCGGGCCTGAACGGCAACAGAAGCTGCCCGGCTCATATCTTCGTAAGAGGAATTTGTGCATGAACCTATCAGGCCTACTTTCATCTCCATTGGCCAGCCTTTCTCTTTCGCTACTGTTTTGAATTTAGAAAGCGGAGTTGCAAAGTCAGGTGTGAATGGCCCGTTGATATGAGGTTCAAGTTCAGAAAGATTAATCTCAATTACCTGATCAAAAAAACGTTCAGGATGAGCGTAAACTTCATCATCGGCTCTCAGGTCTGAAGCAATATTCAGCGCCATCTCAGCTACATCGGTACGTCCGGTTGCTTTCAGATAATCGCTCATGCTTTCATCGAATGCGAAGGTAGAGGTAGTTGCGCCTACTTCGGCTCCCATATTGCATATGGTTCCTTTACCCGTGCACGAAATACTCGAAGCGCCTGAACCAAAATATTCAATGATACAGCCGGTTCCTCCTTTTACGGTGAGGATACCTGCAACTTTTAGGATGACGTCTTTGGGCGATACCCATCCACTGAGTTTTCCGGTAAGATGGATGCCGATCAATTTCGGAAATTTCAATTCCCATGGTATCCCAGTCATCACATCGACAGCATCAGCGCCTCCAACTCCGATTGCAATCATTCCCAATCCACCGGCATTCACCGTATGTGAATCGGTTCCAATCATCATTCCTCCGGGGAAAGCATAATTTTCAAGAACCACCTGATGGATAATCCCTGCACCTGGCTTCCAAAAACCAATGCCGTATTTTTTTGATACTGAGGCCAGAAAATGATAAACCTCTTTGTTGGTCTCTTCGGCTTTGATAAGGTCTTCTTTAGCACCTGTTTGTGCAAGAATAAGATGGTCGCAATGGACCGTTGACGGGACTGAAACTACACTTTTCCCGG
>CAYHDA010000130.1:0-11624 GCA_964355145.1 uncultured Mariniphaga sp.
ATCTGTGGTAAAACCAATGACAGGTATCGCGCTTAATTGGACACATTGTCAAATCAAGAATGCGACATTTAATGGCTCTCATTACTTAATAACATAATATTCTTATGGCGATCATTATAAATTCTTTCAAAATAATCCGAAGGCACATGAAGATCAACAAATATGTCGCCTGATAACATCCGGCACGAATAAAAAGGTGCGAAATACAACATGATATTTGCAGCTAAAATAAGGCAATACTTAAAAAAAAAGGAGCAGCGCATCAATTTATTCCCTTTTCCCAATTTTCACCATCACAACGCCATGCGCCGGCACCTGAGCGATGAATTTACCGTTTAATTCACCCAGTTCCTTCTGTCGCCAAAGATCACGGACGGCCACATTTCCCTTTAATTGTAATTCATCCCAATTAACAGTTACCTCTGCACTGTTTTTCCCGCGGTTGAATAATCCAACAGCTTTCGAGCCGTCTTCAAGATTTTTCACCATCAAAAAGCAATCATGATCATGCTTAATCACTAATCCGCATTCCCCCAATGGATCCTGATTGACCTCAATGACATCTGCATTGCAAAGTACACTGATCGTGAACGGATCGAGTTTTGACATATCGCCGCTGTAGATTAACGGTGATGCCATCAGGCACCATAACGACATATAGGCATATTGCATATCGGCCGGCATTGAAGTTAGTTCCGGAACACCCATTTTTCCGGCATTTCCGATCCATCCGATCTGAATATAATCCGGATCATTCCATTGGCCGGGTTTCGAATATTCTCTGAATCCACTGTTTCGCAGGGCCACTTCGTAGATCTTGTCGAGTTCAAAACCAAGATCGCCGGATGTACGCCAGCAATGCGCATCCACATCACCACCCCATTTCCAGACATCCCCCATTCCATACTGACAAAGGTTGTACACAATATCGCGGTCAAGCGATTTCAGGATGGTTCCCATTTTCCGATAAGGTCTTTGATAGGCTTCAAGGCTTTTATCATTTCCTGCAATATTGCCATATGAGCACCAGTCATACTTCAGAAAATCGAATCCCCAGGAAGCAAATTGACGCGCATCCTGCTCCTCATGCTGCCAGGTTCCTGAAAATCCTCCGCATGTCAATGGGCCGGGCGAAGTATAAATACCTGCCTTTAGACCTTTGTCGTGAATATAGCCTGTCAGCCCTTTCATATCCGGGAAATGCTTGTTCGGAACAATATTACCCTGTTCATCTCTTAAGGGTCCAACTCGTAGCGGGTCATTATTTTTAGGAGCATTCATCCAGCAATCATCGATGTTTACATACTGATAACCTACATCGGCCATGCCACTGTTGATCATCACATCTGCAGCCTCACGCATCATCTTGTCAGTAATCCGGTCGTAATGGGCATACCAGTGGTTCCATCCCATTGGAGGTGTGAGCGCCAATTGATCACCGGCAACAATCCGCAGCTTACGGGTGTCCTTCCCTTTCGGATTTTTTGCCTCAATCAAAAGATCATAAGCACCCTGGGCGGGAGTATTCCCTGTAATGATACCAGTCGACCGATCAAGTTTTAGCTCTTTAGGCAAACCTTTTATAGAAAAACGGATTGGTCTGAGGCCCTGACAAGGAATACGGTAAAGAAAAGGATGTCCGGGCCGGGCGCCATAGACCAGTGGTCCATTGATCCGGGGCTCAGGTTTTGGACTTGGTGTGATGATTTCAGATGTACCCCCGGCAGCATGGTCCGGTTTAACCGTCGCGACTGACACGAAGGGAATGAAAATCAGCAAAAAGGCAACAGGCAAAATTCCGGTCATTAAAAATTTTCTCATGGTAATTTATTCTAATTGAAGATTTGCGCGTTAATTTCAACGGTCGGATTAAATGTTGAACCGGCCATATATCTTTTCAGACTGTAAAGCAATTGCTGTGCTTCCGGACGGGAAACTGCATCGGTCAGCAAATCAATTCCTGAAACAATGATCTTCCCTTTGCCAACTTTGGCTTCAATAATTAATGCCAGCGGGCGGTTTGTAAACCAGTCATCGATAACCCTGACGATCGGTTTAATCCCGGATGGCAGCATACTTAATTTAATGGCACCCGAATGGCTCATCGCATCCCACCACTGCAGGTTACTATGGTATTCAGTAGGAAACCAGGCCAGAGCAGGATGTTTTGGACTGCACAAAATTCCCAGTGTATTCGGAGCCTGTCCTTTCGTCCATGCGGTATTCCAGAAGATACTCGAGAAACCAATCTTAACATCACCCCCCATCTCCTTACTGAGTGTTCCTTTTTTCAGGCTCAGCAAAACAGAACCTCCATTTTGGAGAAACAGAGTAGTCGCGGCATCTATTTTATTCACTACCCGAATATTTTCTTCCCCGTTTATGGATTCGTTCTTTGACGGATAGACCCAAAAATCCCAGCTGTTGCTATAACTATTCACCTTCACCTCAAAGGTTAATTTAATTGGTGAAGTAACTACAGACAGCGGAAGTGCGACTTTCCCAAGTTGGAACCCATTACCAACAGGAATGGTTGTATTGGAAAATTTGCCCGACTGAATCAACAGCCCTTTTGAATTGGATATTTTCCATTCAGGAGTGCATTTTACGATAGGGGCATCTCCGAAATGAGCCACTTCAACAGCCGCTTCAAAAGTTTCGTTACTTGTGAAAATACATTTTTTCAGACGAGCAAGCGGCACGGTGCTGTTACAAAAACGCTTATATTCTGCAGGTGAAATATAACCTTTTTCACCCCAGAAAGCATCCAGAACGCCTACCAGCGCACTTCCCTGACCAGGAAAATCATGAAGATCGAGGAGTTGGAATCCACCAAACTGAGGAGTTCGCAATGCTGCTTCAATCTCCGCTTTGTAACAAAGCGCCTGTAATTTACCCGAAGCCAGTAAAAAGCTGTCGGCGAACTGTTTCATCCCATGTTCTTTCAGTGTTTCCTGAAATATTTCGAAATTGCGAGCCCGCATCACTCCATCGTATTTGGCGATCTCCTTAAAATTTGGGTAAACGCACCATTGGCCAATTTCATGACTTACAATCGGCTGTGAATATTTGGAGTTAATTTCTGACCAATCGTAATCGGTGCGTGGTGCCGAGCCGTTAATATTACTTTTTAATCCGCCGCCCCAGGCTTGCAGGCGTGGTTCCGGAGAACTCAGAAAATCGCTGACCGGAAGAGCAGGCCACCCGGCTCCTGCAGTATATAATCGCCGGTTGTCTTTTGCCTTCCAGTAAGTTACAAATTCGCTCAGAAAAGAGTTCTGATTTGTTCCCCCAGGTTCATTGCCATAAACCATCATACAAAAAGATGGATGATTGCCATATTGTTCAACCATCCGCAGACTCTCTTCGTAAAGATATTTGTCAATTGGTTTGCCATCGCCTATAGTCGTAGATTGATTAGCCCAGGACGAACATTCGACGTGCAGGTAAAATCCGGTCTGGTCGGCAGCCAGGAAGGCAGCTTCCGGCGGACACCACGAGTGGAAACGCATATTATTCAGTCCGTGAGCCCTGCAAACATTAAAAATCCGCAACCACTCTTTAAGATCAGTGGCAGGATAACCTGTTTTTGGGAAAATAGCGCACTCGAGAGTGCCCCGCAAAAATGTTGGTTGACCATTGATTTGCAACTGTTTGCCTGCAACTTTAAATTCACGCATACCGAAAGAGGTGATTCGAACATCCGTTTTGCCCGATATTTTATCTTTTAAACTGGCATTCAGCGAATAAATATCCGGATGGAATTCATTCCACATCTTCACATCCGCTCCCATTGACAAAAGCATCTCCAACTCATTTTCTCCATTATTCAGATCAAAACTGCCGGATTCATTTTTGGCAATTCCCGATACGGTTACCGACAAGTTAATATCCACAGAAACCGGTTTCCCCGTCGGATTCCGAACTTTAAGCCTTACGGCGATTTTCTTCTGTTGAATATCAGGATAGACCTGAAGATTAGCAATATTCACCGGGGGGCGGGCTTCGAGGTACATCTGACCGACCATACCGTTCCAGTTCGTTTGGGTATGATCCGAAATACTATGTGAATTCACTCCCGGATCAATTTCTTTAGTTCTGTTGTCGATGCAAACGGTAATACGGTGACGGCCGGGAGTCAGTATTTGGCTTAAATCGTACTGATGAGGCGCACCAAGCGAATTTTGCATCCCTGCAATCCTGTCGTCGATCCAAACGCGACTCTCCCAATGACACCGTTCAAGGAATAACCCAATAAACTGTCCGTTCCAATTTTTCGGAATGGTAACCTCTTTCTGGTACCAGGCAGCACCCTTGTAATATTTTAATGGCTGAAGCCAGAACGGAATTTTGATATTTCCAGGTTTTCGATATTTGGCATATTCAGCATTATTATAGTAGGAACTATCGACAATCTGACCGGTCCAGGGTGTTGTGAGTGTTATCTCATCGCCTTTGCCGTTTGAAGTCAAAGAGCCCGGAAGTGTGAGGCTATCCTTTAACATTTGCCTAAACCATCCTTCCGAAAATCCTTTGTCAGTAGGATCCATCGCATAGTACCATGTGCCGGACAGATCGATTTTTTGCGCGTTTGTCTGCTTTGGGAAGATCACTAAAGTCAGCAGTAAGATTCCTAATAATCCGAATTTCATTTTCATCTTTTTAGTCTGGTTAATGAATATAATATTTCTCATCTGGCTTCTAAGTAATCGGAATAATTAATTATCGTAATTCCGTTGTGATGATATGGTAAAAATCAAGTATAAAGATCATTGTTAATTGAACATTAATAATTGATAATCAGTTGCTTACCGGGGTGATTATTGCTGTCCAACCACCACCCCTGGCCAGCCTGAGTGTTAATTTGTCTCCGGCGGTGATGTCCTGATCAGATTTTATGTAGTCTTCAGCTCTGGTATTGGCATTTAGTCCGTCACTAATTGTTTCAATGTGGTATTTGCCAGGCTTCAGAAAAGTGGTTGGCAACTCCAACGTTCGCTCCTCCTGGTTGGTTATTGCACCAATGTACCAAGCTTGGTCTGCTCTTCTGGCCAGGACGGTAAATTTGCTGATCTTACCATCCAACAAAAGGGTTTCGTCCCATTCGACCGGAATTTTTGCCAGAAAATCGGTGCATTCTTTTTCGCGGTAATAATCTGAAGGTGAATCGGGCAGCATTTCCATCGGGCTGCTCAGGATAACAAAAAGTGCCATTGCATGGGCTCTGGTTCCCTGCCCCATTGGGTAATCGCCGATCGGGCGGAAATTGGCTTTGGTGGAATTGCGCATGGTGGCAGGAATATAGTCCATCGGGCCGGTAAACATCCTGATATAAGGTAAAAGATTATGATGTTCGGGGCTATCCCAGTTATTTCCTCCGTTGTATTCAAATTCGATAAGAGCCTCGCGTGTAAGAACATTGGGATATTTTCGGCTTAATCCGCAAGGTTTATAGGCTCCGTGAAAGTTAACGACCATTTTCATTTCAGCACTCTTCCGGGCTACGGCTTCGTAAAACTCAACCATTTGCTGATCGTCTCTGTTCATAAAATCCATCTTGATCCCTTTGATTCCCCATTTTTCAAATTTAGCGTAGGCCTGTTCCCATTGTTTTTGAAGTGAACTCCACATCACCCAAAGCATAATATCTACCCCTTTTGTTTTGGCATAAGCAGTAACTTCAGCCATGTTCAATCCCGGAATTTCATGAAGCAGATCTTCTTTCGGACACCAGCCATCATCAAAAAGGAAATATCGAAAGCCATATTTAGCGCAGAAATCAATATAATATTTTGCTGTTTCGGTATTGATTCCTGCTTTAAAATCAACGCCGTAAATATTGTTTTTCCCCCACCAATCGAACATTACCACTCCTGGTTTAATCCATGAAACATCTTTGATCTGGCTTGGTGATGCCAGCAGATAGACCATATTATTGGAGATCAGACCGTCTTCCTGCCCGGAGATGCCGAAAAGCCGCCAGGGAAAAGTTCTTGTTCCCTGAACTTTAGCTATATAGTCATTGGTTTCTGCCACCTGACCGTGTTCATAGATATTTCCATGGTATGCCAGTTTTTTAGGGAGCGGAGGATGGATCGCTTCCAGTTCCGTTTTTCCTGTTCCTTTCACCCATAATCCGGAATAGTTATACAAATCCGACTCGGTAAACATCACAAAAGTCCCGTTCTGTTTTTCGATCAGAACAGGAAGATTACAAAGCTTGCCAACTTCCAGTTCGTTTAACTTTTTAAATTCATAAGGAGTTTCATAAGATGAATTAAATGTTTTGGAAGCTTGAAAACGTACTGAATCACCATCTTGAAATTGAATATTCAGGCGCTCATTCAGGATAGTCAGGCTATCCTTGACTGAAGTTGAAATCCTGTAAGCCAGCCCTTCATTAAATAATCGGAACGTAAGTGAATGGCCTGACTTAAAATCAATGATCAGTTCATTATAGCAATTTTTATAGGTTTTGCTTTTTTCGCGGATCACAGGAGTTATCTCCTCCTCAACATATTTGCGACCTGTCGTTTTTACCTTATGATTTAAAAACAGCTGATTTTGGTTTGCTGTTTCAAGGCTGAGACCTTTGAGCGTGAAAACAGCAGCTCCTTCCTTTAAAACATTTAACGTAACAATTTGATTGACAGAGATATCTGCAGCTAGTTTTTTGTCAGGAGAATGCAGCAGGTATTGTTGTGCACTCGTGCAAAAAAATTGTGTGATCAGTAAAGTGATGATAAAAATCTTTCTCATGCGGCAGTTGGTTTAATGCATTAATTTTTTCTCAATTTCCTCCAGTGATTTTCCCTTGGTTTCGGGTAATTTTCTCAGAATAAAAAGAAAGCCGGAAAAGCAAATCAATCCATACAACCAGAATGTTCCGCTTGCATGGAGCATTTTATTCAGCCAAGGGAAAGTGTATGTAAGAACGAAACAGGCCATCCAAAGTGAAGTAGTTGCAATTGCCATTGCCGTTCCCCTGATTCTGTTTGGAAAGATTTCGGAAAGAATCACCCATGTAATTGGAGCAAGAGTTAAACCGTAAGTGGCAATCGCACACATCACTAACACTAAAATAGCAAACCCTTTCACCTCGAAAAAATAACTTGTTCCTAAGAAAAAGTATATGACCGCCAAGCCGATGGAACCCAGCAACATCAGTTTTCGGCGTCCCCAGCTGTCAACCATCCGCATGGCTAAAATTGTGAATACCAGATTGACGGTTCCGGTTATGACAATATTGAAGAGCATATCTCCAACAGAATAACCTGCTGAGGTAAAAACTTCTTCGGCATAATTAAAAATTACGTTGATACCGCACCACTGCTGAAACACTGCTAAAACAATTCCCAGAATCAACAGGGGCCGGACTCTTTTTGAGCCCAGAAGATTCCAGTCAATCTTTGAATCTGACCCTTGCAAAGTTTCGGCTATTTCTTGCTGTGCCTCAATAGCATACTGTTTACCACCTATCCGGACCAGGGTTGCCTCAGCTCCCTTCCAGTTGCCTGATTTTGCCTGAAAACGGGGACTTTCAGGGATGAAAAAAGATAAAATAAAAAATAATACAGCAGGGACAGTTCCCGCCCAGAACATCCACCTCCAGCCGGTTTGTCCATTCCATGATTGCAGAATCATACTGTCAGAGGCCCCTTCCGGAATTTTTTCGGCAATCAGGTAATTAATGATTTGAGCTGCCAGAATACCAATCACGATCGTTAGCTGATTAACAGAAACCAACCTGCCACGCAAATGTGCCGGTGAGATTTCGGCAATATACATTGGTGAAATGGCTGAGGCAAGACCTATTCCCAGGCCGCCAATGAGCCGGTAAGCAATAAAAGGGACGAGGTGACCTGCAGTGCCAGTTCCAATAGCCGCGATGGTGAATAATGCAGCAGCAGCGATAAGAGGTCGTTTTCGGCCAAAGCGATCGGTAAGATAGCCGGAGACTATTGCACCAATGAGGCAACCGACAAGGGCGCTGCTCATGGTCCATCCCTGCAGATTTGGTGAAGAAGTAATATCGAAAAAACGCTCGTAAAAGGGTTTTGCACCGCCGATTACTACCCAGTCGTAGCCAAAAAGCAGTCCGCCCATAGCCGAAACCAGCGTGATACCCAAAATAAATGGTTTGTTGAAGATCTGTTTTTCCACAAGACGGTTAATTAGTTATAATGCAGGGCTTTAAAGAAGTAATTATCAATCTGGTTATTTTTTTCTTGTTCGTTCGAAACTTAATGCTGCTGTAATAGCAATGATGATTGGTATATGCTGCTGTATTTTTACATAGGTCAAAATCTCACTGAATGAAAGCCTGTCACCGGAAATAAACCTTTTAAGCGGAACATACATATCAATGATCAGAAGGCATACTGTCATTAAAAATACGGTGAAAATTGCGTGAAGCAAAAAGTCTTTTACATTTTTTTTCATTTTGTGCAATTTATCCGGATTTATAAGTTTTCAAAGAAGACAATCTGTTTTTTTTAATTGCCTGATCGAACACCTGAGCTATCTTCATTCGTGTTTGCGATTGTGAGAATTCTGGGCGTTTCATAAGGTTGCATTTATTTTTAGATGAAGCCAAACAAAAATACATTATATCTGCCGCATTTCCGAGAAACAGGAGCTGCTAATTAACCCCTGTGTTTATCAAATTTAAAATAATTATGCTTTTGTAACTATTATTGATCTGGAACGCTATTAATGCCAAAATTAAAGATTGATTTAATCGCCGAAAATCTGATCTCCATCTATCCGGTGTTGTACAAAACATTGCAAGGGAAACTTTTACTGCTAAGCGAAGAGGAGTTGGAACAGCTGTCTATAGCTACCCTGCAGGTCAAAGAAATTTTGATCACTATTCTGGCAAGAGAATAAGAATCCTGTATTAAGTAATTTTAGAAAGGATAAATAGTTTTATGGAGAATATTCTGTTAATAAACACTGATCTCATCCGTGAAGAACCATGCCGGATATCCGACTCCATAATGCCATGGCGGACAGAGCCCCAGCGTTTCGATGTGTATTTTAATGTAACGCGTCTCTGTTTTTTTACTGGGCGTGATCCCGATTGTGACATACTTAACCTCCGCAGCCCGGTCTTCCATGATCTCCTGTTTGCCCATAAGGGTGAAGTTCACATTATCTGTTGAAGTATAGCAGCTCATACTTTTGGGCAGCAGAATCCATGCACTTAATTTGTGAAGAAAATCTGCCTCAACTGTTTTAATATCTTTAACTTCTCCTAAGTCGATCACGAATTCCCCATCTTTTCCAACCCAGCCAACCCAGCTTTCGTTAAATGTAGCGCCACCCAAAAGTCCGTCAGTCAGCGCTTTATCAGCAATTTTATCATAAGGCTTATCGGGTGGAAGAGAGTAAGTAATTTTAGCAGCATGTGCCAGACTCTTTCGCGAACCCGGCAGGTTTCTTTGCAAGTAAAGGTCACAGTAGTCTTCGATAGTATTGTTCCGCTCGTTCAAGGCCGTGACACCAAGAAGTGCGGCCCGTCTTTTGAATAGACTCAGTTCCTCTTTAATCCTTGATGCATCATCCATAACTCCGGTCCGGGCGATTTCCAATTCTGCATATTGAAGGGATAATCGCTGCTGCCAGACCCGTTTTAAAAAAGTACTGTCGGTTGAGACTGCCTTTTCTGCCTGATCAAACAACCGGCGATAACGGGATATCAGAGGAGGACTTAACATCCCGTTTTTGTGTGTAATGGGGGTATCGTAAATCCACAAAGGAATATGGCTTCCCAGCAAAGCTCCTTCCTGAATCTTTATATACTGGTATAAATAAGGAGCAGCAGCGCCATAATATCCGCTTAAAAATGATTGAATCACAGAATCGACGTTACAATTTACGTTCCACAACAATTTTGCCACAACATAACTTCGAAGTTCTGAAAAATCGCCCCCTTTACTTCCTGCAATTTGAGAAAAATGCCTGGTTACATGGTTCTTCTTAAACAGCTGCATATTAGTCTGAAGGATATGGAAATTGGGAAAAGGAGAAACATAGTTATCAAAATTAATTCCATAGTCCCACACGAATATGTTATCCGATATTTTTGCCCATCCCTCCATATTTTTCACAAAAGCCATTCCAGAAGGATTTTCCGTAAGGCTGACTTCCCGGTAACAGTCAATATCACATAACATGATATTTACATTAGGCAAAGGCTTGACCAGTTTAGGTGGTGCAACTGAAAAAAGATAGGCCAATGTGGAAAATTCCTTATCGGGGAAACGGGCAGCCAGCTTATTCATGAAACGGATAATACTTCCGGCCGGACTCCCTTCCTCGTCGTCGATAGCTTTGCACTGGTCGCAGGAGCAATTTGTGAAGTTACCATCGTTCTGACTGACCGATATCATTTTTTGATTGGGATTGGCAGTAAAAATGGAGTCGACACGCTTTGAAACGATCTCAAAAACCTCCGGATTGCTCAGACACCACTGACTGGCAGCACCCGGACGGCGTTGGCCATTGATAAATGAAAAATATTCAGGATGCACTTTCCCATACTTCCCGGAAGGCAAAATCCGGTCAAAAGTATGAACCCAATAATTGCCGGCAAAAATTTCACCCGGATTTTTCAACCGGTGCCAGGTCTTAAAAAGTGTATCGATTGCTAGACTATAAGCTTGAGTTTGCCGGTAACGGAAAGAGGGATTTTCATTTTTGGTCAACCTTTGCGGAAGCGCCATTTCATTGCTGTTTGGATAAGTACAGGCATTTGCAGCAAAATACCGGACACCAAAATAATTCTCCAGTAAATCAACTGCACCATAAACTGTGCCGGATCCGTTTATCCCGGTAATCCGGAAAGTGGAATCATTGCTGCTAAAACGGAAGCCATCTTCTTCAATTCCGGAAAAACTACCGGATGATTGCTGTGTATCCCGGGTTTCAATAATCAGATCACCTTTCCTCCTTTTCGTATCAGGCGAGACGATGGGCAGAGAGACGCCCGTGATCTTTTTTACAAAGTAATTGAAAAGAGCGGCTGCCTGCCGGTCTGTTTTAGAATGCGGACCGACAACAATCCGGCCAACTGGTTTTCCGTTTTTTACAATTGCAATCTGAGCATAGCTAAGCGATGCACAGAAAAAGGAGAGGATAAAGAGGATAAATGTTTTCATTGATTAATCAAGTAGAATGAACAGATCAAATTTAAGTTTTTTTCCCACTGGTGTAACCTGATTAGTACGAATAATTAGATGTTAAGTTGTAGAAATAAAATATTGTCGTATTATTCGATCAATTTATTTGAAACCTATTCATCAGAAAATAAATGTCGTTTAGTTAAGCTTAAAACGGCATTTTAGTCCCTAAAAGGGGCAAATTTCAATAACCGTGAGTGAAACTCACGGAATAGAACTAAGGTAACAAACTCAGCCCCGTAGGGGTTGAACCCTTGCAGGGCTCTTGTGTTTTTAGTCGTTTTTACCACCGGTTACACCGGCGGTTATTGAGATTGCAGCCCTTCGGGCTTAACTAAACGACATTAAATTATTAATGTTAAATTATCAATTTTAAATTATCAATGATCACCATACCAATGAAGCAATTTCTAATTTATCTATTCATTTCTCTACTGTTTA
>CAYHDA010000131.1:0-11502 GCA_964355145.1 uncultured Mariniphaga sp.
GTCGTAGGTTAGAAGCCCGCTCAATTCTCCTTGAATATCTGATACTTGAGTATATACTGCGGCGCTAATACCAATTTCTTGTTGTTGTCTGATGATCTCTGAGAATTTTTTGCGGTAGCTATCTTCCAGCTTATCCAGAATCGGTTTGTAATCCTGATCGTTTACGGTTGGCAGCCAGGTATGACCCTTTATAATGCACTTGATTCCTCCATACTCACCCAAGACGATGGCACGATTTGTCATTTTTTCAGGAGATTCAGGAACACCCTCATAAGTATGAATATCGTAAATATCACCATAATCAAATAAGGACCAGCCGCTTGCAGAATCAATCAGCCTTGTCTTATCCAATCCTCTGACATAATCGGTCAAACGACCGGTGTCATATTGCCCCCATCCCTCGTTAAAAGTGACCCAGGTAACAATGCTGGGATGATTACAGAGCATACTAATTATATTGCGGTATTCAAGTTCAAACTGTGCTGACGAGGAGGCTTTTTTATAGATTCCACGTGTGGCTTCTCTTCCTGAAAATTGAGCGGTTGGCCCGCCGGTTGGACGGCTTGCCGCAGAAGGCATATCCTGCCATATCAAAAGTCCCAGTTTATCCGCGTTGTAATAGTAGCGGGCAGATTCGACCTTCACATGCTTTCTTAGCATATTGTAACCTGCATCCTTCAAAAAATTCATTTCAAATAAAACAGCCGCTTCACTTGGAGGCGTATAAAATCCATCGGGCCACCATCCCTGATCGAGTACTCCATTTTGGAAAACAGGCTGATTATTCAGGTACATCACCGGCTGATTATTTTTCCCGGTTCCTAAAGCAATTTTACGCATTCCAAAATAACTGCCAACGATATCAAGAGGTTCTCCTGTTGTTTTCAAAACATCAAAGGCCGTTTCTTTATTTGCATCTTCCTTGGAAATTTCAAGCTTATAAAGTTCAGCTTTCAGGTCATACAGGAACGGATCGTTCGGCGACCAGCAGTGTTGTGAAGGGATCTTTATCACAATTTCGCTGTTTATAGGTGACAAAGCAGAAGCTATCACTTTCCCTTTGGATGAAACAGTAAGTTTAACGCCATATTCCTTGCCCGCCATCGCATTATCCGTATGGTTTTCAACGGCAATTTCTCCTTTATCAATATCGGAAGTTACTTTAAGTTCTTCGAGTGAAAGCTGGTCATTCACAGGCTCCAGCCATACGGTCTGCCATATTCCGGAAACCGGCGAATACCATATTCCCTGATGCTTGTGCCGCTGTTTTCCGGCAGGATTTTCACCCTTGCATGTAGGATCTGATACCACAACAACCAGTTCATTTTCCCCGGATTTCAGATAATCCTTGATATCAAAGAAGAAACTGTCGAACCCTCCTTTGTGAGAGCCAACGAGAGCTTTATTTACAAAAACATGCGTCTCATAGTCTACCGCTCCGAAATTCAATATTATTTTCTGTCCGGTCCATTTTTCCGGAATCAAAAAGGTTCTTCGGTACCATATTTTGTCATCCGGTTTAACAACTTTTCCTACACCTGAAAGTGCCGATTCCATGCAAAAAGGGACAAGGACCTTGCCCTGGTAAGTAACTGGCTGAGGTTCTGTTTTTGAAATGATGGAATAGTCCCATAATCCATTTAAATTAAGCCAGTTACCGCGCACAAACTGAGGCCGTGGATACTCCTTCCAAACATTGTCAGGAGTGATCGCTTCTCCCCATTCTGTCATTATTTTATCTCCGGAAGGTTTCCATGAAGAAGGATTCATCGGGGGTGAACTGCCTTTATCTTTCTCACTCGTGAAAGCAAACAACAGAATAACAATTCCTGCAAAAAATATTTTACTCATGCGCTTATTCATATTTTATTCTTCTTTATTAAATTTGATTTTAAAGGTCAGACAGAATGCTTATCTGGCAAATCTGAACTTGTCCAGCATGACCTCCTTATGAAAGACAAGGAATAAATTGTGTATTCCGCTGACATTTTTGACTATCGCCTCATGCTCCTTTTCATTAACAGTTCCAATTAATATTCCGGTTGGCGAATCGAGCCTGATCTCGAACAAACTTTTTTGCGTATTGTCAGTTTCCGTATTATTAAGGTTAAATACGAACTTATTATAGAAGCCTGCACCGAAATCAATATCATTATATTTTGCCCACGCTCCCTTATCCATTTTATTGATACCGGTAGAGCCGACACCTCGTAATCCTTTCATCCGGCTATAATCTTCTGCCTGGATCGTCAAACCGGCACTTTTTACGATTTTTCGATCAAAAGGAAAATCTTTCAATAAACCAATGCTGTCGAAACGAATTGGAGTAAACCCTAACCGAAAAGCAGGAGATTCCGGTTTAAGCTTATAATCGGAATAAGTGATGTCCCACTGTTCATGTTTTTTATCAAACAAAGGATCCGCTATCATAGAATTAATATCCCATCCATATTTTTTCAATGAGTCAAGTTGCTGATATGCAGGATATATTAAATTGAAATCCACCTCTTTGAAGACCTTTTGATCCTTGACATATTCCTTGTTAAAATCATTTTTTTTACGACCGTAGAAATTTTTTCCCAGAGAATTATTGTTGACGGCATAAAGCATTTCGCCTGATTGAAAGAGAATATTTTTATGGACGACATTGTTCATCGAAGGTTCGATAAAAGGGGCCATCGTGATTGCTCTTCCAATAGCGTTATCGGCAAAAATATTGTTTGTCACCACTTCGTTCACCGATTTCACCATCACCGCTCCGGTTAATTTGCCACCTTTCAGCTCGAAAACGATATTATTTTTCAGCGTTACAAAATCGCTCCCATCATCGGTAAAAAGTCCGTGCGCCCATGCGTCCCACCTGACAGCCTGATCAACATCATGAATCGCGTTGCAATCCAAGACATTATCCCTTCCCGGACCCCATGATTGTATGGCGCCAAAATCAAGACTTGAGCGGCAAACATTGAAAATATCGTTGTAGGCGATGTAATTATTCCGTGTATGCACGTAATCGAAATGACTGGCATAGTTGATCTTCTCGCCTGTAACCGGTCTTCCGTTCAATACGCCATCCCGGATGCCGGAGTAGGAAATACCGAAACGGGGCATATCGCATATAACATTGTGAGTGATCCGGTTATCGCCGCTTTGGTACAATACGATTCCGGAGCCCGTGCCTACGGATAATCCGCAATGATGAATGAAATTATTGGACAAATTGTGTTTTTTGTTGATATAAGAGGCCTGGGCATTGGGAAAGCGAGGATCAGCGGGCATATAGCTATTGACATAAATGCCGCAAAAACCAGCGTCCGATATGGTACAGCCATATACAGTACACGATTCGCTCTTGTTATTAATAAAAACGGCACTATGTCCAGCTCCTTTTATTTCGCAATATTTCACCGAAATATTTTTGGCGTTTTCGATGAAAATCAATCCTTCCTGCAAATGTGCGGGTATCATGTTGTCTTCGCCGGGATGAAATATCTCCCATGAATTGACAAAATCAGAACCCTGAAAATGCAGATTTTCAAATGAGATATTTTCGATCAATTGACTGGCAGTGCTTCCTTTGATTTCAATTACTCTTGATTCTGTTGGGGCGATTATCAACCGTTTATTGATGTCGCTTTTATCAGAAGGGAAGTAATAGACTGAATCATTTTTTATGCACCACTCATTTTCTTCATCGAGCAGTTCCGGCACTCCCTGTATATAAATACGCTCATTCAGACCCATACGGCCATCCGCCCCCGGGTCGACAGTCAGGAGCAGTTTTTCCTTGTCAATGCTCAGCACCGCGCGTAATTCCGAGAACCAGTTAAGCCCTATCCACCCATAAACCTGGGCATTCGAAAAATCATAATTCTTCCACTCAACCGGTATTTTTACTGTAGTATTATTGATGCACTCGAGGCCATTGCCAAAGCCACACCCCAGATTGGGATAACGGGCAGACACGGCACTTTGCGAATTATCAAAAAGCCGGTAAAAATGTTTGCCTTGCAATTGCGGTGGCAGTTTGGCACGGAAGATATTATCCTTCCATTTTTCCCAACCGATAACAGCAACTCCGCCAATTATCGTTGCCTTTTCATTTTGATACCCTGCATATTTTATCCTGACATTTTTACTGCCATCCCGTTCATCAAAATGAATGGTCTTTTCGATAAAATAATTTCCACCACGCAGGTAAACAGTAATATCTTGTTTGGGATCATTTTTTAATAACAGGCGAACAGATGACTGTGCCTTTTCAAGTGTGTGAAAAGGCTTGGCAATTGAACCAGGATTTGCATCATTTCCTGCCGCGGATACGTAATACTCAACCCTCGACGTTTTGTTTTCGGATATGACTTTTTGAGCTGACATCGCCAGAAAAGCAACCGATATCATAAATGCTAACAATGTTCTTCTCATAAAAATGTGAAATAAGATCTTAATTGATTTTTTTCTGAACTCCAATTTTATCAATATCAATAGGTGTGATCCCCATTTTGAGTGCGGGAGAATTTTTCAATAGCCTGAAATCGTGTAAATCAACATTATAAAACAGGGGATCTGCGTAGATACTGTTTTGATCGTATCGATTATTAAATGTATTCTTCCATTCTTCAGCGCTTCTCTTTTTATTTCCATCGGCATAATTATAGATGCCTGTCTTGCTGAAAATTAAATTGGAATCACATGCCGCCAATTTATCACCGTTCAGTAATCCAAAAGACAAGATGTCAGAGCTTCCCTTCAGGTAAATGATATTCCTTTTATAGATATGGGCTCCTACCTCCTCATTATACTGGGTAACATTTCGTATTGCCGCCTGGTTGGATGCTTCACAAATAATGTAATTGTTGATAAAAGAGTTGTGTACCCCTTTGGCAAGTATCGGATAAATCCAGGAGCCAACACCAAGACCGTAAATAATATTGTTTTCTACTTTCACATAATCAGCTGCATCGTCGAGGTAAACGGCCATCGTTCCTCCTTTGACATCACGCTCTTTGACATCATGCAAGCTATTGTTATATACAATATTATCTTTCCCGCAACCCCAAAAAGAGATTATTCCATTGTCCTCCGATTCTTTACTTACCCTGTAGATATCATTATAAGCGATAAAATTATTCCTTGAATGGAGAAAATCCCACTTGTTTTCCTTCGTTGCGAGTTCGCCTGTTTTTATTTTTATTTCTGACTTATCACCAAAAATTCCTCCCCAACGCTGGCCTTTAATACAAATGCCATAACGAGGCATATCATGTATTTCATTGTTGGTAATTTTATTATATCCGCTTGCCCAAACAAATACCCCGGCACCATGCCCCACAAGCTCTCCGCAATTGTGCAAATGATTGTTGGATATTATGTTCCTTTTATTACTATCAGCTTTTGAGCCAAATTCGGCCCTGTAGCCCGATAGTAAAACAGCATGAAAACCACAATTCTTCACCTCACAATTTGTCAATACATTATCCAAGGCCCTCCATACCATGCTGACCCCATTATAGCCGGCGTTAGAGATCCTGCAGTTTTCCACCCGGCAACTATCGGCATTCTCAAAATAGACTAATCCTTCTTTATTGGCCGGTTCATTCCACCCATTCGTTCCATGTGTTCCCTTGCGCGTTTCACAAAAGAAAGATCCAAAACGGGATATGGTCAGATCTATGCCATTGAAAACAATATTTTTAACCGGAGAACTTCCCCCTTTAAATCTTACAACCGCAGGAACAAGCGGAAGAATGATCTCGCTGTGATTGATATCGTCAGAGAACGGACGATAATAAATCTCCTTTTTTGCCTTGTCATAATAGAATTCACCGGGAGCATCGAAAGCCTCTTTGATCCCTGTCAGGTAATACCGCCGCGACTCTCGTTGGTTAATATTTGTAGTGTGAACCGTATCGCCAATTACAATGATTCCTTTGCTTTTATCAATCGATGTTATTGGAGCAACTGCAGAAAACCAATCTGTTCCGGGCCATAAGGAAATTCGGCTTCGCTCGGTGACTGTAAAATCCGCAATCAAATCTTCTGTTCTGGCAGAGAAATCCAAGGCGCTGTTTGTCACTTCCTTACGGGCAATCGACTGAACTCCTAAAAGGTATCCTTCATTTGGATACCTCGCTTCAGAAGCCCTTTTCCCATTTTCAAAAATATGAAAGAAGTGGTCATCGCCAATTTCCACTTTGGTTTTATAAACACCATTACTGACTTTCTTCCAGTTGGTTAAAGGTTTCCCTCCTACAACTACGGGTTTCTCGGACTGATAAGCTTCATAAGTAACCTTATAACCATCCTTCCCTGAATCAAATTCGTCAAAAACAATTGGTTTATCAAGATAATAGTTACCTCCCCGCACATAAACGATAAAATTATTATCTTTTATTTTTGATTCGCGAATTGCGATTCTTGCCCTTTCGATCGTTGCAAACGGTTTTTGTAAAGTGCCCTGGTTTCTGTCATTCCCGCTATTCGCGACATAAAATTGAATTTCCGAGGAAGACAAATGTGCCTCAGAAACCGAGACACCTATGAACAGGAGAATGATAAAGGATAAAAGATATTTTTTCAAAATGTTATTGTTTCTGTTTTTACATTTAAAAGAGTGATAAAAACCTAAAATCTGGACTGAAAAATGAATTTTTATTTTTTCGGGAATCCGGGGGTTTCAATCACACAGCTAAATGCCCAGCAACGCCATTCGATATTGTCTTTATTACTAAGTTTTATTAGAATTGTATTCTCTCCTTTTTTCAGATTAACAGGAATATTTTCAACGGCAAAACCGTTATCATGCTGCAGATAAGAGACTAAGGCTCCGTTCACCCAGATTTTAATCCAATCATCGAAGCCTATGCGCAGAGAGCAATGCCTTTCAGCATCCATGTTAATTATAGTTTGTGCATAAGCTGCCGCATCGACTGGGTGAGTGCCTGTGTTGCCGTTTTTATTCTGCCGGAAACGGCGGGTGAAATCAATCCATGAATGTTCAGAAGCAAGTTCAACGGATTTCAGGGTCCGATTCCCCCATTCCCAACTAGCCGGCCATTCAGAAACCGGCTTTTCGGGGAATTCAGTTTTATCAAAATCTTCTTTTGTTTTACACTCAAAAGGCCCTGAAAGTATCCATTTTTCGGGTGTTTTTATTTTCTGAATCTTGTCTATGCTTTCGTCAAGGTAATAATAAATAACACTCTCGGTATGATTTGCCCGGCTCCCCATCCGAAGTACCAAGGAAGATTTGAAGGATACACAGTCAGGCCCAAAAAAACGATAAGCTACGCCTTCGGCACATTTATCGCCATTAACATCCACGAAAGGGCATCCGGACCACTGACTATTATCGAGGTTAAAACCAAAAGACTGACCGAAGAAATCTTCCACTCCTATACCGCGCAAAACATGAGGATTCATTTCACCGTCCAGCAGCCAGGTATCCCCTCCGGTGTGATAGATAATATCTTTAAAATCTGTTCTGCGAATACCCATCGATAATCCGGCGACAAACCCTCTCCCCGGGATATCCCCTATTAAGTAGGTACCCAGTTCTTCTGCCGGTGATTCTTCACGATAGCTTGCATGAAAACGATAAGGGGTTATTTCCGTTTCTTTATCGTAGCTGTGCCAATCTACCATCGACCAGATTCCAGGTTTTGTATCATCTGGATTAATCAGAATAATCCTGCAAAATTTCTGAAACGGGATGGGAAAGTAACTGTTCAACCCTGATTTTGGAAGAACCTTGATCGGAGCCGATTCGATCCTGTAGGGTTCATCCTTCAGCAACACACTGAAGAATTGATTCAGCTTCATATCCACAGCAGCAGTCTCATTATTATCACAATAGATTTTTATTCGAATATTGCTATTGCGACCTGTCGCATTTGCTGTCGTCGTAATCCAAAAGTGTCGGACGCAACCCGGCCCCATCGCATTAAGAATTTCGACCTCTTCACCTTTTGAAGGGTTAAATCGTTTCGTTGTACGGTTGGATTGAAAATCAGCCGGTAGCTGAATCAGAGGGAAATTAGGATCGGATAAATTTATCAAACCTTCTTTCCGCTGAACAACCGAATCTTTAATATTTCCCATTTCTGCAGGAAATATTTTGATTGTGCCAGCCTGCGTTTCTCTTAATAGAAAAATGCCGGCAACTAATAATATCAGCGCCAGATTATTTTTCATTTTCTCTTTTCCCACATAGATTTCATTTCCCAAATATCCAAAGATTTCAATATTGCTTCACCACCCTCGGAGAATATGCCAAGACCCAGTGAGCCGGGATCAGGGAATGTTCTTGCCGTCTGAGCGTTTCCATTCAGATATACTTCGATGATTGATTTATCCAGAAAGATGTGCATTTGAACATCTTCTCCCGGATTTAAGCAGCTCATTTGCGGCGATTTCGCAACTGCGTCGCCATCTACCCCGAATGTGCCGGATGCCGTGTCGAAGAATACGCGTGTGCAGCTCTTTTCATCCTCAGCAATGCGTAATCTGAAGCCAAGCCGCTTTGCATTGCCCGGAGTAAAAGTTGCCTTTATTTCAAAAGCATCACCTTTAATTCCTTTGAGCAGGTCCTTCCCTGTCAGGTCAGAAAAAGTGTAATGTTTGCCACGCAGTGACTGGATTTCGGGTATAGGTTCCTGTCTGAGACGATTTCCCTCACGCGTGATGACACGTGGAATGGAGTGAGCACCATGCCAGAATGGGACAGTTTTGGTTGGAGATGGAGGCCCGTTGACCCAGCCGTGCATAAGTTGACGTTTTTCTCCGTCAGGCCCTTTGTCATCGGTCATGTGCAGGTTAAATGAGTAGTAATTTCCGTTGTCGATTGATTTAGTCTGCAGGCTGTCGGGAGTAAATGTCAGGGTCTTCCGGTCGTACTCTCCGATCCAGTAGGGATTTCCCCTGCCGACAAAAAGTGCATATTTCTCCCCAAACTGAACCAGATAAGGGAGTTCCCAGAAATTTCCCGGATCACCGCTGTAGATTGCCTTTTGGTAAGTCCAATTTTCCAAATCAGGGGATGTCCAAATTTGGGCAGCACCTTTGCCGTTCAGGGCACCACCGATAAGCTGATGCCAGACATTGCTGTCTTTCCATATCTGTGCATCCCAGTGAACAGGGGATGAAGCATCTGGCCGCTGATCATTGTGCATTACCATCTTCTTCTCCCATGTAAGGAATCCGTCGAGGCTTCGGGCCTGCATGCCGTATGTCTCTTTCCTCGCCTGTACGTTTCCGGTATAGAAGGCAGTGGGGATTCCGTTGTCATCGATCACTATGTTTCCGGAATAAACACCACCCTGATCATAAGGGGTATCGGGCCAGAGTGCTACAGGCCAGTCTTCCCAGTGGACGAGGTCTTTACTCGCTGCATGCCCCCAGCACCGTTTACTGCGTTGACCGTCGACGATCGGGTCAAACTGGTAGAAAAGGTGATACATCCCCTTGTGAAAGATGACACCGTTGGGGTCATTGATCCAGCTTTCGGGACCTGTGAAGTGATAGATTGGCCTGTAAGGATCGTTCTCCATCATCCAAAGCCGCAGCTCCAGAGCCGCTTTTGAGTAGAGTGCCTTGTCCTTGCTTTTAACAACAGCTCTGAATAGTTCAACAGGTGATGCCTTTCCTCCCTTATCCGATTGCGACAAGGCCAGCAGTGGCTGAAAGAAACTTATTGCCAGAAAAAAGACCAGAAATATTATTCTTGACGCAAAAAACGTCTGTTGCTTAATTAGCTTACTAAACAATACGTTGACTTGGTATTTTATATCCATTGTTCTTTGTGCATTTATTTACAATTGTTTTTTACGAATTCTCGGAGGCTGCGGACCATTGATTTCATGATCTTTAATATACAGCACTTTATCATAGATCTCCCCTCCTACCGATTCGGTGAAGGCCTCATTCATGTATATTTTCAATTTAGCCAAAACCTTTTTTTCAGAGGAAGCTACATTATTGAGCTCACCAGGATCCTGCTTCAGGTTGTAAAGTTCCCAATCTGTCAGTCCTTCACTTTTTGTTGTTTTGGCATATGCCTTCCAATCACCCGCACGCACTGCATGCTGTCCTTTGAATAGCCAAAACAGGTAGTCATGTTGCTGCTGCTGTTTTCCCAATAATGCAGGAAGAATCGACATTCCATCGCACACTTTGGGCGCCTCAACACCTGCCAATTCAGAGGCTGTAGCCATAAAATCAGGGAAATAACAAAGCAAATCATTTTTTGTATTTGCAGCGATTTTCCCCGGCCACCTGACAACCATCGGTATTTTTAACCCTCCTTCATAAACAGTTCCTTTGTCGCCTCTGAATTCAACGCCGGTTTCCGGATTTACGTTAGGGCCAAACAATCCACGTGGATGCTCTTTTGAAGCGAAATAATCAGATCCTCCATTGTCTCCTGAGAAAAAAACGATGGTATTTTCATCCAAACCCAGTTCCTTTAAGAGTTTGAAAATCTCCCCAATCTGATGATCTGCCATATGAAGCAATGCCGCGTAACGAATGCCATCGTCTTCCTTCCACGACCCGTCGACTTTCCAATCTTTGTCTGCGAATAGTTTGTAGGAAGGATGGTCTTTTGATAAACCCCAGAGTCCATGAGGCGGAGTCCATGGTAAATAGCAGAAGAATGGTTTGTCCGCGTTTTTTCTGATAAATTGAACGGCCTCCTTGAAAATTTCGTCCTGCGCGTGTGTTTCGCCATCATAGAAACTGCCGGGATTTCCTTTGAGCGAAACTTCCTGGCTATTCTTTATCAGATATTTAGGATAGAATGAATGGGCATGTACCTGATCGTAATAACCAAAAAATAAATCAAAACCATGTTTTTCAGGAACGCCTGATGTTCCCCGGTTTCCACAACCCCATTTCCCAAAACCACCGGTTGCGTATCCCGCATTTTTCAGTACCGAGGCCACTGTTTCCTCATTTCCCCTGATAGGCGAACCGCCATCGTTACCTCTCATGCTGGAGTGCCCCATGTGTTTTCCTGTCATAAAACAAACTCTTGAGGGGGCACATACTGAACCTCCCGCGTAAGCATTTGTAAAGATGACACCCTCTTTTGCCATTTGATCAAGATTGGGCGTAAGAAGTTTTTTGTTCCCCATATAGGAAGGTTCATAATATCCAACTTCATCAAGCATAATATAGACGATATTTGGCTTTTGAGGATTGTTTTCCCCGGTTTCAACACTCTTGGAAGAGAGCAATGAAGGGCTCAACAGGGATGCCATTATTAAAAATACAGGTTTGTTATTCATGATAAATTACTATATTATTTAGCTAACTACTTTATTGTCAGACTTATTAAGTGATCGTTTTTATTTCTTCCTGATTATTATTGCATGTCCGCCACCGGGAGCCATTTTAAAATGGTATACCGCCCCTTTTGAGATTATTTCATTTGATATTTTATACGTCTCTTTGTTGCCAAATGCCGAGGTATGCTCATCATCTGAATAAATAGTTGCTTCGTAT
>CAYHDA010000132.1:0-11248 GCA_964355145.1 uncultured Mariniphaga sp.
GACGGACACCAAATTCTAAGACAAAGCCTTGGTGTCTCTTTGGTGACTTAGTCCGTCAGACTGATGACATTTTTTTTAATTTTATTTTTTCATTAAAGTCGATTGAGAAAATACGACATTATTTCATTCTTATAATTTATTATCAAAAAAGTCTGTAAGTTTATCAACTTCTATATTTAATGATTTGAATGCAGCTTGTCAGATTTCTGCTTTTTGGACAAATAATCAGCAGCAGAGAAAAGGATCCTTTAAAAAAACCGGACAGTATGAAAATGATAGAATTGATGAAAAAAAGAATCCTGCTGGATTCATCGCAGGTACTCTATGATCAACCTCTTACTGAGGACAATTTTTCAAAATCGTGGACAATACACCACAGCAAATGGACTGTTAAAGACGGCTGGCTTGAAGGTGAGAACCCCGGAAACTGGCCTGGCATGGCTATTCTGGATCAGGATTTCCCTGGAAATGTATTGGTTGAATTTGAAGCTCAAACCATTCTGCCGTCTTCGCATGATATCAATGTGATGTGGAATGGCGAATGGCTTACAGAAACCGATCAGCGCGGAATAGCATATGTGGCCGGATTGCAGGGCTGGTGGACAGGAAAAGTAGGAATTGAAAAATCGAACGACTACAAATTTATGGTAGGTACGCCATTATTTAATTTTGAACCGGGCAGAATATACCGTATTCAGGCTGGAAGTATTGATGGACAATGTTTTATTCTGGCGGATGAAAAGTTGTTACTTGAGGCCATGGATCCCAATCCGATTGACAACCAAAAATACACGAAGGTGGGCTTTGAAACCTATTGCAGTAAAATCCGGATCAGGAATATCCGGATCAGTCAGATACACTGGGAGCCTGTGGATATGAAATATGAAGTTGATTTTTAGGGAGTGTAATCTGAACTCTGTCTGATTGTGTTTGTATAGGTTTTTTCCTTCAGCTTGCTTTTATAAAGTCTTCCGGGCAGTCATTTGACTCAATCCAGAGTCAAATTCGATTCGTGAGATGTTACTAAATCCTGCTGGTGTGAGCATATCCGTGACTTCCTGCCCGGTAAAACAATCAATAAATATAATAACGAATAATTAAAGCTACCAGGTCCCTCCTGGGGAAAATAAAAAATCAGTAGATGAATCAATGTCATACAACCACTGATATCCTTTGGTTTCCTTTTGACAGAATGGTATTAACAAAGCAATCATGTTTTCATAACCTCGTATAGTTAAGTCGCAGGAAAATTGCATATTGGCCCATCTCACAATTCCTTTGTCGTGGTCTGAAATTCGGAGCACCAATTTACAGTTGCGTGCCTGAATAAAATCAACGGTTGACAAATCGAGCGGCTTCTTGTCAATGACAATATTCTCAACAATCAGCTGCCGGAATTTATTGGCCTGAGAGCAATCAAAGTCATATAATCTCAAAATGTTATCTCCAAATTCATTTATATTGTCAATATAGTCCAGTTGCATATTTAATATTATCAGAATAATTTTTGCACGTATTTTTCATCCACCCCAGACTTAATATACACTCCGGTTTCCGGTATTAAAAGACATTTCAAATGTACTTCTTTTCGCACTGGTCGGAATTACATTTTCATGATCGTTTGTTCAGATTCCAAATTCCTTGACAGCATTCCTGGACTCAATCGTAAAACAAGCTTTGCCACGATGTTTTCGTACCGATAATCATTTCCCGTTCCGGGTATTTAATCAATTGTCAATCGGCCTGTTGATCAAATTCAGATCCGGTTAAAACAGGTTAAATCAAAATTGACAGGGGAAGTAAGTTCCTAAGCTAAAATATGCTGAACGAGTGAGAATTAGTATAAACGAGATTACCTGTTGACAGCTCAAAAAAAACCGCCTCAATTTTTATTGAGACGGTTTAAATCACTGAATTTCAATGCTTTCTTTATTGACGGTACTTATTAATGATCTCATTCGCTTTGGTAAAGCCCAACTCACCGGCTTTACTTAAATCGCTGTATCCCCGCTCGTTATTGCCCAGCATAATTTCACAAACCCCCCTGCTGTAGTATGCCTGAGCACTTTTGGGATCACTCTCAATTTCTTTGGTCAAATAGGCAATTGCTCCCATATAACCTTTTTGCTTCGACTTTGCCATACCTATATTATCAAAAACAGATGCGTAAGCGGGATCAAATTCAATTGCTTTATTATAGTCAATAAATGCGCCAGGGTAATCTTCCAAATTGTATTTTTCAATCCCGCGAAGAGAATATGCCTCTGCATAATCCGGATTAAGTTCTATCGCTTTATCATAATCAGCTATTGCTCCAAGATTGTCATTGAGCAAACTTTTAACCTGCCCTCTAAGATTATAAGCCACGGCATTTTCGGAATCAATCGAGATGGCACGGTTAACATCCGGTAATACTCCATTATAGTCTTTCAGATAAAACTTAGCATAACTTCTGCTAAGATAAATTGTCGGATTATAGGGATCAAGGGCTAAAGCTCTGTTATAATCTTCTATGGCTCCAATATAGTCCTGAAGATCACTCTTCGTCTTGCCAGTACTATAATAATCAGGCACCTGAGGCTTACATCCTACGATGCAGGTTATCAATATTAAAAGTAAATAATCCTTTTTTTTCATAATCATCTCTGTATTAAATTTTCAGAAAACAGTACTGCTGAAATACTAACGCTATGGAAATTGATTTTCGCACAGAATTTTATCATTGAAAAACAAATACTCTTCGGTTTCTTAATCACTTTTATCACAATAAACCTCACAATATTTTGGACGACAATAATCAAAATCCCAATCGCTTTACCTAATTATGCTATAACTTCTAGACTTATCTAAGATACGAAAAATAATCCACTTATTATGAAAATTTCATGTATTCAAACATATTTTATAGCCAAATAATTTTATTTGTGCTGCTGTTTTCACTGAATAATCATCTATTTTACAGCATATAAAACTGGTTGACAATCAAATAAATTATACAAAATAGATGCTAATAACAAACCGTAAAGGACTCCAATAGTATGGAAAGACGGTATTTAAAGCACAACATGATGTATTTAACATTGACGAAGATGCACCCGGATTTATTCAGGACATCGGCTGGGATCTCGCTGATTCACTTGCAAAAAAAGAAGTATGCGAAAAATATGGAATCACACTCTGCGCTGGATACCAAACGTGGAAATGAGCCCTGTAACACCTGGAACAATCAAGCTGAGACGGCTAAATATGAGTCGATTACAATCTCCGAAGTTGTTTCTGCAGATCAAATATCCGAACAAATCACCGGTCTTTTGGACAGACTGATTTCAGTATCTGAGGAAAATAAAAAGAGGAGGTGATCATTTTCAGGAAGTATATCCTTAATGTACTTTATTTATTCCGACTTCAACCCCGACAGGTTTTGAAAGCCGGCCGGATTATTTGGATCAATAAACCGGTTCCTGTATTCAGAAGGAGGCATAGAGTTGACCTTTCTGAATTGTTTATTAAAATGACTCAGATTGTTAAACCCACTGTCCAGACAAACCTCCATAATACTCAGGTCCCTATCCATCAATAATTTACATGCCAATTCGACTTTGAGCTGATTCAGGTATTCAAAAACCGTCATACCCATATTCATCTTAAAAAAGCGACACAAAGAACCTTCAGCCATATTCACCAGTTCGGCTATTCGCTGCAAATTCACATTTTCGCGGTAATTATTCATTAAATATTCATGGATCGCAGCAATCCGCTTATTACCAGTGGTAAACCGCATATTGAGATACTCCTTGCTTGCCAGCTGAATATTGGTTTCACTTCGTCCAATGATATCCATCAGCTTAAAAAAATGAAGCATACGGTCGAAACTCTTCAAATAAGGCAATTGCAACATAATTTCGCTTACGTCATTTAGTGTTTGCCCCACAATCTGAATCCCGCGCTCCGATAAGGCAATCGCTTTGGAAATATATTTAAACTCCGGAAGAATTAAAAGCTGAGGACTCACCACATCGGAAGTGAACTGAAGGAATACCATCTCAAGTGACCTGGCTGACAGCATTCTGGTCTCTTTATCGGCAATCCACACATGAGGCAAATTGCTGCCAATAAATACCAAATCCCCGGGTTGAAATTCCACAATGGAATCTGCAACAATTCGTTTACCGAAACCCTCGGTAATAAACGTGATTTCAAAATTATTATGGTAATGCCAGGAACTTTTTTCCATATTATCCTGAAAAATACCAATCCTGATCGATTCATCCTCTTTTACACTAAATTTTTCAAGTGAAGCAGTCATAGTGGTAATAATTGTACCCTAAAGGCATAATATGTGAATATCGCATCGAAAGTAGTAAAAATTGATGTAGCTATTCGACTTAGTATCCGATATTTTTGTAGAAGCTATTAACCAGGCGCAAAATAAATTTCATTATGGAAGAATTACTCGAAAAATTGCTTGAAGCAGTTGAATTTGGCAAAGTGGACAGAAAATCGCCCTACCCGCCCCAGCTCAGGGATATGGATGGATCACATGAACTGACGATCAGTGCAATTGAAACAGGGATAAAACCACAAAGGATATTGGAAGAAGCGTTAATTCCTGCAATGGAGAAGGTTGGGAAAAAATTCGCAGAGTGCAAAATCTTTGTCCCGCAAATGTTAATGTCCGCCCGGGCGATGGGGGCTTCCATGTTTCAGCTAAAGCCATTTTTTGCTTCCGGCGACATTAAAACCAAGGGAACTTTTATTATCGGGACAGTAAAAGGCGATTTGCATGATATCGGCAAAAACCTTGTTTCAATGATGGTTGAAGGCGGAGGCTGGTCGATTGTTGACTTAGGTGTTGACGTGGGATCCGACCGTTTCCTGGAAGCATTGAAAAATAACCCTGGCGCGGTTGTCGGATTATCCGCTTTATTAACAACTACTATGGTGAATATGGGCGAAATTGTTGCTAGCATCAGAGAGCTTGCGCCTGAAACTAAAATTCTTATTGGCGGTGCGCCGGTAAATGACGATTTCTGTAAAAAAATCGGCGCCGATTTTTACGCTCCGGATCCTCAGAAAGCTGTTGAATATATGAATAAACTAGCCTCATGAAATACAAGAACCTGATCATAAATAATCCTGAAGATCTCATGTTTGGAATCGCTCCGAATCCTGTAAAGACACGGCGCGGACTGGAAATAGGAGGCGGGCAGGTATATGCCGAACTCAATTTCACTCTTCCTATCATGAGTATTAATGAAAATACACTTCAACAGGTGTATAGCCATTACCGCGAGATTGCCGAAGGAGCGCTTGAACATGCATTGCATATGAATTCCAAAGGAGTGGTCCTCGAATTTGAAACACTGCTTGAGATGACTAAGACTCCGGCAATTGGAGTAGAGATCGTTAAAATAATGAATGATATCTGCGAAAATTACTATCAAAAACACGGTCTTAAATCCGAAATACGACTAACACCCAATGACTTAAGGGAATTTGAACGGCCTGCTCGTCAACGAAGTTCAAGCCATCTGGAACCTATGATGGAGCTTTTCGAGCGCGGTATGATTGCCGGAGGGGACCTATTATCAATTGAAAGTACCGGCGGCAAAGAAGTATCAGACGAGGCTTTGATGATGTGCGATATAAAAGGGATGGTTTTTGCACTTGCAGTATTGGGAGTCAGGGATATGCATTTTCTTTGGCAAAAAATTGTTTCTGTGGCACAAAAGCATGGTAAAATTGCAGCCGGTGATTCAGCCTGCGGGTTTGCCAATACTGCTATGGTTTTAGCAGAGAAAAAATACATACCAAAAGTTTTTGCAACCTTGGTACGTGTTATTTCTGTAGTCCGGTCTATCGTTGCAATGGAAGAAGGCGCCGTTGGCCCCGACAAAGATTGTGGCTATGAAGGGCCGTTTCTGAAGGCAATTACAGGAATCCCCATTTCGATGGAAGGAAAAACTGCTGCGTGCGCTCATTTAAGTCCGTTAGGAAATATCGCTTCTGCATGCGCTGATTTATGGAGTAACGAATCGGTACAAAATATCAAATTACTTTCGGGAATGGCTCCAACTGCCTATCTCGAGCAGCTGGAATATGATGCCCGGCTAATGAACGAAGCGCTGCGTGCAGGTAAAATGCACTGTCAGGTTTTGCAGCAATTGCTTGTTGCCTCGGATGTTTATACCGACCCGCAGGCCCTGATTCTATCGCCCGAAAATGTTATCAGAATATCCAGGGAACTTGTAAAAGGAGAATCATATGTAGCCAATGCACGAAATGGAGCAATCGCAGCTCTTGACATTATTGAGGAGGCACTTAAATCCGGTAAAATGCGCCTTTCGGAGTTAGAAACCGCTTACTTGCCGATTCTCCGCGACGATCTGAACAGCATTCCCGATAGTGAAACCGATTTTATAGCCATGATGCTTCCATTAATTGATCAGAGTAAATTTATTCCTTCAGAATACGGACTTTAGGCGGGTTGTCGTTGATTTATGAACAAATAGTAAGTGATAAGTGACCGGTAAGATTCATGGTTATAATTCTCTTTTGCTAAAATACTGCATATTAATAATAAAGATCATTGATGAACCTTTTCTGTGCAGATTGTAGTTTGAACCGATAACCTTGCTATTTTTGGCAAATGGAAAAAATTCCTGTTCATATCATCTCCGGATTTCTGGGAGCCGGAAAAACAACGGCAATACTTAAACTCCTTAATAACAAAAGGACAGACGAACAATGGGCGGTAATCATCAACGAATTTGGGAAAATCTCCATCGACAGCCAGACCTTACGTTCATCATCAGATGCAGGAACGGTTTTTGATATTTCGGGGGGCTGCATTTGTTGTTCGGCTAAAGGATATTTTCAGGAAAACTTATCGGAAATCATTGGTACAGGAAATTATTCAAGGGTGATCATCGAACCCAGCGGACTGGGCGGAATCGAAATGGTTACAGAAATAGTCCGGGCCAGTCCATCTCTTCATTTAATGCCGGTTATTTGTTTGGTTGACATCAATTTTATTGAGAATAACCGGCTTCAGCTACTACCAATTTATCGGAGGCAAATAGAAAAAGCCGATTTAATTGCATTTAGCAAATGTGATCTGCTTGAAGACCTGGTCGGACAGGCGCTCCTGATTGAAAAGTTTAAAACGATATACCCTCAAAAACAAAATTGTTGTCATATTGCAGATGCCGATTTCTGGCTGTCACTTCCAAATGCAGAAAGCTCAACAACAATCGAAGAAAATAAATACCGTATAATTCCCGCCGACGAACCTGACCTTAAAGACATTAATTATCAATCAAATAACTATTTATTCAGTAAAGAATTAACTTTCAATGCCGACCAGCTGGCACTTCTATTCAGTAAATACCCTGATATAATCCGTGCTAAAGGATATATTCGAACAGAAAACGGATGGAGACTGTTCAATTTTACACTATCAAATTGTATTTTTGAGCCTTGTCCTGCAAAAGAGCAAAATGAATTAATTATAATATCAGAAAAATCAATTTCCTTTCAGATTGAAGGACTCGGAAACGAAATTAAAACAACGATAATAACAAAAATAATATAACATGAAAAAACATACCATCAGCCTTTATCCGCTTGGGAAAGATCTGCAAGTCAATGATCAAACTCCTCTGATTGATGTGCTTCATGAATTTGGAGTTGAGTTTCCATGCGGGGGAAACGGAACTTGCGGAAAATGTAAAGTACGGCTATTGGAAGGCAAGATTACAAAATCTGATATTCATGAGCAAAAAATCGAAATTCTAGGTCTTTCAGACGATTGGAGACTGGCCTGCTTTAGCTTGTGCACCAGTAATATAACACTCGAAATTGAGCAATTTAACCATTTAATTCTGGCAGATGAAAGCACTTTTGATTTCACGCCTGAAGAAGGATTTGGAATTGCTGTCGATCTGGGAACCACTACCATTGTAGCTCAGCTGGTGGATTTAACTTCATCAAAAGTACTGGCCGTTGAAACTATGCTGAATCCTCAGGTACGATTTGGAGCCGATCTGATTTCGAGAATTCAGGCATGTCTGGATGGAAATTCCGCCGAGATGACTCGAATTGTCAGGAATGCCGTTGGAATGATGATTAAACTGATGCTTAAGAGATTGAATGTCGAATTGAAAAAGGTGGTACTCGTTGGAAATTCGGTGATGCAATTAATTTTCAGTAACTGCGATGTTTCACCGCTGGCATCCTACCCTTTTCACACCAACAACCTGGGAATAAAATCCTTTGATCCCAAAGAGCTTGAATGGAAGTTCAAGGTCAGAGAAAAAGTGCAGTTTTATCCTTCGATAGGAAGTTTTGTAGGCAGTGATATCCTGGCAGGAATAGCAGCAACAGGAATTCATAACAGTGAAAAATATACTGCTTTAATTGATTTGGGAACCAATGGCGAGATTGTTGTAGGGAATAAAAAACAGATCCTTTGTGCGTCAACAGCAGCCGGACCGGCCTTTGAAGGCGCTAATATTTCAATGGGTATGAGGGCGGTTACCGGAGCCATCTCTTCACTGAATCTGGTCAATGGAAAGATGGAGGCGAGTGTGATTGGAAATACAACACCGAAAGGGATCTGCGGAAGCGGTCTGATTGACGCTGTTGCCATTCTTCGAAAAACGGATCTTATCGGAGTATTTGGTGAAATCAACTCTGAAGAGCAGTCTGTTCCTCTTACTGGAAAGGTTCGCCTGACACAAAAAGACATTAATGAATTTCAGCTCGCAAAGGCCGCAGTTTCGGCCGGACTGACCATCCTGGCCAATAAACTATCCATTCAACTTGATGATATTGAAGAGATTTACATAGCGGGGGGATTCGGGAATTACATCAATATTGAAAATATTGTTGAAACCGGTATGATCGAACTTCCGGAAGGAAAAATTTATAAAAGAGGAAATACCGCACTCATAGGTGCAAAAATGTTTTTGTTCTCTGGTACCGGTATTGCTGAAGAAATACTGGCAAAGTTACTTCATATCAATCTGGAAGGAGATCCTAATTTTCAGGATATTTATGTTGATAAAATGCTCTTTAATTAGATTTTTTTCATAGGTTTGGAACCAGATTGTTGGCAGTGAATAAAAAAATAAATATGGAAGAGATTAACCGCAGATCGTTTGTGAAAAAATCGGGAACTGTTGCCGGAACTACAATTGCTGCAGCTATTATTCCCTGGAGTGTTAGTTGCAGTAATCCGTCAGATAAAATAGGTGTAGCGCTCATTGGGTGCAAAAACATGGGATTTACAGATTTAAAAGCTTTTCTAGATGAAGAAAATGTTGACTGTATTGCCATGTGTGATATTGACAGGAATATTCTCGAAGACAGGGCAGCAGAAATTGAAAAATTAAAAAGCAAACGACCACAGATCTTTACTGATTTCAGAAAAGTACTTGAATTAAAAGAGGTTGATGTAGTAATTATAGGTACACCTGATCACTGGCATGCCCTGATGATGATTATGGCGCTTGAGGCAGGAAAACATGTTTACGTGGAAAAACCTATGGGTCACAGCATCGAAGAGTGCCTGACCATGGTTAAAGCAGCCTCAAAATATCCTAAACAAGTGGTGCAGGTAGGAATGTGGCAGCGAAGTTCGCAACACTGGCTGGATGCTTCAGAATATGTCCGTTCAGGAAAATTAGGAGATGTAAACCTTGTCAAGGCCTGGATATACAAGGGAATGGGAGAACCTGTTCCGGCACAACCCAATGGCGTGGCGCCCGATTATGTGGATTATGATATGTGGCTCGGGCCGGCTCCGGCAAAACCATTCAATAAGAACCGGTTTCATTACGATTTCAGATGGTTTTGGGATTATGCAGGCGGCGCAATGACCGATTGGGGCGTACACTTGCTTGATTTTGCAGTTCACGGAATGAAGGCCGGATATCCTGATTCAGTGGCACCCGGCGGTGGATGCTTCCTCAATAAAGGAGTAATTGAAACGCCTGATATACAACAAGCTATATACAATTACCCCAACCACACCATGATCTGGGAATGTGGCTTAATCCCCCGTATGGGTCCGTATGGAATGCACCATGGCGTCTCTTTTACAGGCACCAAAGGAACACTGATTGTATCGCGAAACGGCTGGCAGGTTGCTTCAGAAGTAAGCAATAAAGATCAGAAGAAATTCATTGACGATGTACCCCTTCAACCGCCGGCTGGTGGTTTAAAGGAGCATGTGAAAAATTTCCTGAACGGTATAAGAAAAGGGGAAAAACCAAATGCATCAGTCGAAGTGGGAGCCCAGACTGCCATCATTTCCGAAATGGGAAACATCGCCTACCGTGCAGGAACCCTGTTGCATTGGGATACCCAAAATATGAAATTCGCTGAGGATGCGGGCAATAAACTGTCAAAGCTGACTTATCGCGACCCCTGGAAACTTCCGGTATACTAATATTTGGCTGTTAACACTTAGATTGATTAAACCCTCAAGGTTTTTGAAACCTTGAGGGTTTTTAATCATCAATCACTTAGACCGTCAAGGTTTTAATAATCAACCACTTAGACCCTCAATGTTTTAATAATCAATCATTTAAACCCTCAAGGTTTTTGAAACCTTGAGGGTTTTTAATAATCAACCACTTAGACCCTCAAGGTTTTTGAAACCTTGAGGGTCTTGGAACCTTGAGGGTCTGAACGATCAATTAACATTTAAATTACCTGATCGTAAAAAAGTAACTTCCTGCTTTTAAATGGATTACCTTAATTCCATTGGAGTTTTGCTCCAGTTTAATTGCACTATTCCCGTCTAATACGATGTTGCTTTCGCTCACCTTCTCCCCCTTCAAAGAAAGTACGGCTGTGCTGTTTGGTGGAATTATTACATGGTATTCGACTTTCTTACCTGCTCTTTTCCAGGAGGAGACAATCTTCCCGTATGGTCCAACATGACTGGCTTCAAAACTGCTGAGTCCTTTAACAAAGTCGGGTTTCAGAATAACATTTTTAAATCCCGGA
Organism: uncultured Mariniphaga sp.; assembly: GCA_964355145.1. GTDB lineage: Bacteria > Bacteroidota > Bacteroidia > Bacteroidales > Prolixibacteraceae > JAAFHB01. The sequence goes on from CAYHDA010000132.1 coordinate 11,017, forward strand.
TGTTGTTCATCCGGATATATTCCTCCCAAAGATTTATAAAACCATGCCCCGATCTCTCCAAACATAATATGATTAAGCGAGATATCTGACTTCGCATCAATCGGCCAGTTTTCATACAGGGTGGTGGCTCCGTTTACAATCCACCATCCCCACGACGGAAAGGTTTTCTGCAAAGCCAGCTCGTAAGCCAGATCGGCATAACCATTTGCACTTAAGGCGTTTAAAATAGTTT
>CAYHDA010000133.1:0-11134 GCA_964355145.1 uncultured Mariniphaga sp.
GTTAGTCTTGGTATTACCCTTGATTCCGATTTCGTTTATCGTGGCCTGAGTACCTTCGACCATTCTCATTTCAAAATCGATGGAATCACTTTCTACTTTCACCTCAACAGGATTCAGGTTATAAAAGAGATAACCGGTATTTAGATATTCGTTTGATACTGCGTCATCATCTTCAGTAAGTCTTTTGTCCAGTAATTTCTGGTCAAAAATATCTCCCTTACTAATTCCTAAAACTCTGTTTAACTGAATATCTGTATAAACCGTATTTCCTACCCAGCGGATATTTCTGAAATAATACCTCTTCCCTTCCTCTATCCAATACCTCAGATAAACGGTATTTTTCAGGGTATCTTTCACGATGGTATCCGCGACAATTATCGCATCGCGGTAACCTTTTTCGTTGTATTTCTTAATCAGATTTAGCTTGTCTTCTTCAAACTTGTCTTCAAGGAATTTTTTGGAAGAAAAGAAGTTTCTGAGTTTCTTCGCCTTAGTTTTTTTCATAGATCCTTCAAGAACCTTCAAGCTCAAAGACTTAGCGCCAACAAACTCGATCTTGCCAATTTTGACTTTTTCTTTTTTATTGACATTAATGTCGAGTACTACCTGATTTTCCTTGGATGGATCATCGCGTTGGACAACATCAATTTCAGTATTGTAGAAACCCTTTGCCTGGAATATTCCCAATATCTGTCGTTTTGCGGTATTGATCAGATTGTCGGTAACCTGCCCTCCTACGAGTAACATTACCTTCTTCTCGATATCCTCTTTTTCGCTCTTTGTTACTCCTTTATAATTTTTCTGCGAAAGCCGTGGTCGCTCCTGTAAAAAAATATCAAGCCAGATTTTGTTTCCAACTATTTTTGTAGCAGAGATTCTGACATCAGAAAAAAGACCCTGACGCCAATATTTCCTTAGAGCAGAAGTGATTTGATCACCTGGAACGGTGATTTCATCGCCGATTGAGAAGCCCGACAGATTTTTGAGAACCTCGGTATCCAAAAACCGGATACCGCTGACTTCAACTCCTGCCAAAGAATACTTTTTCGCACTATCATAATGGATTGAAAAATTAGTACTATCGGCCACCACCTGGGAATAAAGGTTTAAACTACCTAGTAATGCCAGGGAAAAAAATATCAATTTTTTGTACATTTTTAGCTTCTGATTTGTTCACTTGTTTTTCCAAATCTTCTCTCTCTACGCTGGAAATCGGCTATGGCTTCAAACAGATTCTCCTTACGAAAATCGGGCCATAAAATGGGGGTAAAATAAAATTCACTGTAGGCAATCTGCCAAAGCAGAAAATTGCTAATTCGGTATTCGCCGCTGGTTCTGATTAATAATTCAGGATCAGGAATCCCGAAAGTGGAAAGATGACTCATAAAAACAGCTTCATTGATTTGATTTTCTGCTATTTCACCACTTTGTACTTTACGGACAATTTGTCTTGTAGTTTCAAGGATATCCCATCTTCCCGAATAACTTAAGGCAAGCACAAGATTCAGTCCGGTATTCGAAGAGGTTTGCTCAACTGCTTCGGCCAGTTTTACTTGAACATCGAGAGGCAAAGAAGCAAGGTTGCCGATGGCAAGCATTTTTACGTTCTTTTGATGCAGATTATCGATTTCCTGGACAATTGCATTGATCAGCAGCGACATAAGAGCATCGACCTCTACTTTCGGTCTTTCCCAGTTCTCAGTGGAAAAAGCATACAATGTAAGGTATTCAATTTCTAGTACTCCTGCCCCTTCAACAATTGAGCGCACCGCGTCAACTCCCTGTCTGTGACCGTAAATCCTATCATTTCCATGTAACTCAGCCCATCTGCCGTTCCCATCCATAATCACGGCAACATGACGGGGGATATAATTTTTCTTCAGTTCATCGATGACCATTTCTTATTTTTTGATCTTATCATAAATTGTGCAATTTCCCTTACTGCTCCACAACTGGAAAGTTAAGGAAACCGCAAGAGTAGCATACCAATCATTGTTATTCAACTGTGTATTGGCAACTTTATCAGGATAAACAAAGGTTGGATCGCTTGCAACAACAGCAGGATCGAACTGAAATCTTTTCGGATCATCCAGATTATCAATATTATCAGCAAATGTTTTACGTACGATCACCTCTATGATACCTCCCAGTCGTTTTGTAATGTTAAACTTTAAACCTGCTCCAACCGGAATCGTAAGCGTCAAAACATCAGAATTATTCGTTTTTCTAAGATTCCCATCCAGATAAGGGCGGTAAAGCCCGCTCAATGGCAAAGTTTCAACAGGTTCGAGAATATAAGACCCTACCCGGGAAGCTCTGGAGAAAAATCCACCCAGACCAACCTCAACAAACGGTGTAAAGGTCTCTTTTTTCATGCTGCCCAATTTATAATTTCGAAAATTAAATTCAAATAATGCTTCAACACTTTGAAAAGAACGGTTAAAATTATAAACATAATCAGGATCAGCAGGATACTCCTCCGGAATAACCCGGGGCCCCGACTGACCAATATTTGCATTACTAAAGAAGCCCTCAGCTTTCAGGTTTCCTGTAAACAGCTGACCTCTCACCGCCAAACGCTTGTTAAAATTCCAGCGACCCAAAATTCCTGCTACAGGAGTGATGGATTTGGAATAATCAACATTCTCGATATCGCCCCAATAAGTTGCTGCTGCAACCTGTACACCTAAATCAGCCGTATGCTGTGCCAAGGCACAATGACCTGATATCAATGCAATTATGACTACTATCAACTTTCTCATTTGTAACAATAATTGGTGAATTTATTCAAAATTGCCACATCAAAAAACATCATGTTTTCCCTAAAGGTTACAAAAGTAATAGATTAACCCTAATTTCCTTTTTTTAGAACACAATTTAACTGATAAAACAAAGGAATTCTATTCCAATCTAAAATCCATTCAATTCCGCTTATCAATTCCCCACATCAGTTTATTCCGCAGTGTACTATAAAACGACTGATTATCAAACTGTAATACATTTATTGAGAAGTCAGCTTTGCTTAATCGCATCTCTATATCAGATCCGAACGCATCGGATCGCGAATCAAGTGAAGCCATATAACGTTCTCCCCGACCTTCGATTCGAAGCTTAATCTCCTCACAATCAGGAACTACTACGGGACGAATGGCTAAATTATGGGGTGCGATAGGTACAATAATAAAATTTGCTGCAGTAGGTGTAATAATGGGTCCGCCAACACTTAATGAATAAGCCGTTGAACCAGTAGGAGTAGAAACAATTAATCCATCCGCCCAATAGGAATTCAGGTAATCGCCTCCAACCTCGACATGCACGGTAATCATTTGCGAAGTATCCAGTTTATGAACTGTGAACTCATTTAGCGCATAAGGAAAATCTGCAAATAAGCCTATATCGTTTTCCAGCCGTATCAAAGAACGCGGTTGCAGATAGTATTGAGCAGCGAAAAAACGTTCAAGGGCACTTTCAAGTTCATGCTGAGCTACATCTGCTAAGAATCCAAGCCGTCCGCTGTTGATGCCAACCATCGGAATCCCTGAATCCCTGACCAGGGAAATAGCTTCAAGAAAAGCCCCGTCACCTCCGATGCTGAAGAAAAAATCGACATTTTGCAATTCATTATGAACTAAAAAGTCGGTTGTCCCTTTAGGATCGAATCCAATTTCGCGCCGCATATACACCATAAAAGGGCGATATACGGTAACCTCTACATGATGTAGATGCAATATTTCAAACAAACGTTTCAAACTATCGTAAAAAACCGGATTTATATTTCGCCCAAAAACCGCTATTCTCATCTATTAATTTGGTATTTAAACATTTAAATATCTCATGAATTGATCATACCGATCATCAAAAAGATTTTTAATTTGTGATTGATCCATATAAGTTGATTTTATAACATAATCATACCGCGCAAAAGTCTGAATAATTCCTGAAAGATCCTCAACATTTACTTTTATTGTCACATCGAGTTCCTTCGACGAAGGCGAAGGTTTGTTAATGTAAAGACTCAGAATACGCGCATCATTCCCTTCGATAATCTGGGTAATCTGTGTCAGAGAATAACTGACGTCTGTAAGTTCAAGAACAATGATGCCGCCCGGCTCATTTGCGGAGAGCAGTTCGGTCATTTTAAAAGCTAAATCTGTGCGGGAAATAGAGCCAAGATAGGAATGATCATCCTCAAGAACCGGGACTATTGAAACACCACATCCCAATGCCACCCCAAAAACCTCAAAAATATGCTGGTTTGAATGTACATGTGGCTGTAATAGGTTTGGAGTAATGTATTTCTCGATTTTCTCATTAAAATTTTCGGCGTCATAAATATCTTTATCAGAAACCACTCCAAAATACTCTTTTCCAACAACGACAGGAAGATGTGACACACGAAATATCTCCATAAGCGTAAGCACCTTAGAACCAACCTCATCAAGTGTAACGGTTGGAATAGAATCGGAAATCAAATTTTCGGCTATCACGATTTTTGAATTATTTTGTGACTGAATTCGAATCAAAGTTGTAAATTGCACTCCAAAATCAGTGAATTAAAACTATGACCCGTTTAAGCGTAAATATAAATAAAATAGCGACACTGCGAAACACCCGGCAGGGAAATACGCCAAATGTTAAACTGGCCGCTATAAATTGCGAAGAATTTGGTGCGGAAGGGATAACTGTTCATCCCCGTCCTGACGAACGCCATATCCGGTATTCAGATGTGAGAGAGTTAAGATCAATAATTACCACTGAATTCAATATCGAAGGCTACCCTTCGCGGTCATTTCTCGATCTGGTTCTCGAAGTAATGCCTGATCAGGTGACATTAGTTCCAGATGCACACGATGCTATAACTTCCAATGCCGGATGGGATACAATCACTCACAGGAATTTCCTGACAGAAGTTGTATCAGAGTTAAAGAAAGCCGGAATCCGGGTGTCACTGTTCGTTGGAGCCGATGTAAAAATGGTTGAAGGAGCGGCACAAACCGGAACCGATCGCATCGAGCTCTATACTGAACCCTATGCAACAGCCTTTCCGTTCAATCCGGATCAGGCGGTTGCTCCATTTATAGAGGCAGCCAAAGTTGCTGCGGATCATCACCTTGGCGTAAATGCCGGACACGATCTGAGTCTTGAGAATCTAAAATTCTTCAAACAGTCGATTCCCGAATTAATCGAAGTTTCGATCGGTCATGCACTGATATCGGATGCCCTTTACCTTGGACTGGAACTGACTATTCTCAAATATAAAGAGTGTCTGAGATAAAAGCGGCAGAAAGGGAGAAAAGAGAACCACAAAGAGGAATCTGTTAACAAAATTCAGGACGAGAAGATGTCAGTAAATCTAAAATTCAGAAAATCAGGGCATGGGTCAGCGCTGGTAATTCTGCATGGACTCTATGGATCGTCTGACAACTGGATTTCAGTCGCCAGGAAGCTGGAGGAAAGATTTACGGTTTATGTTCCTGATTTGCGGAATCACGGTCATTCTCCTCATACTACCACACATACTTACCAGGATATGGTTGGTGACCTCTGTCAGTTTTTCAAAGATCATCACATCCCAAAAGCGGTTATTCTTGGACACAGCATGGGGGGCAAACTGGCAATGATGTTTGCTGCCGAATATCCAGAATTAACGTCCGGCCTGATCGTTGCTGATATTACGCCCAAAAGTTATCATCGTGCCGGTGAATCATTAAAATCGGTCTTACAGCATGAAATAATTCTGGAAATGATGGAAGAGCTCAATCTGGTTGCTGTTTCATCCAGAAAAGAAATAGATTCCTTTCTGGCAGAAAAATTACAAAACAGCACTTTACGTCAATTTCTCATTAAAAATATCCATCGTAATAAAGAAGGTTATTTTGAGTGGAAAATCAACGTTCCGGTGCTCAGGTATGCCCTCTTATCGATTACAAGCGATGTCAACAGCGAATGGTTTGACGACCGAAAACCAATTCTCAGTTATCCGGTCACCTTTATCAGGGGACTAAATTCCGATTATATATCAGATCAGGATTTTCCGGTTATTAAGGAAATATACCCGGAAGCCAGAATTATCGATATTCCCGATGCGGGTCATTGGTTGCATGCCGAGCAACCCGAAAAATTCATCGAGGCAGTATTAGCGTCCGTATAGTAGGGTCAGCGCTTTCAGTTTTTCGCCGGATTCCTTAAGATCAGTCAATGAACCCAGTTTCCATTTCCAGTTGCCAACAATCGTGCCGGGCGTATTCATTCTCGCAGACGAGCCGAGTCCGAGTATATCCTGTGCCGGAATGATGGTCATTTGAGCAACAGAACCTAAAACTGCCCTGATCACTTTCCATTGATCGATCTGGTGGGTGCCAAAATAGTGATGAATATGATCGCGCTCCTCCCCTTTTGCCGTTTTCAGCCAGTTCATCGTTGTATCATTGTCGTGAGTCCCGGTATAAGCCACAAAATCAGTCGCATAATTGTGCGGAAGATGTTCATTTACGGTATCTGATGCAAAAGCAAATTGAAGAACTTTCATTCCCGGCAGGTGATATTTTTTTCGCAGATGGTGAACTTCTTTGGTTATCGAACCCAAATCTTCGGCGACAATTGGCAGATGACCAATCTGACTGTGCAAAATCTTTAACATAGCATCACCATCGGCTTTTAGCCATTCACCTTTAATCGCTGTTTTCTCACCGTACGGTATTGCCCAGAATGATTCTAAGCCTCTGAAATGGTCGATTCTGACAAGGTCAAACAACTGTAGATTAAAATGTAACCGTGCGATCCACCAATCGTAGTTACGCTGTTTTAGTTTTTCCCAATCGTATAAGGGATTTCCCCACAGCTGTCCGGTTTCACTGAAATAATCGGGTGGCACCCCTCCTACTTTAGTTGGTTTATTCTTCTTATCCAATAAAAAAATATCCTGATTTGTCCAAACGTCTGCACTATCGTAAGAGACATAAAGTGGAATATCACCAAATATTTTAATTCCTGATTGATTGGCGTAGTTCTTCAGCGAAGCCCACTGCCTGAAAAATATAAACTGTATAAATCTTTGATATTCAACATCTTCTCGATATGTTCGATAATAAAATGCAAGTGCCTCATCTTTTCGGTTCACAAGAGCATCTTCCCAAAAACTCCAGTCTTTACCCTTTAAATTCTTACGACAAGCATAAAAAAGCGACCATGAATCGAGCCACCATGCATTTTCACTCCAAAATTGACGGTAATCACTCCAGCCGAAACCACCTATTTCCCGAAAGCGGAGAAATGCCTTATTTAGAAAAGGCTCCCTGAATTTACGTACGTTATGATAATCAATACTCTCTAATGGAAATGCTTTTACCGGATGCAACTCGTCATTTTCAAGTAATTTGATCTCAACAAGTTCATCAAGATCGATGAGATCGGTATTTCCTGCGAAGGCAGAATAACACTGATAAGGGGAGTGGCTAAAATCGCTGGGACCGAGCGGCAGAATCTGCCAGATTTTTTGCCCCGATTCGCTCAGCCAATCGACGAACCGGCGTGCTTCCTCACCGAGTGAACCAATTCCATATTTCCCCGGAAGGGAAGTTGGGTGCAAGAGAATTCCAGATGCGCGAGTGTTCATTTAATGGAATAAGAAAAAGAGGTTGTAAAATTAGAAATTGATGATTCGAGACGCGCCATATTCGATTGATATTCTGTAAGTCACCCGTCCACATTTAGATTTAATAAGTTATTCCAATCTGTAACTATCCCAATAATCTTTAGGACTTACTATTCTTGTTCCTTTAAAAATATTCATTATAAAATCGTTTGTATTGCCAGTAATGATAAAATCTGCATTAGACTCATAAGCTAATTCAAGTAGCCGGTTGTCATTTTTGTCATCAATAATTTCAAATCGTTCCTTAGGAAAAAATTTGGTTGCTTTACTTTCAATCTGAGCTAATACAGATTCAGCTTTAACAAGAAAATCAGGGTATTTACTGAATTTAGGTCGGTACAAAACATCTAAATATTCTTCAAATAATTCATCTGAAATACATACTTCAACAATATTTTCCAATATACAATGATAAACGATAAAAAATGGATAGTTCCGTTGTATCAATGCTGACACCAACACATTTGTATCAATGACTAGCTTTTGCATTTCTAACAAGCCTTACTTCATCCGAAATCTCATCCATTGTTATTCTGGAAAGCCCATATTTCTCAGCCAGCCTGACACATTTATCAAGCGATTGTTTTGCAATCTCCTTGTTTACAATGTCAACAAATTCAGAAAATGATAATTTATCTTTATTTATTCCGAATTGATTATATTCCAAATCCGATATAGATATACTAAGTGTTTTCATTATTGATATTTTATACAAATTTAATCATTAAAGTGATTGACCTTAATTCCTTTGTCTTTTTAATTCATTTTTTCAGCCATTTATCCAGCCACTGAAAGTAGACTCTTTGCCAAAGAATTCCGTTTTGAGGTTTGAGCACCCAGTGGTTTTCGTCGGGAAAAATGAGCATCTCTGCCGGGACACCCCGCAAAACCGCGGCATTAAAGGCCGACATGCCTTGTGAGGCGAGGATACGGTAATCTTTTTCACCATGAATCACCAAGATTGGTGTATCCCATTTATCAACAAATAAATGTGGGGAATTGGCATATGAGCGCTGAGCAATTGCATTGGTTTTATCCCAGTACGCACCTCCCAGATCCCAGTTTACAAACCACATTTCTTCGGTTTCGAGGTACTGCTGCGGAAGGTTAAACATACCATCGTGAGCCAAAAATGCTTTGAAACGTTTTTCGTGATGACCTGCAAGCCAATAAACCGAAAATCCACCGTAGCTGGCACCTACACAACCCAGCTTGTCTTTGTTCACATAAGATTCTTTTGTCATTGCGTCGATCGCAGAAAGATAATCAAGCATGTTTTGTCCGCCATAGTCGCCACTGATTTGTTCAAGCCACTCTTTACCGAAACCGGGAAGTCCGCGACGATTTGGAGCCACGATGATATAACCGTTGGCAGCCATCAACTGAAAATTCCAGCGATACGACCAGAACTGACTGACAGTTGATTGCGGTCCGCCTTCGCAAAAAAGCAAAGTCGGATACTTTTTGTTCTTATCAAAATCCGGGGGATAAATGATCCAGGTCAACATTTGTTTTTTATCCGACGTCGTGATCCAGCGTTCTTCGACTTCACCCATTTTCAACTGAGCGAGAATCTCCTTATTTTCGAACGAAAGTTCTGTTTCTGTTCCGTTTTGGGGGTTAATTGAATAAATTTCATCGGGTTTACTCATCGAATGTTTAACACCTATGAGATTATCATTTGACAATGCTACAGTCGAATAATCATGAACGCCCTTGGTTATCTGAGTGATTTTTTTGCCGGCAATATCAGAACGATAAATCTGAGTCAGAGCATTCAGGCAGCTTACAAAATAAATCGATTTACTATCGGCAGTCCAGGTCAATGCTGATGAATTCTGATCAAAATCTACCGAAAGATCTGTTTTGGCGCCTGTTTGAAGGTTCATTAAAAACAACCGGTTTTTATCCGCTTCGTACCCGTCGCGCTCCATGCTCTCCCAAGTCAGCCATTTTCCATCGGGTGAGAAAACCGGATTTTGGTCGTAACCCATCATTCCCGGAGTTTGATTTTCGGATTTACCGGTAGCCAGATTATAAAAATAAATATCGGAATTTGTAGAAAGTGCATACTCCTTGCCTGTTTTTTTACGACAAGTATAAGCCACTGTGTTCCCGTCCGGACTCCAGGCCAATTGTTCGATTCCGCCGAAAGGTTTCATCGGACTTTCAAATGGTTCGCCTTTTAATACATCAATTTCATTTGTAATTTTACCGTTTCCAAAGTCAGCAATAAAAGGATGGGGAACTGACTGCACCCATTCGTCCCAATGTTTGTACATCAGGTCATTCACAATTACACCGGTTGCTTTGGGCAGATCCGGAAATTTATCCACTGTGCGTTCGCCATATTTTACATCAGCAACAAAAAGCAACTTTGTTTCATCGGGTGAAAAACTAAAGTCGCTTATGCCTTCTTCCCTCGTGCTGATTTGTTTGCGGTCGCTCCCGTCGTCATTCATTGTCCACAATTGCATACTTCCGGTTTCAGATGATAAAAATGCAATTGTTTTGCCATCCTTCATCCATTTAGCCGATGCTTCGCGGGTGGCAGTCAGCGTAATTTGCTTTTTATCCGAGCCATCGGCATTCATGACAAACAATTCCGAGTTCCCTTTATTTTCTGGGATGCTATAATAGGAAACGCTGTATAAAATTCTGTTGCCATCATTTGAAACCCGTGTTCCTGCCAGCCGGCCAAAAGACCACAACACTTCCGGAGTCATAATATTTGATGATAATTTTAAAGCTTCCCTCGTAATAACAGGATTTACGGGTGCAGATTTTTCACTTTTCATACAAGCTGTAAAAAGGATGATAGTCAGAAAAAAAACGAACAGATTCTTCATGGCCGGGATTTAATTTTTACAAAAATAAGCGGATTTGGCTTACGTCCAATAAAAAAACCTGCGAATTCAAAGAATCACAGGTTTCAGAACAAATCAAATTCATCAGAGCCCGGTCAGTACCTGAAGGTTTTTGGCAAATCAATTCTTCGGTCTTCATAATCGGTGTATCTGACATAAAATTTCGTTTCGGTCTTTCCCGCAAGTTTAAGGTAATCGAGCTTAAAACTGACATAAGCGGTTGCCGGATATTTTTGAAGATCACCTCTGGCATTGTGGCGTAATTCGAGAATAAAAGGCTCTGCTACTCCATCGCCTTCCCCGTTGTCGATAAGATTAATGTAATGGGTGGAACCTTGTGTGTAGTAGTCTAATTTCATTGTAAGAATTCCTCCTGTTTTAGAAATCCAGGCATCTCTTACTATGATTGGGTCGTGCCCCATACTATCGTCAGCAACCTCCGTGTATTTCTTAATCCCTTTAAAAAGAATATCTTTCAGACCGCGGATTACAGCTCGGTACACCACTGTTGAATCAGTCAGCCTTTGATCATCCAAAGGATTAAAATCCACCATAACCCGTTGATTATCCTTTATTTGAAACCACGGAACCGAAGTTGAGAGCGGTATAACCT
>CAYHDA010000134.1:0-11079 GCA_964355145.1 uncultured Mariniphaga sp.
ATAAGGGGATAAGCGGTAATAAAGTTTATCAGTTAGCCGACCGGTGGCAAACCGATTGTCTCGATCTCAAACCCGCAGTATTAAGTATTCTGATCGGTGTAAACGATTATTGGCATAAGCACAATGGCAATTATGACGGCACGGCTGAAATTTACGAAAGAGATTTCAGGGCGCTGCTTGAAAGAACCACAGCTGCACTTCCGGATGTGAAATTGGTTATTTGTGAACCATTTGCTGTATTAGGTTGCAGAGCCGTCGACGGAACATGGTTTCCGGAATTTGATCAATATCGTGCTTCAGCCCGCAAGCTGGCCGGCGAATTCAATGCGATTTTCATACCGTATCATGACATTTTTGCGAAAGCTTCCAAAATCGCTCCTCCAACATACTGGACCGGAGATGGTGTGCACCCATCAATTGCAGGTGCAAAGCTAATGGATGAAGCCTGGATGAAATACGTTTTCGGGAAATAATATAATCTCAAATTTTATCTTGGGCCGGCGTGATTGAATTTCCCTTCATGCCGGCTTAATTATGCCTCATTGTGCTTTGTCCAGCCAACTGAACCACAGCTTGCTTTTTTGTTGGCTATAAAGCTTTTTTGCCCGCCTTGAAGAGCAGTACATCGATATTTTCTATCGTAGCAAGACATCCGTAACGCATACCTTCAAGTATAGGCCTGATTGTTTCATAAAAATCCCTGATTTTAACCTCTTCATCAATTATCTCAATTACAACAGGTAATTTATCTGTAATTTCCCAAAATTTATAAGAGTGAATTACAGAGCTGGCTCCGTAGCCTAAAATTCCCTTCATCACAGTGGCACCCGCAAGTCCTTCTTTCTTTGCCGCTAAGACAATTGATTCGCTTAGTAAATCTTTTCCAATATGATCAGTTGAACTTATAAATATACGGAGTAAAGCAGCAGAGGTGTTTTTATCCATTTTACATAGATTTAATAAGTGTGCGTCCAACGTAAACTGCAACTAATCCCAGAAAAAAACTCAAGGATGCATAAAGACTTAACTTAAGCCATTCCTTTTCCTGTAAGAGCATAAAAGCATCGTTGGAGAGTGACGAGAATGTTGTGAATCCGCCACATATTCCAACAGTAAGAAATATGCGAATATCAGGGCTTAATAAGTTGCCCCGTTCTGACATTCCATAAAATATTCCGATCAGTAAACTACCCGCAATATTAACCGAGAAAGTTCCCCAGGGAAAAAGAGAGAAGGAGTTTTCCTGAAAGTAGCGTGAAACTAAAAATCTTAATATTGTTCCAATAAATCCGCCGGTTCCGGCAATCAATAATGTTTTAAACATAAATTATTCTTTAACGATATATCTGAAACAATGGCAACTAAAGAAATTTTAAAAGCAGATCACAACTGCAATTGCAAAGATAATAAAATTGAATAGTTTAAATTTGAGAATTTTGGAGGGATATTTCGAAAATTCGTATAATTTTAACCCTAAAAGGATATTCACTCCTTTATTTATTATTTATCATGAATGATGTTATTAAACTTCTTCTCAAAGAATCAATTGACCTTGAATTAAATATTGGGGACCTCTACCAGATTTTTAGCGCTAAATTTCCTCAGGATTATAATTTCTGGTGGAAAATTTCGATTGAAGAGATCAATCATGCAGCCCTTATAGAATCTATTAATGATAATTTTTTAACTGAAAATATACTCACTGCAGATTCAATCAGAAAGCAGGCAGATGATCTGATGAAAATGAATCATTTTATTAAGAAACAGACTGAGATGTTTAAATTTGGATCTCCTGCAAGGTTGGATGCATTTAAATTAGCATTTGAGATCGAGAACTCAATCGGGGAGACGCATTTCGAAATTTTCATGACTGCCAGTTCCGATTCTTCAGTAGCGAAAATTTTGCAAAAGCTCAACGGCGATGACATAAATCATGCCCAAAGAATGGACAAGTATATGAAAGAAAATAATATTGTTTTTTGACCATTCAAAAAAAACAGATGAGATTCAAGCTTCCAATTCACCTCTTATTCGTCATTTTCATGTTCAACCCTGTGAGCATAATGAAAATACAACTTCTCAATAGCAGCCCTGATTGCCCTGTTTATAGGCATTTGTTGAATTGAAAGATCCGGATCTATACTATAAAGCCGCATGAAATAGTTTCGGAACAGCGGAACTTCGTCCGGCGTTTCAATACCTGACTGGCGTGCAAGTTCAACAGCTTCAGGACATGTCTCTTTCATAACTTTACAAGTGACCAATTCAGGCAGTCCTTCGCGGTTTTGACGGTATCCAAATCCGAAGAGACGACAAATCAATCCTCTTTTTTCATAATTGCCACACCCCCAATTGCCTGCTTTCCACGCTTCAGGATAAAAGAGAGGACAAAATCCTGTTTCGTCGCTATCATTCAGTCTGATCATAAATTCATCAAGCTTATCGGATTCATAAAGCCAGGCTGCCAAGGGCATGAATTCAATAGGGCTGGCCTCAATATCCGTTTTTCTGCAACATGAATTACAAAGATGAACACATTTCATCCCTGTTTTTGAGGTCGTGAGTTCAATATGCTCATCTAATTCTTTAAATACCTCTTCAACAGCTGAAACAATCCTATTTGTAGCCATGGGTGCAATTTTATCAGTGAATGAATAAGTCATTCTCTATAATCAGTACAATGATAAACAAAGTATCGTTAAAAATTTTAATTCATCCTGCCTGCGAATTTTTCCTAATTTTTTGACAAATGCGAATAGCCAATCTGCTGTCCGACTTTTGACTATGAAATTAATGATTTATATTGTTGATATTCTGATGCTTAATAATGCGAATTAATTTATGTTTCTAAATAGTATGAAAAAACGAAAAAATATGCTTTTATTTGAAACATCGTTCGACAGGAAAGTGTTATATTAGATGATTCAAGGTTGTCTTAAGTATTAAATTATCGGCTGATCCTTGAGAACTGGTTTTTATTAATTCTAAAATTATTCAAAATGAAAAAATTAATTTATTTAGTTGTGATGATCGCTGGAATGTCTCTGGCTGTTTCTAATGCTAGCGCAAAAGACACAAAGAGTACCGCAAAGCCTGAAACATCGGCATGTTGCAAAAGTGGCGAAAAAAAATGTTGTTCTAAAGAAGCAGCAGGAAAATGTCAGAAAGGGAGCGAAGCTAAAGAGACCTCCAAAGACACAAAAACAACAAAATAGTAAGTATTCATCAACTGTATTTTGTTGGAAATAGTAACAAAAACCTCGGTAGGATTAATTCCTTACCGAGGTTTTTTTTAGTGGAAAAATAAGTAACCTACTAGTATAGCTACAATTAAGCCGGCCAGATCGGCGATCAGTGCGCATGCTAACGCGTGCCGGGTTTTTTTAATTCCCACTGAGCCAAAATAAACAGCCAAAATAAAGAAAGTCGTATCGGCGGCTCCCTGTACAATACATGACAGCCGTCCAACAAACGAATCAACGCCGAAAGTTTTCATGGCATCAATCATCATTCCCCGTGACCCGCTGCCGCTTAATGGTTTCATAAGCGCGGTAGGCAGAGCCCCAACAAAATCGCTGTTCAATCCTGCAGCTTCAATAATCCATCTGATGCCGGAGATCAGAAAATCCATTGCCCCGGATGCACGGAACACACCTATTCCCACCAGAATTGCAACAAGATACGGGATGATTTTCACGGCCGTGGTAAATCCTTCCTTGGCACCATCAATGAATGTTTCATAAACATTGATTTTTTTGCGAAGTCCGAGAATTAAAAAAGCAATGATAATTGAAAAGAGAATCAGGTTACTGATTACTTTGGAATAAATGGATAGGCTCTCCTGAGGTAGAGTCTGGGTCCAGTAAATCAGTCCCGAAATGAGAAGAAACATGCCCGATAAATAGGCAAGAATAGTACGATCCCATAAATTGATCCGTTGATAAACTGACACCGCAATCAGTCCGGTGAGTGTTGAAAAGAAGGTCGCAATTAATATCGGGATAAATATATCCGATGGATCTACGGCACCCAACTGCGCACGGTAAACCATGATAGAGATGGGTATAATTGTTAATCCGGAAGCATTTAAAACGAGAAACATGATTTGTGCATTCGAAGCCGTATCTTTGCTTGGATTCGTTTTTTGCATTTCACCCATCGCCTGTAATCCCATAGGTGTAGCAGCATTATCAAGACCAAGCATATTTGCAGCAAAATTCATCATCATAGGGCCATAGGCCGGATGATTTTTTCCAAGTTCAGGAAAGAGTTTATTGAAAAATGGCCCGATCAGGCGTGAAATGATTCTGACGATGCCTCCCTGCTCTCCGATTTTCATGATTCCGGACCATAGTGTGAGCACCCCTGTCAGTCCAAGTGAGATCTCAAACCCACTTTTAGCCATCTCAAAAGTCGAGTTGACCATTTCCGGAAATACTTCAAGATCACCGAGGAAAACCATTTTTACAAGCCCAATTACAAAGGCAATAATAAAAAAGAAAATCCAGATGTAATTGAGCGCCATGAAACAAAGGATTTATTTAGTATTTTTTACTGAAATCGCCTGCATAGGCATTAATTTCGCTGTCTGTAAGATCAGCTCCGGAATGGATAACAATCCGGTACCTGAAAATGGATGACTTTCCGGCAGGAATTGCATAATTTAATGTCTCTTTCCCTTTCGAAAAAATGCTCCAGCCTAACGGATTAGCAGAAAATAAGCCATATCCTCTCGCATGCCAGTAAGTTGGATAGCCTGGGTTCTTTGGGTGATCTAAAATTACAACGGCAATTTTTTCTTTGCCGATTGTCCCGTTCAAATCCATCCATTTTGCACGTGTGCTCCAAACTGCATCATCTTTAATCCCTTCGCTGCTTCGGTAACTTCCCGAAACACCTTCATTGGTCATCTTTTTCACTGAGGTAGGATTACCCTGAGCATCGGTCATAATCACTTCATCTTTCGAGGGAAGTTCCAGTTGTCGGGCAACGCGCACAGCGATCATCCCTTCCTTATTATCCTTCATCGAAACTGCCTTGCCAGTGGCGGTAAGCGTTGTGATGCGATCGATTATCCGGGTTTGTCCATTAGCAATAAAATGATAAGCAGTACTTTCTGAGAGCAGTTCTTTTCCTGACGGATCGACCCAGCTTTCAGTTGTCTCAAGAAGCGCTTCTCCTATCCCTTCTTTTATCTGATTGATTTTTAAATGTTTAATTATGCCGTAGCCCCCTTTTTTATCAGCAGGAATAGCTTCCGAGTTATTCCAAAAATCATATCCGTCTACGTCGCCGTAATTAAACCAAATCCCGATATGATGCGGATGATCAACGCGTTCGCCTGCCCTTGGGTTCATCGGATAACCACGTGTTATTTCGGTGCCTTCGGATGTCATTACCGGATAAAGAACCGGTTTCATAACGTTATCAGGCCAACAGTAGGATGTAAACAACTTTCCGTCAACTAATACATCTACCTTTTTTTCAGCCTCTTTGGCAACCAAACTAATTTTCAATCTTGTACCTTTCTTTGGTTCCGCGTTTGCAGGCAAGGAAGCAATTAAACAGATCAATACAGTAGCAAAGGCTAGTAACTTCATACGGCTTTGTTTTTTTAAAATGGATGAAGTTGTAAAAATAGTAATTATTGTTACTTTCACGGCTCAATAATTATAGAATTATTAAACGATGAAACACCCATGAATCTGCGCTTCGCAAACATGAACGAAGATAACACAGGTGTTCCATCAGGCAATTAAAAAACAAATTATCTTCTGATGAAAACGACTATCTGGATTTTTGCCGTGCTCCTGACGATATCAGCTGCAGTATACCAACGGATGACTGGTCCGACTCACCCTTTTAAAACAGAAGTCCGAACCGGAACTCAAAAATTTCCGTTAACATTTATGCGGTCGCATGCAGGATCAACCGATTGTCCCGTTGTACTACAAATCCCTGATATCACCGTGAAAGGGACGCTTTTATACCGGAAATATCCTACAAAAGATGAAATGACAAAAGTTGAATTAAAACGCGAAGGAGATAAACTTGTTGGATCTCTTCCTAATCAACCTCCTGCAGGCAAAATCGAATATAAAGTAATTCTTGATAAGGACGGGACACCTCTTACTATAGGCACCGGTGCTCCTGTAGTCGTTCGGTATAAAGGCGAAGTTCCTGCGGTGGTTCTTGCTATCCATATCTTACTGATGTTTTTAGCAATGCTTTTTAGTAACGTTGCCGGAATATTTGCTGCATTTAAAATCAGTTCCTACAAAAATATGACAATAATTACTTTTATTATCATAATGATTGGAGGCATGGTTTTGGGTCCTGTTGTTCAAAAATATGCTTTTAATGAATGGTGGGCTGGCGTACCATTTGGCTTTGATCTCACAGATAATAAAACTTTGATTGCTTTTATAGCCTGGGTTCTTGCACTATTAATGATCCGGAAAAAAAGTGCACCTGTTTGGGTAGTTGCAGCCTCATTAATTACAATCATTATTTTTTCTATTCCTCACAGTCTTTATGGAAGCCAGTTAAATCAGGAAACCGGGAAAATAATTCAGGGAAATATCCTTCCTTTTCTGACAACATTTCTGAGATAAAATCCATTTTAATTGGGAGACTTTATTGGGTTTTCTCTGAATCAGGGCTACTGTTGTTTGTCAATTAATATTCATTGGGATGAAAAAAATAGCTGTTTTCTTTATAATTATTGTGTTTTCACTTAGTGTTTATGCACAATCAGACACCTGGTACTTCTCATTTTCAATGGGTGGATCATGGCCAGGAGGAAGTTTTTCACAAACGAATATTAATAATAAAGAATCCGGATACGCCAAAAAAGGGTTTGCCCTTTTGCTTGATGCAACCTATCCGTTAAGCGATCATTGGGGATTAAAAGGAATGACACTGATCAGCACTAACCCGGTTGATCGCGCCTCCCAGGGGGCAGAACTTGAGGCGAGAATGAACGCTGTTTCTATTACGGTTGCTGAAGCTGACCGGGATTTTCTGTCACTGCGTGCTAACGCCTGGATGTGGAATGCGTTGCTTGCCGGGCCTGTTTATACAATTAATATTAATCATGTCTTTTGGGATTTACAGCTGCTGGGCGGAATGAATGTGGCTTATCTTCCCCAGCAAAAATTACAATATGAAAAGCCGGCAAGTAATTGGTTTTACCTGGACAGAAATACAACAACTACCAATGTTTCATACGGAGTTTTGGCAGGTACCGCTTTGAGATTCCCTGTATCTGACCGTCTTAATCTGAGGGTTGGATTGGATTACTATCAATCGAAGGCCACTATTCATTATGAGCAAATCAAGGTATCCAAACAAGGAGAAACGGTAGTTACCCAAAATCTGGGATCAGGAAGTTCTCTTGTCCCGATTAAAATGATATCAGGGACTATTGGATTTGTCTATTATTTGAATTAGCGATCATACAAATAAAAAAAAATCCGGAATGATGGTTTTAATCATCATTCCGGATTTTTTTTATGGCACTATTGGGTCAACTATCAATAATTAAGTGCTTTATCTAATTTATTCAGGATTGGTTTTACCGAGATATTGGAACCAACTGCACCTTCCATCCATCTTTGTGGAATAAGTCTTCCCTGACGGTAAATTCGTTCGGTTTCATCTGCAAAATTTTTACCGGACAGGTGTTCTTCCAGTTGAAATTCAATGATCTGACCGTAGGAATACGCGGCCAAATATAAAGGATTGGAGATCATATGCGAATATATTCCAAGAATCAACTCGTCTTTAATACCAAATACTGGTGCGAAATAAATATTCCATACCTCTTTGGTAATGGATTGAACAGCAGATTTTAGTTCTGAAGATGTAGCCTCCGGATGGGCATAAAGCCATTTCCAGATTTTCATATCTACAATGCCTACGCCCATAATTTCCATTAATGACCAGGCAGTATCCAGCGCATTTAATTGCTCCTGATCTTTATGCGCATTGTTCATTCCAAGCAGTTGTAAATCACGGCTCTGAAAAATAAAGGCAAGCGCTTCTGTAAAAGCAGTATTAGGTACACCGTTTAAAAGATAGTAGTCAATATCGTAAAGCGAAATTGTCTGTTCTACATTGTGTCCAAATTCGTGAACAGCAATATTATAGCCTTTATAGTCCATTCCTGATTCGGGAATGCGGGTACGCAGATGAGCTTTTTCTCCTTTCATCGAAGCTCCCCAGGCATGTCCGGATCCGCGGGCAGGATCAACTGTGATTTTGGCGGCTAGGTAATCTGCTCTCTCTTTTGGCCATCCTAATTTATTAAGCATCAATGGCAGTTCTGCTTCGAAGGCTTTTGGATCCGGATATTTCGACGTCGTTTTTGAATTCAGCGTTTCCTGAGAAATTGTACTTCGCGCTTTAAAGCCATCATACCAGATATCATATGGACGGAGACTTCTTCCCAAACGTTTTTCAATTATTGCCCCAATTTTTGCCAGCTGAGGTGAACGAAGATAGTTGTCAAACAAGGATTCTACTTCCTCCTGAGGTATCTCCATCTCACCCGAAAATTTTCTCAAAATAAAGGTGTTCATCTCAGGATTATATGCGTCTATAGCCTTTTCTGCCTTGAAATTATTGATGATATGCTGATAACGTTTGTCAGGCTCTGCAGAACATTGGATTGTTTTGCCGTTTTCAATAACACAGTTTGAAAACGGTGCCCACAGTAAATTGGGGTTATTGATTGCCTTCTCCGGAATATCCTGATTGATAATCCTTTCCATTACTTTATAAATCATCTCCTGTTTTTCTTTTCCAGCCTCTTTGTCTCCGTAATTCGCCTTAATTTCGTCGTGAAGGATCCAATGGTAGAAGAGTTCCATTTTATTCGGGAAAGGTTGTTTTCCTGAATCGGTACGCAATTTACCAATTTCTATTTTGTATTCCGAAATGTAAATATCCGCATCAGAAGATGCTTTAGCAGTTACCTGTTGCAATGCAGCCGGAACACGTGAAACGAAGATATCACCCATCCGCGCCATAGCCCATTGCTTGCGTGTTACAGATGAATCAAATTTATTTTTCTCTTCAAGCGGATAATAAGGGAAATTAAGAGCTATGATAAATGCTATTTTATTGTCATAAAAATCTGAAAGAAGATGTGAACCAACAGAATAAGCACTGAAATCCTGGTCGATTGCAAGCATCCGGCCATTGTTCAGATCGATATTTTCTTTCAAATCAAGCGATATTTTATTGAAATGGCCAAAAATTGATTCGAAATTTTTACTCACCTTATCAAATAACAATTCTCGTTCAGCTTCGCCTGCAATATAATTTTTCCTGCAAAAAGCATCAAAATCTGCAGAATTTCCATCCTCTGCACGCCAGAGCGAGGCTGCATGTTTAACACCTCTTGCAAGCCTGTCAGCATCCGTATTGCCATTTATTTTACTCAGACTCTCAATAACCTGTTTAATTGTTATTTCAGAAACCTGGAATCCGGTTTTCTGTACTACATTTTTAGGAGCAGGCCCGCTACAGGCTGAAAAGCCAATAAATACAAGTATCATTATTCGTTTCATTCTTATATTATTTATTATTTTCCTGCGTTAAAGATAAGGAATTCAATTTATTCATAAACTATATTTCGACTTTAATGGCAATCAATTTATTTCCCGTATATTTGCAATGATGTTTTTTCTAGGCTCAATATCCGGAATCCTGCCATACTTACTGGCTTTCACCCTGACAATTATTTGGGGCGGACATGCTGGTATGCCTTTTCTAAGGGCAGGATCGGCTGAAGAATCCAAAAATGAAATATCTGCCGGAGAGAAGGTTGCTTCTGACCTGGCAGAGAATTTCGTTTACATAAATCAGATTGTCACAGCCAAAATTTTTAAATTTCCTGTACTTTGTTATTCCGAATCAAAGGTTTTAAGTTTTTATACCTTCCGGTTATCCGATTACAGCGGATTAGGGATATCGCTTCTGCGCGCACCTCCTGTTTCTCCATTTTAGTATTGTACTTCTGCAACTGATTGAATTGCCGTAAATTTGCTTTTACGGGTTTTTCCCGTTTCAGAATATTTGTTCGTACCTGACACACAAATCACCATTGATTTAATAAAATTATTTAAAATGAAGAGGATTCTTATCGTTTTTCTTATCGTAAATTGTATTGTATTTCAAGGTTATACCCAGACCATCTCCATAGAAGGAAGCGTAAAAGGGGTTGATGGCAAACTCTTGGAAGATTCGCATGTTTCGATTCCGGCAAAAGGCATTTCTACTGTTACTGATCAAAACGGAAAATATCAGTTAACAGGCAAAATATCAGGATTACTAACTATTAGAGTAAGTTATACTGGCTATAAAACACATGAGCAGCAAATTTCAGTTGTTGCCGGACAAAAAAACAACGCTGATTTTGTTCTTGAGCAGTCTGTAATAGATTTGAATGAAATTGTTGTGACTGCTACACGCTCTGGGCGTCCACTGAAAAATGTACCGATTCACACCCAGGTAGTGAATGGAGCGGAGTTGCAAAAGACTGATGCGAACTCACTTGGAGATGCGCTGATTGGATACTTTCCGGGTATTGATTTTAAAAATCTTTCTGCCGGTTCTGGAGGCAGTACCCTGCAAATGAGTGGGTTCAGCAGTCAATATATCTTGATTTTAGTTGATGGAGAGCGGCTTAATCCGGGCGACACAAAGGAGAATGTCGACTTATCAAGGATCAACACAGATAACATTGAAAGGATTGAAATTGTACGCGGTGCCTCGTGTGCACTATATGGCTCAGATGCGATCGGCGGGGTTATCAATATTATTTCGAAAAAGAATACTAAAGCCTGTGAAGGATCTGTTGGAACCCGTTTTTCCGATTATGGAGAACAACGACAGACATTCGATCTTGGCTTGAAAGGCGGAGGACTTAGTTCACGTACCACTTTCGTGCGTAATAAGCTGGATGGATGGGATATTAACCCCGAAGAATCTGGTAAAACAGTTGAACCCACCCGAAATTACACCATTGGTCAGAAGGTGGGCTATCAGTTTTCGGATCGTTTTAACGTTATT
>CAYHDA010000135.1:0-11006 GCA_964355145.1 uncultured Mariniphaga sp.
GACCCCCGATCAGGTTGGTTCCCGCCTCAAAGCGAATATATGCAACATTTTCGGCTCCCCATTTTTCGATCACAGTTTTCAGCTTGCCGATATCCATATTCCCCTTAAACGGGAAGGAACTTTTGATTTTCAGCGCTTCATCCGTATATATCTCTTCCACAGCCCCACCCAGCATTTCGATATGAGCTTTGGTGGTCGTAAAGTGGTAGTTCATAGGGACTACTTTGCCCGGCTTTACAAAAGTCTTTGAAATAATGTGTTCTGCTGCACGCCCCTGATGAACCGGAAGGAAATACTGCTGATTAAAGACCTCTTTGATTGCATTTTCGAGTTTTGTGTAACTCGAGGATCCGGCATAAGAATCGTCGGCCACGCTCATGGCACCAACCTGATTATCACTCATGGCGTTTGTTCCGGAGTCGGTTAACATATCGAGGAACACATCTTTATTTTGGAGCAAAAAGGTATTAAATCCGGCTCCGAAGATAGCCTCCTTACGTTCTTCAATAGGTAAAAGGTTCAGTTTCTGTACCACGCGTACTTTGTGCATCTCCAATGGGATCGCTTCACCACTGTAGAATTTCACTGTTTTTAATTGTTCAAAATGCTCCATAGTTGTTTCTTAATTATTTTTTATCCTGAATAAAACTTACAACGCATTAAATTACTGCTGATTCATCGAAAAATGAGATCAATAATAAGCAGATAATTAGGCAATGCGATTCTAATTAAAAATAATCTGTAATCAAAACAACTCGAATACCTTTTAATCTGTAATCTACAATTTAGAATCGGTTTAAATTCGGAACCCAAATGAATCGAATACATTCATTATATTTTATTTCATCACAAGGGTAAATTTCTGCTTAAATGAAACCTTGTCAAAGAAGGTACTGCGGCTTGCAGAACCATTTCCGGCGTAGTTGCCACCTCGCGACATTCCTCCACGTGATCCGCCGCCACCCATTCCCGACATACCACCGCCGCGCATTCCTCCACCCGACATACTTCTTCCTGACATACCGCTACCCTTTCTTCCTGAGCTGCCTTCACCGACTCCTGTGGAAGGACGATCCAAAGCATTTACTCTGACAGTTAAAACTATAAGCTCATTTAACTGAATCAGACCCTTGCTGAGAAGTTCATTAAGCGGAATGGCTATTTCAAAAATCAGGTGCTGTGCACTGTCGGCTCCTACTCCCACATCAATGCCATCAGGCTTATTGAGCGCAATTTCAGTCGTGCCGGATTGAAAACCTTTTCCCGTCACAGTTGAAAATTGCATTTGGTACGCTTTGATAAAAGGGTTACCGGGTACTTTACGCTCAAAATTACTGCCCGGCCCTATATTTTCCATTCCCATCAGATTTACAGCAGGGAAAATAAGGCTGACGTCAAATTTTTTCCTTTTCTCTTTTGAAGTAAGCGCTATGGACCAACCGGCATTCATCAGCTTTCTCATTTTCATTTCATCTTTCAATGAAAAAGCGAAATAGAGCCTGTTGTTGTCGTTGCTTACGGCAAAAAATAATCCGCTTTTATCATCATAGAAATTTAAAGGCTTTGTCCACTCTTTATCATTCCCATCAATGGTAATTTCTTCGGTTTTCCATCTCGACTTCGAAACATCGCTCTGTGCCATTAAGTGAATTGAAAGCGCAAGAAGTACAATAACGGTCAGACTAATTTTATTTATCATTTGTCATTAATATTATGTTGATCAACAATAATCAACTGATAAGACAAATTGTTTTGCAATTAGTTTAAAACAAAAAAACCTGCTTTCGCAGGTTTTTTTGTTTTTCTGAATGAATATTCAGACACTTCATCCTCTGGCCAGATTTGCGTTAATCTCATTCCGCTTTCCTTTATTGACTGTACAGTTAATAATCATGTCTTTGTACCCCCCCTTACTAAGAATTACCTCATAGATCCCTTCTGCCAGCGACTTTACATAGAAATCTCCATTCGCGGAGGTATTTTTCACAATATAGGGCTGCATGTCCAAACTATCTTTTCGCACCAAGGCAATAGTGACTCCTTTTATCGGCGTTTTCGTTTCTGTATCGACAACTGTTCCAGTCAAAGCGACTGAATCGGTGGCAAATTCAGTCCTTCGCGCTTGCCTGTATTTAATATAAAAATCAGATTCCGGAATACGTACAATATCGATTAAAGCATCTATATATTGAAGCGACTCATCGGCATTTCTAAAATGATTTGCTAAATGATTTTCTATCAAAGATGATTCGTATGAGCCAACTTTTGGTTTTGGTACAAAATCAAAAAAATTGTTAATCGTATTTTTAAATTCAAGCAGAGTGTCCACCTCAATTCCATAAGGGGGAAGATGGGTAACATGGCTTACTGCACGACTGTAAATTTTCTGTGCCTGCTCAAGTAATATTAAATCAGAATAATTTTCAAGTTCACCTTTTGAAAGTCTGGATTCAGTGATAAGAATCTTATAATTCATTGAGATGGCAAAAGCATGGAGCTTACCGGCAATATCGCCGGTACTTTGCAAAAGCATCCGTCTCACCTCTTCCTTCGGCAATTTTAACCCCTCATTTTCTAAAGAATGCTGTTTTGAGAGTGATTGAATTTCATCAATGTCCGACTGAAAAGACCTGAAATTCCGCTCAAAGTTAGGAAGTCCGGTCAAAATCGTCAGTCTGGGTTCCAGAAACTCGCTTACGACCCTATACATATTTAACTTATTTATTTGTCCGGTCGTCATTCTATTAAATATTACGTGTTTGCAAACTAAAATTTATTCAAAATATCAGCTAGAAATTACAACATTTATTCGACATAAACAACCCCTCCAATTGTTAAAAAATCATTGAGCCAGGATACAAGGGAAAAGGATAAGGCGCCTATTATTGCATCTGCCAGTCTTTGCAGGGTAACCGAAATGAAAAAAAGCCGGGACCGCACCCATTCGTTTTGACGATTTTTGGGTGTGGTCCCGGCTAAGGGCCATTAATAAACAGAAAATATGATCCGCCCTTTGACTAAAGTTCGCGTATTTTTATATTTCGGAACCAGATAGCATATCCATGATCCTGAAGGCCGATATATCCTTCTTTATCGATACCTTGCGTCCAGCCCGGAAATGATTTGAATTTGCTTTTTGCAACAAGAGCATCCCATTCCGGAGTCCATAAAGTATATGAAACTACTTCAGTACCGTTCATGGTATGGGTAGCATGTCCATCTTTCAATTTTATTACGACTGTATTCCATGAGCCGGCAGGATGTACTGTTTTAGGATCACAGGCAATTAAATCGTAAAGTGATCCGGCAAGGTGGTTGGCAAGTTTATTGTCACTGGCATCCACATTGTCAAGCACCTGAACTTCAGGAGCAGCATAATAAATTGGTTTGCCCGGCACTTCGCGGACATAATAGAAAATTCCTGAATTACCACTCTTGCCGGCTTTGAAGTCAACGGATAGTTCGAAATTTTTATATTTTTTCCCGGGAAACAGAATATCCCCGTCTGAACCCTGTCCTGGCTTTTTCCCTTCAGCTGTGAATACCTTCATTGCATTTTCTTCAATCACCCAGTTTGTGGGCATTGCAGTACCATTGCACTGTCTCCAGCCGTCAAAGTCTTTACCGTTGAACAACAATGTCCAACCCGCCTTTTTCTCCTTTTTTGATAATTTGTTCACCTCCTGAGCAAATGATGGAAGTGCAATCAATAGCGCAACGGCTAATGACAAAGTCAAAATAATGTTTTTCCTCATGATTTGAATTTTAAACACCCTCAAGGTGCGATTGGTAATAATAGAATCCGTTAATTTTGCCACCAAAGATAATTATTAAATAATCATGCCTTCCCAGCAAAGTTGATAAATAACTGGTTAAATTTATTTTAATCTTTTCGTTTACCTGAATAAAAACATTCGTAAATTCGCCCTGTAATTAAATTTTATCAAAAGCGATATGGACTTATTTGCACCATGGCATCTTGTAATCCTTATTGGAGCTATACTGCTGTTATTTGGAGGTCAAAAAATTCCTGAATTAATGGGGGGAATTGGCAAAGGAATGAAGGAATTTAAAAAATCCTTTAAAAACGAAAACGAACATAAGGAAGAGCCTCCGGCTGAAATTCCCAAATCAACAAGCAAACCTGAACGTTTAAAAGATTAGATTGTTCAATACTTCTGTCGGATTATCGTTACATAATTTGAGAGAACGATATTCCCTTTGCTTTTCCCCATGTTGCCATCAAAATGGCCGATCACCTCAACAGCATGATTATTTAATATCTCAGCGGGTAAAATAGTCAACGGGTTTTCGTTTGATAAAAAAACAAAAGGCGGATTCACTGGAAGCTGAGGCTGATTCTCAGGATCCCACCCATTCACTTCGTGTCCGCTATTCCAGATCACCTCGATAAATTTTCCGGAAATTACTCCGTTAAAAAAGAAAGGAATACCCTTTATATCATTACGTTGCCGCAGAACCTTATAGGAGCTGTAATCAGGATTGGTAATTGCAAGCCTTGGGGCCATTGGCAAAAGCGCAATGCAGACAGATAAAACCATTCCAACCATTCCCATCCAGAGCCAAAGTGCATTCTTTTTCCAAAGGGCAATGACAAGGAATGCGGTTAAGCCCCAGAATAGGCTAAAGACAGCTATCAGTAAACCCATCGAAGGCCGGTCTGCCCCAATTGGAAAAAATAAAACTGCGACAGGAATAGCAAAACAGATGATAACCATCAACAGCGTGTTCATCCTGAAGATCACCAGATCTTTTTTGTCCGATACTGAAGCCCGGCAAGCCTCTGTTAAATATCGGAAATAGAAAGCCGTTAGCATAGCCATCGGCAGAAGTACCGGAAGAAGGTAGCGCTCTTTTTTTTCAGGAAATACAGACAACAAAACTACGGCTGAGATCACCCATACAGAGAGAAAAGTATAGTTTCCAAACTGCCGGATCCGCGGACGGGCATATGGAATGTAAAGAGCAACAGAGGCCATGATTGCCCAAACTCCCGACTGAACAGGGAAACTCCAATAGTGATAAAAAGGGCGTACGCTGCGGGATAGCCAGGCGGCGGACTCCTGATCGGCGATCAGTACCGAATATTCGGGATGCGAGATCCAGATCATCAATGGCCACCATACGCCAATGATCAGGGCCGTCAGGATCATGATGACAAGTGCCATTTTCCTATTCGCCGCCTCCTTCCATCCGTATGAAAACGACCGTGCAATGAGATAGGGCAATAGCAATGAGTAGAATGAAATCGGACCTTTGCTCATAAACGAAAGTCCCATTAAAACTCCCGCTCCAAATAACTCGCCGTATCCAGCTTTATCACTCTTTAATCCTTTATGAATCAACCATATTGCCCCGATCATAAAACTATGACAAAAAATATCCCAGCTAATATCGCGGGCCATAAAAAAGATATAAAATGAGGTTGCTGCAGTTCCTGCAACCAAAAAGGGCAATAAATAGTCTTCGGTTAACGTTGTTGTGAGCTTAAAGAGGAAAAAAACCAATAATAAACCAGCTAATGCTGAAGGGAGCCGGAGAAGTGAAAGATTATCCTGACCTGCAAAATACATTGTAATAGCCGCAATCCAGGTGGGTAGCGGAGGCTTTTCGAGGCGCAATTCGCCATTCATTGTCGGTTCGAGCCAGTTATTTTTTTGAAGAATTTCACGGGCTGATGTCAGATTTCGCGCCTCCATGATATTTGCCTCAAGAACTCCGTTATTCACAACAAAAGCAATGAATGTAATAACAAGAAGAAGGAAAAGCTTTAAATTACGATTATTCATCCGCAAAGGCCATTAAGAAATATTATTTAATAAAAACCCGATATATAAAAGTTCTTACTTATTTGATCTTCCCAAAATAAGATTTCGAAGATAAACTATTAATCCCGACAACTGTGCCAGAAGCAAAACAGGATCATACCGAAAAACGGCATAGGAGATAATCATCAGCGATCCGGCCAGACTGACAAACCAGAACCGCCGGCTAAATACCGATTCGTTTTTAGATTCAGAGTCTATCCATTGAATATAGAACCGGAGTGTAAAAATCACCTGACCCACGCTTCCCCAAATCTGTAATGGAACAGAAATTTCTTTATTCGTTAACAGAGAATAAAAATTTCCATGAGCTCCGGAGAGAAGATAACCCAATGTTAAAACAGGAGCGATGATCACAAAAACCCTAAATATCAAAGGGATAGGATGCCATTGTTCTTGAAGGTGAAGATTCCGTATATATATAAAATAGACCAATACCTGACCCAGTACGATTGCAAAATCGTGACGCAGGATTCCATATAAAAGAAAAATAAGCGAACCCAGAATGCTTAGCTGCCAGAATATTACAGGAGAAATCGGCTTACCGGCCTTTTCGGAATGTATCCATTGAACGATCATTCGGGCAGCAAAGAGCAACTGGGCAGTAAACCCGACAGCAAAAACCCAGAACGATGTGCCACTCATCCTCTGCCGGTTATTTCGTAGCGAATAAACCGTTTTCGCATCCAGGCAAAAGCGATAAGGTCAGCTGCAGGTCCGAATAACCGGTTTCTCAGATGGTAGTTTGATTTTCCTGCAAGTCGCTCATAGTGAACAACCGGCACTTCCTTGACTTGTCCGCCAGCAAGCTGAACCAGAGCGGGAAGAAACCGGTGCATCCCATCAAAAAAAGGAATTCGGCGGGCAATATCAGTGTGAAATATTTTTAGCGGACATCCTGTATCAGAGATCCCATCGTGTGTTACAGCGCGACGAACAACATTTGCAACTCTTGATGATACCCGTTTGATCAATCCATCCTTTCGCCCGATACGGATGCCGGTAACAAGCTCAAATTCATCACCATACTCCATCAGCTTGTCAAAATCAAAAGGAGAAGTCTGCAGATCAGCATCGAGATAACCTGTAAATCGGGTCATAACCTGATCGATTCCGGATTTCAGGGCAGTACTTAGCCCACTGTTCTTTTTGAGATGAATATAGTTCAACGCCGGATTTGCAGCACAATACTGCTCGAGAAGGACCGGACTGTTGTCGGTTGATCCATCATTAACAAACAATACTTTCGCACAATAAACAGAATTAGAGAGGTAATCGGAAAGCGTCTTCACCAGCCGGGGAAGATTTTCCGATTCGTTATATACAGGAACAATAATCGTAAGGAGACATTCTGAATCAACGGGGTAACCCATAACGACAAAAGGTTAAAACGTTTGCAAAATTAGCAAAAAAGAGCAAAATGCGAACTAAAATATTGATTGAATAGCATGTTGCATCAAAGAAGAAACTTACTAATTCCAATTATCAAAACAGCAGATTTCTAAATCGGCGGTTAGTTGCTCATTACCGGACGGATCAAATTGCCGAATTTTGAATATCTTTGTACAAGATTTTAAAATAAGGTTATATTGCCCATGAAGAATATCAGGAATTTTTGCATCATTGCCCACATCGACCATGGAAAAAGTACGCTTGCCGACCGTCTTTTGGAAATTACAGAGACAGTCAGTGGCCGCGATATGCAGGCGCAGGTGCTTGATGATATGGAACTTGAGAAAGAGAGGGGAATAACGATCAAGAGTCATGCCATTCAAATGGAGCATACTCAGGACGGAGAAAAATACCGGCTTAATCTGATTGATACTCCCGGGCATGTCGATTTTTCCTACGAAGTTTCGCGTTCAATTGCCGCCTGTGAGGGAGCATTGCTGATTATTGATGCGACACAAGGTATTCAGGCTCAAACAATTTCAAATTTATACCTTGCTATAGAACACGATCTCGAAATAATCCCTATTCTCAATAAAATGGATTTGCCGAACGCCAATCCGGAAGTAGTTGAAGATCAAATAATTGAATTAATAGGTTGTAAAAGAAGTACAATTATCAGAGCATCCGGAAAAACCGGCGAAGGAATCGATGAGATCCTGAGACGTATTATTTCGGATATTCCGTCTCCGGCAGGAGATCCTGAAGCACCACTTCAGGGATTGATCTTTGATTCTGTTTACAACCAATTCCGGGGAGTTGTCGCATATGTGAAAATTGTTAACGGCACAGTTCGTAAAGGAGATGTTGTGAAGTTCGTGGCAACTGAGAAACAATACAATGTCGATGAGGTCGGTGTTCTGAAGATGGCACTCGATCCGCGTGAATCACTTGGTGCAGGAGACGTTGGCTACATTATTTCAAATATCAAAACAGCGCGTGAGATCAGGGTTGGAGATACGGTAACTAATGTTAAGCAGCCTTGTTCAAATGTAATTTCCGGTTTTGAAGAGGTAAAACCGATGGTTTTTGCCGGCGTATATCCAATCGACAGTGAAGATTATGAAGATCTCAGGGCCGCGATGGAGAAGCTTCAGTTGAATGATGCCTCGCTCACCTACACCCTCGAATCATCCGCAGCTCTTGGATTTGGCTTCCGCTGCGGATTTCTTGGTTTGCTTCACATGGAAATAATTCAGGAGCGCCTCGACAGGGAATTCGACATGAATGTGATTACGACAGTACCGAATGTGTCTTACATGATACACACAAGGGCTGGAGAGTCCTACGAAGTTTATAATCCGGCCGGTATGCCTGACGGTTCATTGATCGAGCTGATCGAAGAACCTTATATCAAGGCGCAGATAATTACGCGTTCGGAATATATCGGTGCGATAATGACCCTTTGTCTTGATAAACGCGGGATGCTTACCAAGCAGGAGTACCTTACGGCAGAAAGGGCCGAATTGTCTTTTGATTTGCCCCTTGGTGAGATCGTCTTCGATTTTTACGACAAATTAAAGAGTATTTCTAAAGGATATGCCTCTTTCGATTATCATATCACGGGATACCGGCCTGCCAAGCTGGCCAAACTCGACATTCTGCTAAACAGCGAGCCGGTTGATGCACTTTCGACGCTGATCCATGCCGACAATGCATACAATTTCGGTCGTCGGATGTGCGAAAAACTTAAAGAACTTATTCCTCGTCAGCAGTATGATGTGGCTATCCAGGCAGCTATCGGAGCCAAAATCATTGCCCGTGAAACAATCAAGGCGGTCCGCAAGGATGTTACTGCCAAATGTTATGGTGGAGATATCAGCCGAAAGCGTAAATTGCTTGATAAGCAAAAGAAAGGGAAGAAAAAAATGAAGCAAATCGGCAATGTTGAAGTTCCTCAAAAGGCCTTCCTTGCAGTATTAAAGCTTGATTAATATAACGCAGATATAACATTATATTAACGAATATCAGCCACTTCCAATATATCTTTGCGGGAAATATTCCCCTATGTTTGTTGATACCCATTCTCATATTTATTCCGAAGAGTTTAGTTCCGACAGAAATGAAGTCGTTTCCAGAGCTTTGAAAGCGGGCGTTAACAAAATCATACTCCCCAATATTGACAGCTCCACTATCAAACCGATGGTTGATCTGGCCGATTCAGCACCGAATTTATTCATCCCTTTATTAGGTTTACACCCGACTTCTGTAAAAGAGGATTTCCGAAAAGAGCTTGAAATCATGGAATATTGGTTGAACAAGCGGAATTTTGCCGGTATCGGCGAAATTGGGATTGACCTTTATTGGGACAAAACCTTTATTAATGAGCAAATTGAAGCGTTCAAAATCCAGATAGGGTGGGCAAAAAAAAGAAGGATTCCTGTCGTAATACATGTAAGAGATTCTTTTCAGGAGGTGATAGAGGTACTTCAGCAGGAAAAAAAAGAAACTCTTACCGGTGTATTCCACAGTTTCACCGGAACTGCCGACCAGGCGAAACAAGTAATTGATCTTGGTTTTATGATAGGCATCGGAGGTATTGTCACCTTTAAAAATTCAGGTCTTGAAGCCGCTGTTCAGCAAATTGAACTTAAACATATCTTATTGGAGACCGATTCACCCTGGCTGGCACCTGTTCCACACAGAGGGAGGCGCAATGAATGTGCCTATATCACAGCTATAGCCGCGAAAATTGCTTCGCTGCATCACACCAGCACAGAAGAGGTAGGGCGGATAACTACCCAAAATGCACAGCAATTATTTCAGTTTTAAACGATTTTATTTAACAGGGATTTATACATTTGTACCAGAACCTTACCATTAAATAAATTCTTAAGTCAAGTGACATCCGACAAAAAATCAATTCTGATCATTTATACAGGGGGGACGATCGGAATGCGCGAAGATCCGAAAACCAAGACTCTCTCCCCAATGAGATTTGAACATATTCAGGAAGAAATTCCGGAACTTTACAAACTTGGAATTAATATTGAATCGGTAACATTTAATCCGCCAATTGATTCGGCGAATATGACTCCTGCGATTTGGATCGAATTAGCTAAAACTATTAAGACTTATTATTTGCAGTACGATGGGTTCGTTATTCTGCATGGAACTGATACAATGGCCTATACTGCTTCTGCGCTTAGCTATATGCTCGGAAATCTGGATAAATCGGTTATTATGACCGGTTCACAGCTACCTATCGGAGTTCTTCGAACGGATGGGAAGGAGAACCTCATTACTGCGGTACAAATTGCCGCGGCCTCGAAAGACGGCGAATCTGTCGTTCCTGAGGTATGCATTTATTTTAGCTCTCAGCTATTCAGGGGAAACAGAACAACAAAGGAAGATTCGCAGCAATTCAGCGCCTTTACCTCACATCACTACCCTCAGCTTGCAACGGCGGGTGTCGACATTAAATATAATTACGAAAAAATATGGTATCCTGATAATAAAGGCAGTCTGGAAATTAATACTTCTCTAGATGACAATGTAATTGTACTGAAGATCTTTCCTGGGATAAACCGTAAGTATTTCGAGGCAATACTTATGCTTCCTGGCCTTAAAGGGGTTATTCTTGAATCTTACGGATCAGGAAATATGCCTACTTTCCCCTGGATATTTGAAACAATCAAACAATCTACCAGACTAGGTGTCATATTCATGAATGTCAGCCAGTGCCCGGGAGGAAAAGTAAAAATGGGTTAT
>CAYHDA010000136.1:0-5880 GCA_964355145.1 uncultured Mariniphaga sp.
AATGATCAATTATAAAATGGTCAATGGTCAATTAAGAAAATGGAATTATGAAGTAACCCCTGTAACTCTTTTATAACACTGCGTAACCCTGTGTACCTGGAGGAAGAAATTAGGAATGATCAATTAGGAAATGGTCAATTAAGAATGATCAATTATAAAATGGTCAATGGTCAATTAACAATTAGGAAATAATTTATTAAAAAACAAAGAAAATGAACGCGACAGAACTATTTAAACATTTAAGATCAGGATTGATAACCTCAATCATCCTGTGCTGTTGCGTTGGCTTTTCATTCGCTCAACCGGTGCTGCCACAACGAACAATCACCGTCACTCCGACACAGGCTCTTGATTTTGGACGATTTTGTGTCACAGGGGCGGGTGGAACTGTAACCGTCGATTATGATGGCACCAGGACTTCAACGGGTGGAATTGCACTTATAGGCACTCCGAATGCACATCCCGCCATCTTTGAAATTAAGTTGTGTGAAGGGCGAACCGTAAATATTTCATTTGCATCTACAACAACTTTATCCAATGGAAGTGGAGGATACCTTACGCTTACCCTTGGGCCTACAGAAAGAGGAGGGAATGGGGTTACGTTCTTTACTAATAGCGATTGCAACTTTGTCACCCCATTGCGGGTAGGCGGAGCCCTCCAAGTGCCGGGAGGAGCTGATACCGGTTCTTACTCAGGCAGTTTCGCCATTACTTTTATTCAGGAATAGATCATGAAAAAACTCACTTCCAATAGAATGATCGGCATATTGCAGAAATTCCTGTTTCTGTTGCTGCTTCTGATCTCCATACCAGCTCTGGAAGGAATGGCACAGGCGACGATCTCCGACGAGGAGCGTGCACCCCTGGTAGCTTACGACGATATTCCGGTGCGTGTAATGGTGGAAGGATATAAAATGTTCTACATCGACGCCATCTATGGAACGAATAAACTGCTGTACGTAAATGTCGAAGACCTCTTCAATACCTTGAGCATCCCCTGCATACCCGCGATAAACGGAAATACCATCACAGGATTTATCGAAACTGAAAGCCGTAACTACTCCATCAACTTCGAAACCAAACAAATCATTATCGGCAATAAGACAATCAACTGCAAAAACGGCCTTGTCAAAGAAATGGATGCCCTTTATATGGAATCCTCGCTGTTTGCCGAAGCTTTTGGTATCACCTTAACCTTCAATTATCGCGCCCTGACCATCATTCTAAAATCCGATTTCGAACTTCCTATCTTCAAGCAATTGCGTATCGATAAACTGCGCACCAACATATCGAAGATCAAAGGAGAAGTGGTAGCCGATACGATTATAAAACGTGATTACCATTTTGCTAAATTCGGTTCAGTCGACTGGGCAGCAGCATCGTACCAGACCTGGAACGGCCCGACGGATCATCGGCTTAGTCTTGGCGTTGGAACAGAATTGCTTGGTGGTGAGGCTAATGCATCGGTTAATTATTACAGTCAGTACGCATTCGATAACCGCCAGCTGAACTACCTGTGGCGCTGGATCGACAACGATAAATCATTCATCAAACAGGCACAGGTCGGCAAGATCTCCAACCAGACGATTTCGTTCATCAATGCCCCTGTAGTAGGTGCCACAGTGCGAAATACCCCAACTACCATCCGCACGGCATCGGGATATCATACCATCTATTAATATACCGAACCCAACTGGAGTGTCGAGCTGTACATCAACAATGTGATGGTGGATTACACAAAATCCGATGCCTCGGGGTTGTACTCCTTTAAAGTGCCGATCGTGTATGGTTATACGACCCTTAAATTGAAGTTTTACGGTCCGCTGGGTGAAGAACGTACCGACGAACGGACCATGAATGTTCCTTATACCATTATGCCAACCGGCGAATTTGAATATGGAGTGTCGGGTGGCGTGCTGGAAGATACCCTTTCGAGCCGTTTTGGGAAAGCTGAATTTAATTACGGGGTGAACCGCATCCTGACCGTGGGTGGCGGGCTGGAATATTTGTCGTCGATCGCCAATAGTCCGTATATTCCGTATGCCAAAATAACCTTGCAGCCCTTCAGTAAAATGACGATTAACGGCGAATATGCCTATGGTGTCAGAGCCAGAGGATTGCTGAATTTTTATTTCCGCCGCGATGCCTTGCTGGAGATCGACTATTCCAAATATGCCGAAGGACAGCATGCCACGCTTTTCAATGCTCCTGAAGAGCGGAAGATAAAGCTTTCGATCCCGCTCAGGGTGAAGAAACTTGCCGGTTTTGCCCGGTTGGACTACACCCAGCTGGTGTATAAATCCTTTAATTACAATCAGGGGAATATAATGTTATCGGCATATTATCAGCAGTTTAGCGCCAATTCGGCCACCATGGTTAACTGGCTGGGCAATCGCTCGCCATATGCCACTACTGATCTGGCCCTCTCGTACCGCACAAAAACGGGTTACACGATCCGTCCGTCGGCGCAATACAACATCGGCGACGGGAAGCTGATCAACTGCAAAATGACTGTCGAAAAATACATTCCCAGAGGAAACTTCTCGGTATCGTATGAGCGGAATGTGCTGTACAGTGACAATTTTATCAATGTCAACTTCAAATACGATCTTCCTTTTGCCCGCACCAATCTTTCGGTCTCGCGCAGTGGCGGCAATACCATTACCTCAGAAAGCATCCAGGGATCACTCGCCTTTGGCGGTGGAAACGGATATGTTCACAGCAGCAACAACTCTTCGGTGAGCAAGGGTGGACTTCTGCTTTATCCATTTCTTGATTTGAATAACAATGGGAAATTCGATCGTGGAGAGCACATGGTGAAGATCACCAATGTAAGTATCATGGGTGGAAAAGTGCTGTTTAACGACAAAGATTCTATCGTACGAATTCCGGATCTGAATGCCTTTACCAATTACCTGGTCGAATTTCAGGATAATGATCTGGAGAATATTGCCTGGCGTTTTAAGAAAAAAGTGTACCAGGTGATGATAGATCCCAACCAGTTTAAACGGATCAATATTCCTGTTGTCCCGGTAGGAGAAGTGAGCGGGATGGCTTATCTGAACAAGGATAACATTCTGAAAGGGCTGAGAAGGATTCTGATTAAGTTTTACAGGCGGGATAATGATAAGCTTATTGCCAAAACACTTTCGGAAGCAGATGCTTTCAGTGCCAGCAGGCTGGTAGCGCAAACGCTTTCGGAAAGCGACGGGTATATTTATTACATCGGTCTCGAGCCGGGCGATTATTATGCACGTGTCGATGCTGAGCAACTTCGAAATCTAAAGATGGTCTCGTCGCCGGAAGTGATTCCGATCAAGATTGAGCAAACGGTGGACGGGGATATCGTAAGTGGTCTGGACTTTATATTGAGTCCGGCCATTGAAATAGCCCCGGAGGATTCGGTAAAGGTGGTTTCTGCCGATCTGGCTGCCAGAACTTCGGAGGTAAAGTCTGAGCCGGTGGCGGGCGGTGCGGTTACCCCGGAAAATGTGAAGCATATATCGGCTGTTTTGAAGAATTACAAGAATTCTGTGATTGAATATGAAGGTGATGTGATTCAGGTTGGGGCATATAAGAACAGGGCAAATGCCTATGAAATACGGAAAAAACTGTGGAGCCGAATGGCTGTTCCTTCTATTGTGATTTTGGAGGACAATTATTATAAAGTGATGATAACAGGTTTTGCCAATCGCGGGCTGGCACGGCTGGCAGCTGTGCGGTTACCGAAATCGGATTTCCCTGATTTGTATGTTCCTGTAATTAAGCCTAATGCATCGATTCAGATTGGCGAATACCAGAAAGAAAATGAAGCAGTAGCCGCTCAGCAAGAATGGGCTCAATTCACTAAAAGGCAAGTTATTATCCTTTATGAGAATGGCCGTTTCAAGTTACGCATTCCTGGATTTGCCAATCGTACCACAGCAACGAAATATGCTGCTGAGATGGGAAAATCGATTATACGATAAAATGGCTAAAATAGAGACAGATGAAGTCATTAAGATTTTTTTTGTACCTTTGCGCTATAGTAATTGTATTACTACCTTAAAATTATTTATTGAATGACTAA
Organism: uncultured Mariniphaga sp.; assembly: GCA_964355145.1. Taxonomy (GTDB): domain Bacteria; phylum Bacteroidota; class Bacteroidia; order Bacteroidales; family Prolixibacteraceae; genus JAAFHB01. The sequence goes on from CAYHDA010000136.1 coordinate 4,070, forward strand.
ATCGCAAGATACCTTTAACAAGAAAGAAAAAGAGAAGAAACGTTTAAAAAAGCGGCTGGAGAAGACCCAGAAGAAAGAAGAACGCAAAGGCAACTCGCAAGGTGGAGACCTTGAGAATATGTTGGCTTATGTTGATGAGAACGGAAACCTCACAGATACGCCGCCGGATCCGTCAAAGAAAAGAAAAGTCAATGCCAGTACTATTGAGATCAGTGTTCCCCGCAGAGAAGAGGAAGATGAGATCACTGTCAGAACGGGTCGGATTGAATTTTTCAATGATTCGAAAGGTTACGGATTTATCAAAGAAAACGACACTCAGGAGAAATTTTTTGTGCACGTCAACGGTTTACTTGAAGATGTGAAAGAGGGCGACATGGTTAGTTTTGAGCTCGAACGGGGTTTAAAAGGGATGAATGCCATTGGGGTAAAAAAAGTATAATTTTCGTTTGGGTCAGGCAATTTTCAATCCCATTTGTTTATTGGGCAAGGCGATTTTTAATCGCCTTTTCTTTTTTGTGTCAGGTGATTTTCAATTGCCTTTTGTCCTTCTTTCCGGAGGTTACAAAACTCCGAACCCGAATTAACGACGCCGGATTTCACAAACTAAAAATTATTGACAATACCGCTTGCTGGGCGTATGTGCATTATTTACACGGTCTGTCCTTTTTTAATCTTTTTCGGAGCAGTAATTTTTATAATCTCTCCAGTCTTTTTGTAGTGAGCTATTATATCCCTTATTTGCTTTTTCTCACAATCCTTTAATGGTCGTGGGTCAACTACAAAATCCACCCCTTCAGGTTCTCTAACTAATCCCATATCTCAAATTTTAAAATATTTCTTAATCAATCGTAATGCTTCGTTAGGAAAAATCACCATTTTGTGATTACCAACATGAACAGCTCCTAAAGTCTTTTCGTAATGCTCAACCAATCTGGTTTTTGAAATAAATGAAACGAATCCTTCATATTTTCTATCCCATGACTCTTTGCACAAAAACGCCACCAAGTTTCCTGCTACTCCAACATAAATTTTATTTTTACCCTTATTAAACGGTGCGCTCTCAATCAGATGCATAAAGAGATGGTCGTTCTGGTCTGAAAAACTAATCAGTCCTTGATTAACGTTTGGGTTACCTATTATTGTTAATTTGTAAACTTGTCTATCTGGTTGCTCAAACTCATATTTCCAATCAAATTGCCATCCATTTCCTTTATTTATTATTCTTAAATCCTCTTTTGAAATAGGTAACAACTCTGTATTAAAACTATCTCCCGAAAATGCATTCTCGATACTATTTGTCAATTTATCAATTTCGATATCAATATGTTGTGCCTTTTTTGTCATACTACAAATTTACTAATAATCATTGAGAATCTAGTCTGATTGCTGGGTTTTCTTGCATTAAGCCCACCTCAATTGTCGTTGCGAATTTTTTTTTAACGGGTCAGGCGATTCGATTTTTAGTTACAAGTGAAAAAGGTTACCAGTTACCTGTAACTTCGTAACCCGTAACCCGCAAAAAAGAGTTACAAGTGAAAAAGGTTACCAGTTACCTGTAACTTCTTAACCCGTAACCTTTTGTCCTTCTTTCCAGCGGTTACAAAACTCCGAAGGAGTTGAATGTTAGTGACCCCCAGAGAAACTGGGGGGGGGGGGTAATAGAAATGTAAATGAAAACAACCCGGTACGGGTTGAATTATTATTTACACCAAATATTTTTCAACAAAGTCAACACCATTCTCCTTTAGTAACCTGATAAACTCTTCCCGAAGAGTTTCCCTTTTGTGATGTTCCTGCTGATTAATGACATA
>CAYHDA010000136.1:5980-10945 GCA_964355145.1 uncultured Mariniphaga sp.
TAAACTCTTCCCGAAGAGTTTCCCTTTTGTGATGTTCCTGCTGATTAATGACATACAACGGATAGATGCCCCTTTCTTTTATCCAAATTGAGCTTGAGACTTTGATATCTTTAACCAAGTCTGCCAACGCAATTGATGGGTGAAGATCGCAGATAATATGAACATGGTCTTCAACTCCATTGATTCTGTAAAGTCGGCATTTTTTGTTTTTGATAACCTGAAAGTTACAAAATATTGTGCAATAATTTTTAGGTAATGTTTCGTTGAATAATATTTAATTCAACCCGTTTCGGGTTGCAGCTCGGTAGTCGCGCGAAACCCCCAATAAAAATTGGGGGTCATTAAGATTTAGCCACCTTTGGTGGAATTATTCCTGGCCCAGAGCAGCTAATTAATACGAATAATTAGATGTCGTATTTTATTTTTAAATTTTTGAGCACATGAAAATTAATTTTTTGTAACCATCCGTCTGCCGGATTACAACGAGAACCAGTAACTCAGTTTGACAAGAAAAATATTCGTTGGGTAGACACTGTTTAATTCCTTGTAGGAATCTCCGACCGAAGCTTTGGAGGAGGAGGTTCTCCCGGTTTTCTCGCCTGACCAGACCAGGTAGATGTATGAACCCGGACGGTATTCCCATTTTGCCACTAAGTTTGAGCGCAACTGGTGAAAATTAAAGTCAGGATTCCCGATAGAAATTTTTTCAGAAGACACATTATCACCTAGTTCATAGGTATTTCCCGTTAGTTTGACTTCAGAAAAAATCTCAAAACGGTCATTCAATTGTTTTGCTTTAGGGTTTGTAACATGTTTAAATTCTGAATAGGTGCCACGCGAAATAAAAGGACTTCCATAGTATTGAATTGAAAACTCGGGAGTAATGTATAAATCCATCCTGAGTGTTAGTCCGAGTGTTTTCTGATCAATTGTGCCAAGAATATATCTCTTTTCGGACTGATAATTCTTAGCAGTGACATATTGAAGCGCATTATGATTCTCTGTGTAACTGGCAGTAACCCCAATTTTCAGGTTTGAAACAGGCCGGAGTGTTATGTTTGGTTCTATCAAAAATCCTGAGGCAGAATTCTCACCCGATTTGTTTGACCCGAGAGTTAATTTGACGATGATTTTTTTTGAGGGATTAGTTCCCAGCAAAGCAGATGAAACGAGCGAGTAGGGTACGATCATATCATAGCCCCCACGTAAAATTCTCATATCCAGCGACTCAAAATTATGCTTAAGACTTGCTAACAGATTCCATTTGTTTTTAAATGTTGTAGTTAACGATAAGATGTCGCCTGATCCAATGTAGGTTCCATTAAAGTTCCACGTGTTGAACTGGGTAAGACCGATACTAAGTGTGCGAAATATTGATCGTGGCTTAATAATAAGATAGGACAGTGCATTTTCCTGATCAATCCTGTCCGAAGAATTCAAATAACCGAGGTCGTTTAGATCTATTCCGGGTGAAAACCAACTCCCTCCCGTTGAATACCGCCATAAACCTTTTGAGCCTCTTCCAATAGCAATCTTTCCTCCGGTACCACTTAAACTGGTGCGGGTGGTGTCGTAACGCAGATAATCGGCTCCCGGCCTTTGGTAATAGCGGGAGGAAGATTCCTGCAAAGCCCTCATAGCGATCTGACTGCCATCAATATAACTTCCCATTAATTTGGCATCGATATAATATTCTTTGTCTTTCATATAATGCATAAGATCGAGACCCCCGGTGAAGGCATTAGATGAAAGGAAATCAAGATGGGTATCTTTGATGAAACGATTTGTGGATGTAAAAAACCCGCCGAGAGTAGTTGTCCCTGCGTTGTATCCTTTCTGGACTCGTGCGACCATCCAGTTGGTAAGCGGTTCAACTTTACGGGAACCCGCGTTTCCGTCAGAATCAATAAGTTTTGCATATTCATTCGCCGTGAAACTCTGTATGATACCAACAGTTAATCCTTTTGATGTTGTACCGCTCAACTTGATTGCACTTAGAATAGTTGTATTAATAGGTGATTTTACGAATAGATTATCATTGGGATTTATTTTCAGAGACGGAGAGTGTCCAATACGACGTGAATAAAAAAGACTCTGATTATTAATATTATAATCAAATATAAATGATCCTTCTGTGAAAAAAGGGCGTTTCTCAACATAGAAAGTCTCATAAGCTGAGAGGTTTAAAACTGACGGATCAGATTCTACCTGACCAAAATCCGGGTTAATTGTCAGATCAACAGTAAAATTACTTGAAAGACCAATTTTTGCATCTAATCCGATAGTACCTCCCCAATTTCTCCCGTTATTGCTAAAGGGATTTGCAGGATCATTTTTCCTCGTCTCTAAACTTCCAAGCGTAAAAGGCATGATTTCAAGTCGTTGTGATTTCTTTATCCCTTTGATACCCTTCAATATACCGTAATTGTAAATCTCTCCGGGTCCGGTCTTCGTTTGAATCTCCCAGTTGCTGTATTCCTGAAGCCGATAGATATTTCTTGAGGTATGCATTCCCCAAACTTGTTCATCCTTTCCGCTGAAACGCAATTGGCTGAGGGGAATCTGCATCTCTGCAACCCAGGCGGAGTCTTCCATCCCAACTTTTACTTTCCAGACAGGATTCCAGTTAAGATCATTTCTTGCCGGATTATATTTAATCAGATCACACTTCTGCCCCCATGCACTAACGGAGAACTCAAATCCCGTGCGGTAATCGTGATAACTGTCAAACGCGATTCCAACTACATCTCCGACAAATTCATCGCGGGGTCCTGCCATTTTCAGGATCTTATCCCGGTCATCATAAGCGCGAAAGGCGACAAAAATATACTTGTCGTCGTATTGAATATTTAATTCAGTCGGATGGCTGGGTTTGCCACCCTCTTTTGGAATCCATTGCGTGTAATTGCCGGCCCATGTACCAGCCTTCCATAATTTATCATCGAGTTTTCCGTCAATCACAGGTCTGCCGGTCACAAGCCGGGATGTAGTATAAACCCGTTTTTTTACTGTTGGTTCATTATTCTGACCAAAGCAATCTGGGATAAAAGTGTTCGTAATGATAAATAGCAAGATAACTATTGACCCAAAATTTGAAACACATTTGGTCATTTTATGTTGGCTAAGTGAAAAGTGAGCTAAATGCTGTCTGGTCATTTTATTAATACCTCAAATCTAATAAATAATAGCTAGTTTTACGTCTGGCAATACCTCAATTTCAGCAGAACCTTACAAATCTATATATTAAATTATTTTTTTTTGAATCGGCAAATACTTAGGTGTAAAATGTAAAACTTATGAAACACCCATGATTCGGCGCTTCGCATACACGGGACAAAATGACACAGGTGTTCTCCCGATAAATTGGGACAGGCAATCACGCAATTAAATAACAAATTATCCACTGATGAATCAAGAAACTAAACCATCGCGACGGCTTTTTTTAGAAAAAATTACAGCAGGTACTGTAGGCATTGCTCTTGCAGCAGGCTTCGGTGAAAAAGTATTCGCAGGGAATGAAAGTCACCCCGGCTTATTGAAAAGCACAAATGCCGCTCTCCCTTTTCTTAGTGACAAAAAATTTGTTCCTGTAATGATTACCCCGTATAAACAAAACGGGATGATTGATTTTGACGCTCTTTCAAGCCTGACTGATTTTTATCAGGCCGCCGGGGTAAAAGGATATTTCGCTAATTGCCAAAGCAGCGAAATGTATTTCCTGACCGATGAGGAGCGGTTAGCTGTGACCAGGCATGTTGTTAAACGTGTTAATGGCGCGATGTCGGTGGTGAGCACCGGCTCCTTCGGCGATTCGCTTGAGCAGAAAGCAGAGTTTGCAAGGAAAATTTATCAAACAGGAGTCGATGCCGTCATAATGATAACAGGCCATTTCGCCAAACGAAGAGAGAGTGATGAGGTACTGATCAATAATTTTGAAAAGTTTTTTAAGCTTACTGACAACATACCGATGGGGACCTACGAATGCCCCCTGCCATACAAAAGAATTATCACCCCTTATGTGTTTGAGTATTTACTGGGAACAAACCGGCTTATCTACCATAAAGATACCACTATCTCTTTCGACAGGGTAAAAGCTAAAATTGATCTCGCAAAAAACAGTAAATTGGAATTTTACGATGCCTGCACAGCAAACACAATGAGATCACTTCAGGCGGGTGCCAAAGGGATGTCGGCTATCTCGGGAAATTTTTATCCTGAGATTTTAGTGTGGATGTGCAACAACGCCACCAATCCCGATAAGGTGGATGAGGTAAAGTATATTCAGGAGCAGTTAACAAAAACAGAAATTGTTATCGGACAAAATTATCCGTTAAGTTCAAAATATTTTTTACAGAAAAGAGGATTGCCGATAGAATTAATCACCAGAAAATCAAAAAGGCCATTGACAAAAAAGCAGATAAAAGGACTTGATGACACCTACAAAGTATTTTTGGGATGGTGCGAAAGGATAGGTATTGAACCTGCTAAAGTTTAAGGCTTTAGGAAGTATTGCTGACGCTGCGGTTATAATAATGATCAATTTACAATGATCAACTTTATACTACGATAAAATTCATTGATCTGTCTATAAAATTACCCGATTCGTCTATTGCATTTTCATCACTAATACCCTCATGCTATTTTTGAATATAATTTAAAAACAAACAATTTAAAAATAGATTTTATGAAAGCAAAAAGATTTTTACTGGGGTTAGCATTATTCGTTATGGGCATAGTTGTCACATTCGGGATTGAATCAAAAATCAGAAACCATAATCGGACACATCATGCAGGAATCCGAAAAGTGATGGTTATTGAAGTAGGAGCTCCGCTGACAGTGCATGAACTAAAGCATCTGGGTTTCATTTAACCGGCGATCAAAAACAAACCAGCCTCAACATTATGATTAAATGTTGAGGCTGGTCTTTTTTAGGGATCACATGAAAAAGTTGAGGGGAACAAATT
>CAYHDA010000137.1:0-2867 GCA_964355145.1 uncultured Mariniphaga sp.
GAAGCAATAACAACATTGATGAGGTAATCAGCATTTTTGAAACACTGATGGACAAGGGCTTTTCTGAAGCCGCCTTGGCGATCGGCAGGCTTTATTTTACTGGAAATGACCGGATACTTTCAGCTGAAGAGTCGGTGAAATGGTTTCTCGAATCGGCCCGGGATGGAGGGGCAGCCGCGTGCAGCTACATCGGTGAGATGCGCGAAAACGGAAACGGCCTCGCTGTAGATATGAATAAAGCATTTGAGTGGTACGAACGTGGTGCCCAGCGAGGTGATATGGTGGCTAAATACAACATCGGCAGGTTATTGCAGACAGGTGATGGCGGATATAAAGATCTAAACGAAGCTGTTGATAATTGGTACGAATCGGCAAAAGGGGGGTACGCACCTGCTATGTATAAGGTAGGAGAAATATTTGAAAAAGGACTTACAGTTCCTGTGAAGTTGACAAAAGCTTTCGATTGGTATTTAAAATCAGCAAACGGCGGCTTTATTCAGGCTTATGAAAAGGTCGGAAGTTTTTTGTTCGAGGGTAACGGAACCGAAAAAAACGCGGAAGAGGCCTTTGAATGGTTCTCAAAAATAGAAGGAAACGTGTCAGCTGAGGTGGCACTTATTCTCGGGAAGATGTACCTGAGAGGGCAGGGGACTGCCAAAGATTTCAATAAAGCCAAGGAATATCTTGAACAGGCTGCTCATTCCGATTACGTTGAAGCGATCTTTTTGATGGGAAAATTATTGGATGAAAATGACGATCCTGAAGCTTACGACTGGTATCATCGTGCAGCCGATAAAGGAAGTTCCGATGCCCAGGATGCTATTGCCGGATATTATTTGAAAAAATCGGACCAGGAGGGGATTGACTGGCTAAAGAAAGCGGCAGAGAATGGAAATCCTGAGGCCATGTTTCGGCTTGCTCAGAAATATGAAATGGGCGATGAAGTAGAATCAAACCATAAAACATCGGTTGATTATTACAAGCGGTCTGCAGATAAAGGAATAATTGAAGCACAATTTAAATATGCCAGCATTCTTTTGGCAGGTGAGATGACAACCAAGGACAATCAATCAGCTGCTGATTATTTCAACCGTGCTGCCGAAGCCGGGCATGCCAGGGCCGCTTATATGCTGGGAATTATTCATGAGAAAAGTCTGAGCTATTGGTCCGAAAAGGAAAAAGCCTTCGATTGGTTTTTTAAAGCAGCTGAAATGGGTGTTCCGGGTGCAATGTTCAGGGTCGGTGTCTATTTCGAGAACGGAATAACCAAAGACCAAAATTCCGATGAAGCTTTTAAATGGTATCAGAAGGCGGCAAATGCCGGCTATCCCAAGGCAGTGTTTAATCTTGGCGTGATGTATGAATCGGGGAAAGGCATTAGTCAGAACATGAGATTAGCAGTACTACAATACGAACTGGCTGCGGAGCTAGGTGTAGCCGAGGCAATGAACAATCTTGGAAATGCATACCATCAGGGGAAAGGAACAGATGCAAATCCCTCTGAAGCAATGAAATGGTATGGTAAAGCAGACAAAGCCGGGTTTTTTCTTGGCACATACAATCTTGGGGTGCTGCACTATTTTGGTGATGCGGGGGAGAAAGATTATGGTCTGGCTTTCGAATGCTTTAAAAGGGCTTCCGATGCGGGTTATGCTCAGGCTCAGTACAATCTGGCCGGAATGTACTATTTTGGAGAAGGAACCGACAAAGATGTAAATGAAGCATTCAATTATTACTCAAAAGCCGCTGAGAATGGTTTTACCGATGCCTGGAAGAACCTGGGAGAGATGTACCTGAACGGTGAAGGAGTTCAGAAAAATATAGAAAAAGCAATCCTAAGTTATGAAAAGGCAGCTGATAACAGCGACGATGAGGCCCGGTATGAATTGGGCAGGCTGTTATATGCAACCAAAGGTTATCAGGATTTCACGAAAGCTTTTACTTATCTTAAGGCTGCTGCTGAAAACAACTATACCTCCGCATATAATCTTCTTGCGGTATTACTGGTTTCAAAGAAGTTTTCCAATCGGGATCCGCTGGCGGCATGGGAGTGGCTGGAAAAAGGAGCGGCCGAAGGAACCCGATTTGCAAAATTGAATAAGGCCACCTATCTGAAACGAGGCGAGAACGGTACAAACGACTATCAAAAAGCTTACGAAATACTCGAAGCACTGGTAGTGACCGATCAGGATGAGATTGCAGCTTATTTGCTTGCTTTACTGGTATTATCTGGCGAATGCGATGTGAAAGATCAAACTATTGCTCATCAATATCTTCAATTATCGGCAGAGAAAGGATGGCAGCCCGCGGCTAAATTATTGGATAATAACGATTTATTCACCGGTTCTGCCGTCTTGAATTTCTGGGAAGACTATATGCTGGAAGATCAGGATGAGTAAGGACATTTATTTCAATGTCTTGAATTTAAGATTTTGTAAATTTGCAAGTATTAGAAAATCAAATCATTAAACTTTTTGTACCATGAAACTTAAATCAGCTTTTGTATTCCTTCTTTTTACCGCACTGTTTTTATCAGGAGTAAATGCTCAGACCTCAAAGCAAGGCAAAATGTTACGCCATGTTGTGATGTTTAAGTTCTCGGAGAGTACCACACCAGCCGGTATCCAGAAAATTGAGGCAGCATTTGCAGCACTTCCACAAAAAATTAAAGAGATTAAAAATCTGGAATGGGGAATTAATACAAGTCCCGAAAAATTAAATCAGGGCATGACACACTGTTTTATTCTGACCTTTACTTCAGATAAGGATCGTGATGCCTATCTCATTCATCCGGCTCATCAGGCATTCGGGAAAAGTCTGGGTTCCGATGTCGAAAAAGTGACGGTAGTCGATTTTTGGGTAAAATA
>CAYHDA010000137.1:2967-10908 GCA_964355145.1 uncultured Mariniphaga sp.
AAAGTCTGGGTTCCGATGTCGAAAAAGTGACGGTAGTCGATTTTTGGGTAAAATAGCAACAGAATTCGGCATATTAGTAATTCCGGGTATTGATATCGGATACCACACCGGTAGATATGAAATTGATTTAAGCAACTGAGAAATGGGAACCTACGTAGACAATAATTTGATTAAGGATGAGCATGTAGAGTTTGAAACAACTTATCATTGGATTATTTTTTGTAATCTGAGAGCAATATTTACATTATTTATCGCGCCTATGCTGGACCGCTACACCGACGAATTCGCGGTTACAAACAGACGTGTTATTGTAAAGACCGGCCTGATTAGCCGCAGGACTCTTGAGATGAACCTAAACAAGATCGAGAGCGTAAATGTTGATCAAAGTATTTTCGGCAGAATACTTGGCTATGGAACAATCACCATTATAGGTACCGGAGGAACAAGAGAATCTTTCCCGGATATTTCTGATCCGTTAAAATTCAGAAAGAAATTTCAGGAGCTTTCGTAATCGATATTTAGACTGGGAGATGGAAAATCTTCCTGTACAATTGTAAGAAATTCAAATAATATGAAGTATTACCTGGGTATTGAAATTGGCGGGACAAAATTTCAGGCTGTTATTGGCAATTCAAATGCGAAAATCATAGACCGCTATCGCACGAATGTAGACAAATTCCTTGGTGCGAAGGGAATTAAGGATGAAATAAAGAAAGCTCTTCTTTACTTTAATAAATATAATCCGGTGTCAGCCGGATTGGGTTTTGGCGGACCTGTCGACTTTGAAAAAGGGAGAATTTGCACTTCTCATCAAATTGATGGATGGAATAATTTTCCGTTGGCTTCGTGGTTAAGTAAAATTTCAGGGTTGCCGGTACGGATCGATAACGATGCTAATACAGCAGCATTAGCCGAGGCACTGAAAGGTGGCGGTAAAAATAATGAACATGTTTTCTATGTTACTTTAGGTAGTGGAATGGGTGGGGGAATGGTTTTAAACGGAGAGATCTATCATGGAGAAAAACCGGGTGAGGCCGAAATCGGAATGATGCCTTTCGACCGCGGGATGAACACTATGGAATCTCAATGCTGCGGATGGAGTGTTGATCTTAAAATCCGGAATTATATAAAAGAGAATCCTAAAAGTATTCTGGACCAACTAACCAAAGGAATGAACGGTGGGGAGGCGAAATACCTGATTGAGGCTATTCTTAAAGGCGATAGCGGAGCAACCCAAATTCTGTATGAAACTGCTGATAACATTGCATATGCCCTGTCCTATGCAGTGCTCCTTTTCCATCCCAAAATTATCATCATCGGGGGAGGACTTTCTCTGATGGGGGATCCTCTTTTTGAGCGAATTAATAAAGTATTGCCAAAATACGTGATGCAGGCTTTCCATCCTGTTCCTCAAGTGAAAATTGCGAAACTGGGAGAAGACGTTGTTTGCACCGGAGCTTTGCTTCTGGCAATGCAAGCTGAAAAATCAGTAAATAAATCTGAATTGTGAACATTAATCAAATTATCATGGAGAATTGGATGAAGAATTATGTTAATACACTGAGCCGGTCACTGGAAAGTATGCCTTTTGATAAAATCAACGATATTATTAAAATACTTGCAAAAGCGAACAAAGAAGACCGGCAGATTTTTGTTTTCGGTAATGGTGGCAGCGCGGCGACCTCCTCTCATTTTGTTACCGATCTGGGAAAAGGGGCATCCGATAAGCTCAATAAACGGTTCCACTGCATGTCGTTGAATGACAATACGGCATGGATTACCGCTTTGGGAAACGATTATTCATATGATGATGTCTTCGTCCATCAGTTGAAAAACTTTGCAAAACCAGGTGATGTAGTGATGACGATGAGTGTGAGCGGCAGCTCCCCCAATCTTGTAAAGGCATTTGAATGGGCCAAAGCGAATGGAATGCAAACAATCGCTCTGGTTGGAGGGAAAATGGGGAAACTTACCACAATTGCAGATTATGTTGTCGTAATTGATTCCGAACATTATGGAATTGTCGAGGATGCGCATATGGTTATTTCTCATCTTATAGGATATGCACTTATGGAACATCCCGAACTAACTCAATAAAATCAACCGATAATTCCGTTTCTGAGATTATGTTCGATTCTGTTATTGAAAAATAATGATATTTTTACAGAAAATCACTCGTTAACTAAAAAACCAACTAAAAACTAATATGAAAAAAATGATTGCAATTGTGGCGCTAATGGCTGTATTCACACTGGCTATTTGCTTTATTATTCTTGGTTCCATCTCGGGTGAGTTAATGGCCGGATTGAATATTGATGCCGGCCAATTCGGTACGCTTGTTATGGGTCTGTTTTTGACAAGTTGTATCGTTCAACTTTTTATTGGCCCCCTGGTTGATAAAATAGGCTATAAACCGGTTGCAATTCTTGGCTTTGTCATTACAGCACTAAGCATGTTCCTTCTTGCTTTTGCCTCAGACTTTACTCTTGCACTGGTAGCCTGCGTCCTTTTAGGCGTCGGAGCCATGTCGTTAAATACAGTGGGCATTACATTTATTCCGATTGTCCTTTTTGATGGTAAAGACCAGGCCAGAGCAAGCAGTTTCGGAACTGCCTTTTTTGGACTTGGCTATATCATGACACCATTGCTTATCGTATTTATTATCAAGACAATGGGATTGGGTTATTCTGCTGCCTTGATCATTATAGGCATATTATCGCTTATTTTTATGGTTTTTGCGCTCAGAACAAGCTTTCCGCAGGTGGCCACCGGCTATCAATTTTCAATGGCTTTTAAAGTACTTCTTAAACCTGCTGTTATAGTGGCAGCGCTTGCCTTATTCTGTTACACATCGCTCGAGACGACCATGGGAATGTGGATTAAAAATCTTATGGAAGAGCTATATGGCGGGAGAGTAAATCCTTCCGCATCTACCAATGCCGGTCTTGTACTGAGTTTATTCGGATTATCAATGACGGCAGGCCGTTTTTTATCCTCTGCTATAAAGAATTTAACGGCAATTGGTCCCAAAGTGATTTCTGTGATGTCGATTCTGGCAGTTCTGGCTATTTCTCTGATGATTGTCGCCAAGAGCCCGGGAATGGGAATTGTAGCGGTTGTTCTTGTTGGTTTAGCTTTTGCACCAATCTTTCCGACTATTATAGGAGTCACCTTTTCCAAGTTTGATCCAAGCCTTTATGGAAGTATTTTTGGTATTATTTTCTCAGTCGGATTGTTAGGCGGCACGTTTATTCCAAAGTATATTGGCAATTTAAGCATAGGTTCTTCCATTCAGCAAAGTTTACCGATCGCTGTGGTTATGGCATTAATTTTACTGGTTATTTCATTTTTTATTGGCCGGGTTGGCAAGCCAAAATCATAACGGCTGATTATTTAACACTTAAGTATGTTGAGTGCAATAATAAATTAGTTTTTCAGAAACTTATTGCTGATATTTGTGGATAAACAATTGGAAGGCTGGTGCAATATCCTGTAAGGGCTATGACAGCCAGGCCAATCCGAACACCTTTCTGAACAAACATATAATTTTGCAGTTATGAAAAGTCAACCTTTTTCAGCTTCACGCCGTAAGTTTTTACAAACCTCCGTAACCGCAGCCATGGCAGCTCCGCTTCTCATGGGATGCGCAGGAAACACCAGGAAGCCAAACAGCAAACTCAATCATGCCTGCATAGGGGTTGGGGGGATGGGATGGCATGACTTTCTGCAATTCAAGGAGGATCCAAATGTGCAGATTATCGCTTTATGTGATGTGGATGCAGAGAATCTGAAAAAGGCCTCTGAAGCCTGTCCTGATGCTCACATATATGCGGATTGGCGTGAATTACTCGAGAAGGAAGGGGACAAGATTGACTCTGTCAACGTCGCTGTGCCAGACCACAGTCACTTTTCAATCGCTTATGCAGCAATTCAAAAAGGAAAACATGTTTATTGCCAAAAACCGATGTGTCACGATGTAGCTGAGGTTCGCTTACTTACAGAAGCATCGGTCAAACACGGAGTAATTACACAGCTGGGCACCCAGGTTGCTGCAAGAATGGATGAGCGGAGAGCTGTTCAGTGGCTTAAAGAAGGAGCGATAGGCAAAGTTAAACATGCCTATCTCTGTTCGAACCGTCCAGGTATATTGGAATACAGGGCAGAGGGACCACGTCCTTCACATGGAGAGGAACCGCCTGCAAAACTGAACTGGGATCTATGGATCGGTTCTGCACCTTTTCGCCCTTTTGTGCCTCAAATATACCATACTATGAAGTGGAGGGCATGGCAGGACTTTGGAACGGGATGGTCCGGTGATATTGGGTGCCATATCTTTGACCCTGTATGGAAAGGTCTTGGATTAAAACCGCCACTCTCTGTGATTGCAGAGGTTCAGAAGTCCTGGAAGGAATCTCCCGAAAGAAGAGCGGATACCTGGCCGCAGAGCAACCATATCACCTGGATGTTTCCAGGGAACGATCTTACCGAGGCAAATGTATTACCCCTCGAATGGTTCGACGGAGAATTTTATCCGCCAAAGGAGATCATGGACTTATACCCTGACAAGGAGTATCCGGCCGAATCTTCAATGTTGGTTGGTACGGAAGGTGCTCTGCTTATCCCGCACAACGGGATCCCTGTTCTTTTGCCCGAAAGTAAATTTAAAAATTATAAATCACCTCAGCTCGAGGCTCAAAATCATTATTACAACTTTGTTATTGCATGTTTGGGCGGTCCAAAAACCGCTTCTCATTTCAAACAGACCGGACCTATGACAGAAGCTATTCTCCTGGGCACGGTAGCAATTCGTGTGCCTGACAGGCTGCTGAACTGGGATGCTGTCAACATGAAGTTCCCTAATGACCCGGATGTCAATAAATACCTTCGCCGCAACTACCGGAATGGATGGGGTGTCGCTGGATTCTAGGGTATTCTTGCCTCGGAAGACTTTGCCGGCAGGGGTTCGCGTACAGGTTGGTTTTTTGCCTTTACGGTAACACTGATGATTCAAAAGGAATCTCGCTGAGGTTGATTATTTGAAATGAACAAACCCCCATTCAAGGGTTGTGTGTAAATTGTATGCCAGCACAGATAAAAAAAGCGTTCACAATATGATTGTAAACGCCTGATATTCAGTGTGTGACCCCGGTGGGAATCGAACCCACGACCCATTGATTAAGAGTCAATTGCTCTACCAGCTGAGCTACAGAGTCAAATTGCTGGTCATTTCTGAAAAGCAGTGCAAAGATAACCCCATTTTTGGATTGAACAAGCCGGTTTATGGATTGTTTTTGCCTATTTTATTGGAGAGCCGGGCTCTTTTGCCATATGATTAAAAGTGAGCCTGTCCAATAGCGAAGGGAAGAATTTTCCTAGAAATACAGTTAATTTACCTTCTGTAAAGGTAAGAATCAACTCCCTTTTCCGTTTTATGACTGCTTCCGCAATAAAATGAGCACAGGTTTCAGCGCTCATCATTGTACCTTCATTTCTGGGCGTTTCTCCCTGAGGTGAACCATCTGCTGTCAAAGCAACTTTCCGCACTTCAGAGGCAGTAAATCCGGGTGCAGCAACTAAAACGTGCAGACCACTGTGCAGATGCTCTATCCTGATGGTGTCCAGAAAGCCTCTGACGGCAAATTTTGAAGCCGAATAGGCTGTCCTTCCCGGTAATCCCACATACCCTGCAATGGAGATTATTCCTGCCAATGATCCTTTTGTCTCGAGCAGGTAGGGGAGTGCAAATTTGGTGCAGTATACAGTGCCATAAAAATTTACATTCATTAACCGGCGCATCACCTCAAGATCCATGTCTTTAAATAAAGCGCGCATGGATATTCCGGCATTATTTATCAATATATCGATACGACCATATCGTTCAACCGTGCGATCAATTAATCTTTGACAATCGGTTTCCTGGGTGACATCTGTTTCAATACATAATATTTCAGAACCGCCAAGGTCAGTCTTTAGCTCTTCAAGTTGATCAATACGGCGGGCACCTAAGGTTAATTTAGCTCCGCGTAAAAAAAAATCTTTTGCCAATGCCCTGCCAATACCAGACGAAGCACCGGTGATAATAACTACTTTTCCGTTCATTGTTAAACAATTAAGATCGGGGGGTAATCTTTCGATAAGGAATCACACCCCTTTACGTCAACAAAACTATAAATAAAATCAACGTTTTTTTCAATTTTATAGATTTAGGGTTTGTATTAATTAAAAACAAGGTTATCTTTGCACCGCCTTTGAAAAACAAAGGCACGTTAAGGATGACTCAGTAGCTCAGCTGGTAGAGCACATCCCTTTTAAGGATGGGGTCCTGGGTCCGAATCCCAGCTGGGTCACAGCAACAAAAACAAAACCTTTGCAGCACTAAGCTTGCAGAGGTTTTTTGTTTAAAATGGGTCAACTATTGGGTCAAAACTTTTTGTTTTGTTATGAAAAACGAAAACTTTATTGTTGCAGTTTTGGGTCAAAAAAATCTATAAGGCATCCCGAAATTTAATTTCAGACAGCAAATATTATCAAAAAAAAATCCCAATACTTTCGTACCGGGATTAAAATCATTCAGAAAATCCAATTTATTTACTCTGCAGCTTGAAGCTGCCACCACCTTTCTTGAAGTTTGGGATAATGGCCTTAAATAAAGTCATCAGAAAATTGACTATTGAATTATCCTTTTCCGTTGGCGTTAATCGGGCCACCAGATCAATAAATCCAAGAATGCCCATTAGCAATGCTCCCCAATTATCGAAAAAGAAATTACCGGCTTCGGGAGGCTCGGCCACCATGGCTTCGAGGGTTGGTGAGTCTGTCGAACCAACACCTCCTTCCTCCTGGACCAATGCCGCAGGTGCTGTACTTGGGTTATCTACCACAAAAGAAGTGTGATCACCTGGATTTGAAGCTTGTACCTGATTGCCATACGGCAAGGTAACAAGCAAGCCGATCATCAGAATCATTAACGAAATGAAAGTTTTCATTGTGCTGTTTTTTAAGTTTTTAAATGAATGTGATTCAAAATTGAGCAAACGAGCTTGACAGGGAAAGGACAATGTCAGCAGGAAGCGAAGCGACTAAAAAAAGGGATGTTACTCCCTTCCTTTTTTTAAGATGCAATGGATACCGATAAATGTTCCCCATTTGAAACGTCAACTGATTTGAAGTAAGCCTCTTTGATTTGATCTGTTAACTCATCGGATTCAAGATCGGCTGATTCGATTACCCGGAACCAACTCCAAAACACCTCATGAACTTCGTTTTCAGATTCGATTTCAGACTCTCCCAAAGAATCGAGATTACTCCGGTCATACCACAGAACAATTTCCTGATAATCACCAAAGTCGTGATGAAATGTTTTTATTGAGTAATATGCCAATGTTTTAAACTTCTGCGGAATGGGGAAACTGGAGTGAAAGTAATCCAGTAGCACCCGCATTTCAATTTTCAACTTTTTATAAAACGCTGATTCACCCATTTGGGCAAACCCATTTGAACCTAAGACTAAATAATCCATGATCGATAGATTTAAATTGTTTGATTGTTTAAATATTAAAAGTTTGTAGAAATCCATTGTTTGAAGGCCTGTTCTGTCGTCAAATCTCCTGTTACCCATATCCGATGGATTTCAAGGATTATTTCCCAGGCATGCTCCCCCTGTGCGAAGAATCCTTCTTCATCGTCGAATACTTCAACTGTTCCAAGTGAAGTATCAATAACTCCACAGTTATATTTTCCATTGAGCCAAGTTTCATTTAATGTAATATCCATTTTAAATGCCGGTACCTTCCGGACTTATTGTGGCATCTGGTACGCCAGTTCTATTAGTAAAAAATAAGTTCAGGATAATTGTGTTCCTGAGTTTTGGGCATTTTGTGCTACAACTCGTTGTAACATTCGCCAAGTTCGAATAGGTGCGGATGCTCACTCAGTGGATCA
>CAYHDA010000138.1:0-9042 GCA_964355145.1 uncultured Mariniphaga sp.
TTTTTTAATTGCCTGATAGCCTGCCTGTGTTATCTTCGTTCATGTTTGCGAAGCGCAGATTCATGGGTGTTTCATATCTGATTATCCTTCAAAAATTTCATTCTAATCTGGAAATTTTAACGATTACTTTTTATTAACCTGGATTTTTATTAAACTTGGGGTGAAATACACCAGAAAAAATGTTTAGCGCAGAAATAGCATCACTTTCCGAGATTAATCATATAGCAGGAAAATTTATTCAGGCTCATCCGGCCGACCGGATTTTTGCTTTCTATGGTGATATGGGGGCAGGTAAGACGACTTTTATCAAGGCATTATGCGAAGAAATGCAAGTGTTGGACTATGTCACTTCTCCCACTTTTTCGCTTATTAACGAGTATAAAACCGAAAATAACAGCACTATTTTTCATTTTGATTTTTATCGCATCAAAAGCCTCAGTGAGGCTTATGATTTTGGATATGAAGATTACTTTTACAGTGGAGATTATTGTTTTATCGAATGGCCCGAATTAATAGAATCGCTCTTGCCTGAAATAGCAGTCAGAGTGTACCTGAAAGAGGTGGAAAACGGGAAAAGAGTCATTGAGTCAAAGTGATGATATTTGTTTAAAATTATCAGATTATGAATCAAAGAAAAGGTGGAAAATTATCGACACTGGCCGAAGACCAGCTTCTTCCAAGAGAAGAACTTTACAAGAGAGGTCCGCGTAACATTAAATTGAATATTGGCATTCCCGATAACTCCGCATCGATTGAATACAGTGTTCCATTGACACCTCAATCGGTTGAGTTTCTTGTTAATAACGGCCATGATGTATTTGTGGAAACCGGTGCCGGAAAGGGAGCTAATTATTCAGATAAAGCCTATTCCGATTCCGGGGGAGTAATTTGTCAGTCAGCAGCCGAAATTTTTCAATGTGATATCATCTTAAAAATGGCTCCTTTCACGAAAGATGAGAGCGAATTACTCAAAGGCAACCAGCTCTTGCTTTCACCGCTCTATTTAACCCTTCAAACGCAGGAATCTGTTCGTCGCCTGATGCGAAAAAAAGTTACGGCCGTTGGTTTTGAATATATGAAAGACGAAAATGGCATATTTCCGGTTGAAAGGATTTTCAGTGAGATTATGGGTAATACCGCTATGATTGTTGCGAGCGAGTATTTGAGTACTTCCCGAAACGGTAAAGGGGTAATACTTGGTTCTGTGACTGGAATTTCTCCGACTGAAGTCGTCATTCTCGGCTCCGGAACCGCAGCCGAATATGCTGCACGAACTGCCCTTGCCCTTGGTGCAGCCGTGAAAGTTTTCGATGATTCGATTTCAAAGCTGATGGATTTTCAATCGAGGCTTGGACAACGCGTTTTCACCTCCGTTTTTCATCCCAAAGCGCTCCGAAAAGCATTGAGAACTGCTGAGGTTGTAATTGGGGCTCTTTCAATGAATGAAGTTCCCAAAATTATTGTCCCTGAAGAGATGGTTGAAGGGATGAAAGAAAATTCGGTTATTATCGATCTCAATATTATTCAGGGAGGATGTATTGAAACATCAAGAATCACCAACCATAATAAACCAACCTACGTTGAACACGGAGTGATCCACTATTGCGTACCCAATATGACCTCGCGCGTTGCACGAACTACCTCTATCGCAGTTAGTAATATTCTTGCCCCGATGCTCCTCGAAATCGGAGAGTCGGGTGGCATTAATCAATATGTCAAAACCAACCGGGGTTTTTGCGAAGGGATATATGTCTTTAACGGAGTTCTGACCAATCAGGATATAGGCAACGTTCTTAATATTCCCGTTACTGATATTAATCTGCTGATGGCGGCATTCTAATCTTCTGCGGCCAGAATCATCATCGAGATGGCGTGCAGCCGAACCAGGCCGGTTTTTGTATGACCACCACCGTTTGGCATAACTTCTCCGTTTTGAGCCACAATTAACCAGTTTTCTATCGGCACTTCGTATTCTACTGAGTAGTTATTTCCATTAAGAAGGACAAGTATCCGGCGCCAACGATCGCCATTGGCATGATCACAAAGTTCATAGGCGATAACTCCGGGAATATACTTTCCAAAGAATCTTAGTTTGGACCGGACTATATTACCATCGAAGATTCTGAAAGCCGGATGCTGGAGCCTCAATTGAATACAATTTTTGAAAAAACTTATCAGCCCCGGGTAATGCGCCTTTCGGGTCCAGTCAATTTGATTAATATAATCAGGCGAACGGTAAGAATCCGGATGTCCTCCCTTTGAACGAAGCATCTCCTCACCGGCATGTATAAAAGGCACTCCCTGGGAAGTGAAAATTACTCCAAAAGCAAGCCTGGCCATCCTTTCGATCGTTTCGGGCGATGCTTCCGGACAAGAATACTGAAGCTTGTCGAACAAGGTATAATTATCATGACAAGATACGTAATTTACACACTGGGCAGGTGAATTTGCCCAGGCTTTTCTTGAAGTGTCGACAAAATTATAGATAATCTGATCATGTTCTATCGCACCGATAATGCCAAATTTAAGCTGCTCCTCCCGTAAGGTAACTCCGCTGATGAAGCCTGCATTATTTTTATCAAAAGGAGATCCTTTTAATCCATTGCGCAGATCATCACAAAATGACGCAATCCGATCCAGACGACTGGTATTGGTCTTAACAGCGCGGAATTTCTCGGGAAGAGGACTTTCTCCGGCACTCCAGCCTTCTCCATATATAAATATCTTAGGATCAATCTTATCCAGCCTCGTTCTGATCTGATTCATCGTTTCAATATCGATCAGACCCATCAGGTCAAAACGAAAACCATCAATATGGTACTCTTCGGCCCAGTAAGCGACTGAATCGATGATATATTTTCTGACCATCTCCCGTTCAGTTGCGAGTTCAGAGCCACATCCGCTGCCATCAGAGAAAGTGCCGTCATGATTGAAACGGTAAAAATAGCCGGGGACTGTCTGGTTAAAATAAGATTCGAATATCAGCCCTGTATGATTATAAACAACGTCAATAATAACGCCCATTCCGCTGTTATGTAGCGACATAACGAGTTGTTTTAGCTCTCTGATCCGAACAGTGCCATCACATGGATCTGTCGAATACCATCCTTCCGGAGTGTTGTAATTCAGCGGATCGTAACCCCAATTGTACTGAGCCGTAGTATTTAATTCATCAACAGTATAAAAATCCGCAACCGGAAGAAGATGAACGTGTGTGATGCCGAGTTCCTTTAAATGATCGAGTCCGGTAGTCTCACCTGATGGAAGCTTTGTGCCTGTTTCTGTGAATCCTAAATACTTCCCCTTATTCTTAATTCCGGAAGAGGGAGACATTGAAAAGTCGCGGATATGAACTTCATAAATAACCATATCCGTCGGATGTACCATCGAATGACGATTATCATTTTCCCATTTAAGCGGATTACCCTTATTGGGATCAATAATCATCCCGCGTTTGCCGTTTACTCCTGTGGCTTTTGCATACATATCGGGACCTTCTTTTAGCCAACCTATTCCATCGCGGATTTGAATGGTATAAAACAGACCTTCCAGATTCTCTTTGATCTCATAGATCCAGATTCCCTGGTCGTCAGGCAGCAATTGGAATTCCTTTATAAATTCACCGCCTTGTCCCGCCTTGTATAGCCTGAAAAATATTCGTTGTGCCGTAGGCGCCCATATCTTTATCATGGTGCTTTTAGGAGTCCAGCAGATACCAAGGTCACTACCCTCATAAACGGGGAAGTTATTAAAATCGGATTCCTTAAATTTCCAGTTTCTCATTCAATTAAAACCATTTAAGCCTGATTGTCCGACTTTTAAATTTCTTGTTGTTAAGGTCTTTCATCTCAATATTCATTCTGCAGGCTAGCTGTAATTCAGGAACTGTCTGATAAAATTGATCTAAAGAAATGGCTAAAACAGATGTTTTGCCTGGTTCTAAAAGGATAGGATAAATCTCTGAATACTCAACTTTAAGAACCTTGAACTTCCTTGTAGTAAACCATCGTTTAAAAATTATGACAGGTGCGTAAAGATCAATCTCCTTTGCACCGGTATTTGTCACAGACATCTCGATTATTGAGGGGTTGAACCGTGGGCTTTTAACAAGATTGATTTCGACACCATAAGATTCAGCCCTTTTACGGAAAGTCATTTTTTTAGCAGAAGTCCCTTTTGAAAAAGTGCGGGTGCGGTTTAACCCAAATAATCCGATCACTATAATAGTGACAATCAAAACCCATTTCAGTATTGTTAAAGCAAAAGGTGACAGTTCTATCATTGCCAAGATTGAAATTTTCGAAGTTTCCCAACATCACAGGACCCCGATAAATAATTTAGTATTTTACCGCAAAAGAATAGAAATTAAAAGAGACAAACAAATTTAAATTATCTTCTTCTTATCTTAGCCGGACTTTTTATTTTTTGTGGCAGTTCATCGCCAACAATACGAAAATCAAGTTGTTTTTTATCGAGATTTGCCCTCGCTATTTCAATCTCGATTACATCACCCAGCTGGTATTTTTTGTGGGTACGTCTTCCGATAATGCAGTAATTCTTTTCGTCGAATTCGTAAAAATCATCTGTTAATTCGAATAACGGAACCATACCCTCGCATTTATTTTCGTCTAACTCAACATATATGCCCCAATCTTTAACACCTGAGATGACACCTTTAAACTGCTGCCCAATTTTATCGGCCATAAATTCAACCTGTTTGTACTTGATCGATGCCCGCTCTGCACTGGCCGCTTTATTCTCCATATCCGACGAATGTTTGCACATCTCTTCGTATTGATCTGCCTGAACAGAGCGCCCGTCTTCAAGATAACGGGCAAGTAAACGGTGAACCATCATGTCGGGATAACGTCGGATTGGCGAGGTAAAATGCGTATAATATTCAAATCCTAAGCCATAATGACCAATATTTCTTGTTGAATACTCTGCTTTAGCCATCGTCCGGATTGCCAAAGTTTCGATTACATTCTGCTCCTTCTTACCGGCCACATTTTCGATCAGTTTGTTCATTGAGGCAGTAACTGTCTGAGGATTATTCGTCTGGATGCCATATCCAAACCGTTTGATGAAATGATTAAAAGTATCGAGTTTTTCAGGATCCGGCTTATCATGAATCCTGTAAACGAAGGTGCGCTCCTTCTTTTTGGTTGCCGGTTTTCCAACAAACTCAGCTACTCGTTTGTTAGCCAGTAACATAAATTCTTCTATCAATTTATTGGAGTCTTTTGACTCTTTAAAAAATACACTGAGAGGTTTGCCATCTTTGTCAATTTCAAACTTTACCTCTACACGATCGAATCCGATAGATCCATCAGTAAAACGAATCTCTCTCAGTTTTTTCGCCAGACGATCCAGTGTCTGAATCTCCTCCAATAAATCACCTTCCCCCGTTTCGATCACCTGTTGAGCCTCCTCATATGAGAAACGGCGGTCTGAATGAATAATCGTCCGGCCAAACCATTCGTGAAGGACTGTTCCGTTGTCATCCAGTTGAAATACTGCTGAAAAGCAGAGTTTATCTTCATTTGGGCGAAGTGAACATACTCCGTTGGAGAGCCGCTCCGGCAACATCGGAACAACACGGTCAACAAGGTATACAGAGGTTGCCCTATTGTAAGCCTCATCCTCAAGCAACGATTCCGGCTTCACATAATAGGTAACATCGGCAATATGGATTCCAACTTCCCAGCGTCCGGTGTCCGATTTTTGTAACGAAAGCGCATCATCAAAGTCTTTGGCATCTGCAGGATCAATCGTAAAAGTAGTTACAGAACGAAAGTCACGCCGGTTTTTGATTTCATCGTCCGGAATCTCCATTGGAATTCTTTCGGCTGCCTGATTCACCTTTTCGGGATAATGATAAGGAAGACCAAACTCAGCAAGAATTGCATGCATTTCGGTATTGTTATTTCCCGCGTCACCCAAAACATCAATGATTTCAGCAAACGGATTCCGTGCCTTTTCAGGCCAGTCAAGAATTCTGGCAATTGCTTTTTGACCGTGTTTCGCTCCCAATAGCTTATCTTTAGGGATAAAAAGGTCGAATGGTGTCTTTTTATTGGGGATTAAAAAAGCACTGAACTGCGAAATCTCCACCGTTCCAACAAAGGTGGTCTTTGCCCGCTCAATGATTTCAATCACTTCAGCTTCAGGATTACTTCTTTTACGATGTGCATAAAGCCGAACCCTCACTTTATCCCCGTCAAGGGCGTGATTCATATTGGCTGCTGAAATAAATACAGGCTCGTCAAGTTCTTCACTGCTTAACTGGCCGTATCCTTTGGGGTTTAGTTCAATAATTCCGGTAACCGTACCTCCCAGCGATTTCAGACGGTATTTCCCGCGGTCTGTTTCAACAAGGGTATCTGCATCACGCAATTCCTGCAGTACAACATTTACAAGCTGTAACTCGTGCACATCCTTGGCGCCGACGGCCGCCCCTATTTGTTTATAATTAAATGACTGATTGCTGTTTTCATAATATGCTGAAAGGATTGCTTTCTTCAATCCCGCCTTATTGAAACGGAGTGCTTTTCTGCTCTTTTTATCTTTTGCCATAATGCATTAATTTGTTACTAAAGATACTTTATATTTTTAATAATCAAGATTATTTAAAGACTGATTTTATTCTTTGCTCAAAACGTTTGCTTAAATTTACAGGTAAAAGGATAAAAACGGATTCAATGCAATGACACTTTTCGACGATTTTCTTTCGCTTTTCTATCCCCGGTTGTGTGCCGGCTGCAATACGCCTCTCGTGAAAGGGGAAGTAGTTTTATGTTTGAATTGTCTGGCAGATCTGCCCAGGACCAACTTTCATCTTGACAAAGAAAATCTTGTGTTTCAGCAATTTACAGGAAGGGCCAATATTACATTTGCAACCGCATTCTGCAGCTTCGATAAAGGTGGACGACTGCAGCATCTTTTACATCAGCTCAAGTACAAAGGGAGCCGGGAGGTTGGCCTCAAAATGGGGATGCTATTTGGAGTTGATCTTATTCAGAGCCGGTTATATCAGGAAATTGATGCGATTGTGGCAGTTCCTTTGCATCCTAAAAAGGAGAAGAAACGAGGTTTTAATCAGAGTGTTGAAATTTGTAAAGGATTATCAGCATCGATGAACAGGCCACAAATTTTAGGAAATCTGATCAGGGAAGTACACACGGATTCACAAACAAGAAAGGGCCGGTTCGAACGCTGGGAAAATGTAAGCGGGATTTTTAGTGTTAAAAATGCTGCAATGCTAGCCGGCAAACATTTATTATTGGTTGACGATGTCATTACTACAGGTGCAACACTTGAAGCGTGTTGTGAACCTCTGCTTAAAATTCCGGGAGTAAAAGTGAGTATCGCGACACTGGCTTATGCATAACGGGCTGACTTTTTATCCCTTCCATTTGTATCCGTCATTCTCAAAACCGGCAAGATCAAGAACCCTGTAGATAACGGTATCTGCAAGATCATCAATAGTTTGTGGAAGACTGTAAAAAGAAGGAGTCGCGGGAGCGATCACAGCGCCGGCTTCGGTAAGCAAGCTCATATTTTTAAGATGGATGAGGTTATAGGGATTTTCGCGAACCACCAAAATAAGCTTTTTCCGTTCCTTGAGCATAACATCGGCTGCACGCGTGATTAAATCATCAGAGACCCCGGAGGCAATCCGGCCTAACGTGCCCATTGAACAAGGGATAATAATCATTACATCATATCCGGCTGATCCGGAAGCAAACGGAGCGTGAAAATCATTTTTTTCGTAAATCATGAATTTACCATCCAAATTTTCAGGTGTGGTGCCAAGTTCGTATTTCCAGATTTCTTTCGCATTGCCGGAAAAAACTACACTGCAATTATCTATTTGATTATTAAGTGCTGCAAGCTTTTCTATACATCTTTTGGCATAGATTGATCCACTGGCACCGGTTACTGCAATAATGATTTTTTTTCCCATTTTTCAATAATATTAAATCTTAGAAGTAGATTTTAGTAATTGACAACCACGATTTGAAAAATTACAGTACAATGTTACATTAATATATTTTATAACTTCTTCAATTTTTCGCAAAGGATTTCAACTCCTCTTCCTGCTTTTTCAGCTATTATCACAACCCTCCTTGGCACATTTTCGGGTGGATTTGGATCTATCAGGAAGACCGGAATTCCTGATGGTGCATAGTTAATTAACCCTGCCGCCGGGTATACATTTAATGAAGTTCCGATAATGCAAAGATAATCGGCTGATTCAACTATCGGAATAGCGGTAGCCATCTCAGGAACTTCTTCGCCAAACCATACGATATGTGGGCGCAATTGGCTCCCTTTTTCACAATTGTCGCCTATTTTCATCTCCGGATCAATGAGGGGATAGATTAGCCGGGGATCAACAGTGCTTCTGGCTTTTGATAATTCACCGTGTAAATGAAGGACACTTGTTGACCCCGCCCTTTCGTGCAGATCATCAACATTTTGCGTAACAATCCGAACTTCAAATATTTTCTCCAGGTCAGCGAGCAGTATATGACCTTGGTTAGGTTTACTGCTGATCATCTGTTTACGGCGATCATTGTAAAATCGGAGCAATAATTCAGGATTTTTATGCCAGGCCTGAATGCTGGCAACCTCCATAACATCATACTCTTCCCATAATCCATTCATATCGCGGAAAGTACGAATTCCACTCTCTGCAGACATCCCGGCACCCGATAAAATGACAAGTCGTTTCATACCTATAGTTTTTTTTGAAAATGGTAAATATTTACTTTAAATCCAATTTAAATGGTAAATATTTGTTAATTTCGGATAATTTTATCGTTCAATAATGAACTTGCACCAGACTAACAACGATCTCAATCTTTCAGATGAACTATTCATTTTTAGGCGTATGGCTGAAGGAGATCATCTGGCCTTGCGGTTTTTCTTTGATAAATATTATGAAGATTTATGCAATTATGTGAATCTGTATATCCGCAATCAATCAGTTTCTGAAGATATTGTTCAGGATATTTTTGTTTATTTCTGGGAAAAGAG
>CAYHDA010000138.1:9142-10906 GCA_964355145.1 uncultured Mariniphaga sp.
TCCAAGATGGATATTTCTGAGAAAACAGTTGAAAATCAAATGACAATCGCCCTCAAGAAATTGCGAGAGCAGCTCGCACCTTATTACGAGCAGATATTTGCTTTGCTGCTGATGGGATTTTTCGCCAATTAGAGAATTGGTTACCAGAAGATCATTTGCAAATCTTCCAGCCTGGCTAATTCGCTGTATCATCGGCACTCACTTTCTCACTTTTTTCCGCTGTCCTTTGGGGGTATTACAATACAAAAGTGTCTTAGTATTGAACAGAACCTGAAGATATGTCTGAGAATCTTTACAAAAAATTGATAATTAAAGAATTAAAGCGCGAGGCTTCGACCGAAGAGTCACAAAAAATTAATCTGTGGATCAATGAAAATGCAGAAAATCAAAAAATATATACTGAATTATGGTCGGCTTATGCATTGACCTCGCCTGATGTCACCCCTTTTGTGACCGTCAAAGAGGATGCCTGGTCAAAAATCAGCAAAAGAATAACTGCCAGTCGTAAAATCAGCAATTATGTTACTCAATTTAGCAGGATTGCAGCTGCAGCTGTGGTGTTTTTTCTGGTCGGAATTGCAGTCCAATTCTTCACTTCATCAAAGATTTCTCCCGATTTTCTTAATCAATATTCAACTGTTATCGTTCCCGAAGGGCAGAAATCGATGGTTGTCTTGCCTGATGGATCAAAAGTATGGCTTAATTCGGGCACAACGTTAAAATATAAAGGCAATTTTAATACAACCGTTCGGGAAGTTGAGATCGACGGGGAAGGCTATTTTGAAGTGCAGAAAGACAAGACACGAATGTTCAGGGTGAATACCGGTGAGGTGAATGTTGAAGTGTATGGAACGGCTTTTAATGTTAAAAATTACAAGGAAGAAAAAATACTGGAAGTAACAGTTGAAAATGGCAATGTTGGCGTCATCCGGGCCGGATCAAAACTGGCCGGTCTTACAAAAGGGGAACAGGCTACCATCCACGCTGTTAATAAAGAAGTTGTTATCAGCAGTGCAAGTGTGGATGTTGTTACAGCATGGAAAAATAATGAGCTGATTTTCGACGGCACTTCTTTTGAAGATGGGATCAGATACCTCGAAAGATGGTATGGGGTGAAGATTCAAATTGAGGAAAAAATCAAAAAGCAGCACAACTATACTTTTAAAGTTAAAACTGAGTCGCTTAGGGAGTTGCTGAAATTACTTCAGGTAATCACTCCTCTAACCTACAAAATTGATGGTAAAAATGTAACCATCAAATATGCGGACTAATCACTGACAAACCAAATTCAACTTTGCCTATGAATTAACGTAGAATCGCACAAAAAAATACAGGTCTGCCGTAGCGGCAAACCTGTACAGCTAATTAAACAAAAATTAATCATCAGCATCTTACAGTGCATTTATTGGCGTTTATGCACTGACCCAAGATGCTATAAAAACTTTATAAAAATATGAAAAAAAACAATCAATGTGAGAGACGGCATTTTTTGAGGCTCCCATTTATGAAAATCCTGGTGACTATGAAACTAATCATTGTATTGATTTGCTTTACGGGTCTTTTAAGTAGTATGGGCGCTACCTATGCCCAGAACACTAAAATGACGCTTCATTTAAAAGGTGTTGCGGTAAAGGAAGTACTTCAGCAAATTGAGAATCAAACTGAATTTTCTTTTATGTACGACAACAATAAGATCGATGTAACCCGAAAAGTTGACGTGCTGGCAGATGAAAAAACGATTGATGTTATTTTGGCTCAGTTGTT
>CAYHDA010000139.1:0-10819 GCA_964355145.1 uncultured Mariniphaga sp.
TTACATCTTTAATGATACCGGCTTCGGTCCACGCCTTAAACTGAAAATAATTTGCTTCCGAATGCCCCTGATTTCCCATTTGGGTAACAACCTTATCATGTTTTTTGGCAGCCTTCATCATCAGTTCAATTTCGTTGAAGGTACGCGCCATTGGTTTTTCAACGTAAACATGTTTACCTAAGCTCATTGCCATCATTACAATTGGAAAGTGCGAATGATCGGGTACGCCCACGGAAACGGCTTCAATTTGATTTCCCATTTTGTCAAACATCTTTCTGAAGTCCTGGAAACGAGGTACATCAGGGAATTTTTCCAGTACTTTCAGCGTATGCGGAGCTCCCATATCCACATCACAAAAGGCTACAATATTAGCCAAGCCAGTATTATACAGCGACATAACATCCGATCCGCCTTGATTTCCAATGCCGATACATGCCAGATTAACACGTTCACCTGCCTTAGCCGGATTAGAAGCAGGAAGTTCGGTTCCGAGTACTGATTTTGTCAAAATAGTCGGAAGAGCAGTAGCGGCAGTAATTGTAAGGGCTTTTTTTAAAAATAAACGCCTCGATGATTCATTCATGATCATAAAATGGTATTATAAATTAGAATTATTTTAATAAAAACTATCAGCTCATTCTTATCCTTTTTGGGGATAGAATGAGCTGAAGTATTGCAAATTTATTTTGAAGGCTGAAGTCTTGCCAAAGCAAATTTTACTTCATCTTTTAAATCAGAATTTGAAACAAGCTCTTTAATGGCAGGAACGGAATAATTCGAACCCATCCAGCTTAATTCGCGTAGCATAAGTTTTTTGGCCTCAACGGTTGCCTCTTTGTTCTTCAGAATTGTGACCATCAGTTTTTCATATTTCAAAAGATCCTCCCCCGCATGTGAAGCTATGCGTATTCTGGTTTGCAAATCTGTAAAATACTTTGTGCTTTTACCAACTTCATATTTATTAAGATGTGCAATGTCCTCTTCAAGTGTAATTTCCTTGTAATCCGGTCTGATTGATGAGCCGTAGCCATTTGGAAAATCAATTGGAACAGGCAGTGTTACTGCGCCTGATGAGGCCCATTCGGCTCCACGTTGAAAGGTTGTAATAAATCCCACACACTGTAAAGCCGGACCGCCATCCTTATCTGCATGACCAAGCGCGGTATGAAAAATCCGGCCTTTTTCATAGGTGATCGTCATTAACATTGGTTCATCGCGCCCTGTACCTCCGCCGGTAGTATCGGCATAGGCAGTAGCCAGAATCTCCATGTTTTTACCCGGCCCGCGTAACTGACTGTATAGTTCATCATTACCATGAATCCACACTTTTGGCAAACCTTTTGTGATCGGATGATTCATATTGCGGGTCTTTACTTCAAACTCGTGTCTTTTCGAATGAGAACCTCCAGGCCCGGCAGCATTGTCAATAATCAGTTCATTCTTTTTATAATAAACATAAGGACCATCTTTTTCATTTCGGTTTCCCCATCCTCCAAGACCAATTATTTCATTGAATTCCTTCCATTCAGGAAACGCATTATCAGCTCCGTGGTATACGACAACACCGCCCCCTTTTCTTACATAAGCAAGAAAAGCAGCTTTGGTTTTATCTGACCACGAATCGCCGTTATAGTCAAGAATAACGACATTGAATTTCGAAAAATCAGGATTAAAACTGTTCATATCTCCGCCTTTTTGAGGTGATATGATGATTTCTGTTGAAAATAATCCTGTCTGGTCGAGTAATTGTTTTAGAACGGGATTACTTGCTTTCCAGTTATGATTATTTTGACCTGTCAGGATCAGCGCTTTATACTTCGCTGCAACTAGGTTCAAACCGGAGAAGGCTAATAAACCTGCAAAGAGAAAAAGAAACAAAAACTGCTTTTTCATTTTGTGTCTTATTAAATTGTTGGTAATGTCCAGGGTTGGCGATATGGACGTGTCAATAAACGGCTAGCCCTTGGGTTGCCGATGATTTCCTCTTTCTTAGGATCCCAATGAATTTTCTGACAGGTAGTCATGGCGATCTCACCTAATAAAGCCACTGAAATAGCACGATAAGCCACTTCGATAGGTGCGATGGTTTCCTTCCTGGAACGAACACAATCGATGAAGTTCTGCCAGTGGTTCTCACTTTTATACTAATGTATTTCGCGTTCACCAATAACTTCAAGAAGAATTTTAGGATCAGAAGCAGATATTTTGCCCCGGTCAACATTGATCCATCCCTTTTCTCCATACCAGGTAGCACCTGATCCATGCACCAGCCGCGATTGGTTTGCAACACGCATTTCGATCCCATTTGCATATTTACACAGGAAATCATATTCAATTGGCACATTGTAGAGCCCTTCTCTAGGATAGACACCTTCTCCTGAAATTTCAACAGGACCTGTTCTTTCAAGGTCGGCACCCCAGTTGGCAATGTCGATATGGTGGCCTGCCCAATCGGTGAGCTGACCGCCGGAATAATCAAGAGTCCAACGCCAGTTACCATGTGCAATTCCGCGATATGGTACTTTAAGCGCAGGGCCCAACCACATTTCCCAGTTCAATTCAGGTGGCACCTCCATAATCGGAGGGGTGCCAATTCCCTTATTCGCATCGGGCAACCCCACTTCGATGGTTTTTATTTTACCGATTCTGCCATTCCTGACAAGTTCTGCCGCATGATGGAAGTTGGATTGGGACCGTTGCCAGCTGCCGGTCTGCCAGATAATTTTATTTTTTTGAACCGCACTGACAATCGCCTGACCGTCCCGGATGGTTCTGCAGATTGGTTTTTCGCCATAAACATCTAATTTTTTGTTCGCGGCTGCAGTGTAAACAATTCCATGCCAATGATCCGGCAAGGCAATCGTAACTGCATCAAGTTTTTCTTTTTCAAGGAACTCCCGATAGTCACCATATACACGACAATCCGAATTGCCATTCGCTTTATCGGCATTTGCCTTCGCTCCGGCCTGATGGGTAGTATCCACATCGCAAACGGCAACAAACTGAACCTGATCCTTCAGTCTGATGAAATCCCTCATATTGCTTCGGCCTTGTCCGCCGACTCCAATTGCTCCCATCACAATCCTGTCGCTGGGTGGTAATTTACCTCCCATACCCATTGCTGAAGAAGGAATAATGTGAGGGAGTACAATAGCTCCTAAAACAACAGAGGTCGATTGTTTAAAGAAATCTCTTCGTGATGATTTGTGTGACATATCGAATTTACTTTGGTTTTAATTTCTTTAGGATATCAAATTAACTAAATAGAAATAACAATTCCAATTTAATAAAAAAACTAAATTTGCTGATTATCTGCAAGTATCGATGAAGCCTCTTGCTGTAATTGACTGAGTGCCTGATTCGGATACTTCAATTTTAATTAATGCAACTATTTACAAGAAAAAGTACTGGTTTGATCCGACTAAGGAGAGTATTTATATTCATGGCGGCATTCTTCCTCATTGTGTCCCCGGGTGCACTTTTTGCACAGCCACGCTTTACACTGAGCGGATATCTTCGGGATGAAACGTCCGGTGAAACACTGATGTTTGCAACCATCTATGCAGAGTCACTTAAATCCGGAGTTACCACCAATGAATATGGGTTTTTCTCGCTTACCTTACCGGAAGGAAAATACAACTTTCTGTTTTCATATCTTGGTTATCAGACTATTAAAGTTGAGATAATTCTCAATAAAAACCTTCATCAAAACTTTTCGCTTTTGCCTCAGGAAACAAAAATAGAGGAAATTACCATCGTTGGCCATCAAAAAGAGAATATAGTCAGACAAAATGAAATGGGTGCTGTGCGGCTTGATGTTAAAGAATTAAGTACAATACCTGTCTTGTTTGGTGAACAGGATATCCTTAAATCAATGCAATTGATGCCTGGCATTTCTCCTGTCGGAGAAGGTAATTCAGGGTTTTATGTTCGCGGAGGCAATCCTGATCAGAATCTTATTCTGCTCGATGATGCTCCGGTTTTTAATCCTTCGCACCTTCTGGGATTTTTCTCGGTCTTTAACTCCGATGCTATCCGTGATGTTCAATTATACAAAGGTGGAGTTCCGGCCAGATACGGAGGAAGGGCATCGTCGGTGATGGACATCAGAATGAAAGAGGGAAATATGAAAGATTACAATTTTTCCGGTGGACTGGGGCTTATCTCATCCCGGATAATGGCGGAAGGCCCGATCGAAAAAGATAAATCCTCTTTTATGATATCTGGACGCCGAACTTATGCCGATCTCTTTCTCCCTTTGTCGAGTGATGAAAAAATAAGGAATAACAAATTGTATTTCTATGATTTAAATCTGAAAACGAACCTGATTGTGAACAAAAATAACCGGATATTTCTCTCCGGCTATTTTGGCCGCGATGTTCTTCAATCGAAGAATTTTGGTTTTAACTGGGGTAATAAAGCTGGCTCACTCAGGTGGAACCACCAGTTCTCTCCTTTACTTTTCGCAAACACGACGATGGTTATCAATGATTACAATTATAAAACGGAAGGAGATCTTGACGGAAAATTTTCACTTCAGGCGGGCATCCGGGACTTTTCTCTCAAGCAAGACTACGCGTTATCGCTCTTTAATCACCTTACTTTCCTTTTTGGATTTAACTCAGTTCTTCATCAGTTCAAGCCCGGTGAAGTAGTATCAAATTCTAAAAATATCAGAAATTTTAATATCGCTCAGAAAGAAGGATGGGAGAATGCTGTATATGCTTTTTCGGAAGTACAGCTTTCTGAAAAGCTAAATATTGGCACCGGCTTAAGAGTGTCAACGTTTTCAAGGATCGGTTTCGGAACTGAAAATACATACAATACCACAGGAAGTGTAATAAATACTGAAAGTTTTGCAAGTGGAAATTTCTATCGCAATTATGCTGCTCTGGAGCCCCGCTTTAATTTAACCTGGCTTTTATCCGACATATCTTCGGTAAAAGCAGGATTCAACCGGATGAGCCAGTATATTCACCTGTTATCAAACTCATCGGCTGGCACTCCTGTTGACTTCTGGCTTCCCAGTTCAAATAATATTAAACCACAGCTCATATCACAAATCTCAGCGGGCTATTTCAGATCATTTGAATCTGCCGAAATCGACTTTTCAGTGGAAGGGTACTTTAAGGATATGAAGAATCAGATTGACTATAAAAACAATGCAGATGTATTTTTGAATGAAAATGCTGAAGCCGAGCTCTTATTCGGCAAAGGACGCTCTTATGGCCTCGAATTTCTATGCAAAAAAGAGGCAGGTAATTTGACAGGCTGGATATCCTATACTTTATCCCGGACCGAAAAGCGCTTTGCTGATATTAACGATGGAAGCTGGTATCCGGCAAGGCAGGATCGGACGCATGACATTGCGATAGTGGCAAATCTGAAGGCAAATAAAAAATTAACGCTATCAGCTACCTGGGTTTATTATACCGGTAATGCAATTACTTTCCCCAGTGGGAAATATGAGATCGACCGGAACATAGTCAGCTATTATACCAGCCGAAACGGATACCGGATGCCTGCCTATCACCGGCTGGATTTTGGAGCGACCTTGCTGCTGAAGGAAAAACGCAAGTTCCGATCGGAACTTAATTTCGGACTATATAACGCTTATGGCCGAAAAAATGCCTACTCTATTTTGTTCCGGGCGAAAGATAGTGACCGGACTCAGACAGAAGCAGTAAAGCTTTATCTCTTCTCTGTAATCCCCTCTGTCACCTGGAATTTCAAGTTTTAGGGGAATTAGTAAGCCAAAAAGAAAGACTGTCCTCTTTCGGGAACAGCCTTTCTGCAATTAACTATGAAACTGATGGTACTCAAATTCAGCTAGTCACCTCCTATGGAGAGGATTTGCCATATAAGATGTTAATATGGTTTATTTGTACCTTGTAATAACCACATCCTTGAGTACGTGTGATCCTTGCTCTGACCAGTGGGAACGTAACTGGTTACCTCTAGCTTGGCCACTGCGGCATTATAATTGACCAGGTATTTTGGATCCTGACTTGGAACCGGATACATTAACCGCAATGGAAGAGCAGCGCCATATTGAGTTACAGGACCTACGACAAGAGTCGGATAAGCAGTACGGCGATAATCAAACCACGATTCAACGTTGAGCCATAGAGAGATCCACTTTTGCTCAATGATTCTTTCCATGGTATTGGAAGCGCTCGTATAACTAACCTTAGGATTGCTATAGTAAGTGTTAAAGATGAAGCCATTTGAACCATCTGTGATGCCCCATCTTTTCAAAGATGCGATAATCCCGTTTTTATAATGAGATTCGGGATCAGAAACTGTAAATCCTCCGCGCTGTGCTGCTTCTGCCAACAAAAATTCAACTTCGCTATACATCATCAAGTCCATTTTTAGATAAGTATCGCTATTGGCTCTGAATCTGGAATGAAGATAGGAGATATATGGACTTCTTTCAGGCTGAGGAAATGCAGGTCCAGCCCCTTTATTGTAAAGTTGAGCATCAAAAAGGGCAATATTAGCTGGCATACCGACGTACAACGAAGTATCAAGAGCGGTGTTGGTTGTAGGCATAACCGTCACAGGAAAAGTTTCTCCAAACCAATTTCTAACCGTTATTGTTGTAGTAGCCGCAATATTAAAATCCCATTTAGTTTGCACCGGAAGAGCCCAACGATGGAGCCGGGGGTCGCTGATAGATTTTAATTTATCAACCATTGTTTTGCACGGTTTCGTTTGGTACTCAGGATTGGATGTATTCAGCAATCCTCCTTTAGCCGAGTTATTAGCAGTTGTACCTATGTAGTTCACCACAGCATCATCGGCCGCGGAACTAAATGCAAGCGTTGAGGCTGCATTAAATTCTGCAACAATGTCAATTCCGACAGAACTCATATCAGCTTTCTTGTTGATCAGTCGCATACAATATCTGAGGCGAAGCGAGTTTGCAAATTTTCTCCATTTGGCGGGATCTCCGCTGTACATTACATCTGCTGCAGGAGAAATTTTATAATTTATAATACTTGCATCTCCCAAAATAATTTCAGCATTTTTAAGATCAGTAAGGACTCCTTTATAGATCTCTTTTTGATCATCATATTTGGAAAAATAGATAGCTTCCTTTGCCTTTAAACTTTCCGAATAAGGGACATCTCCGAATAAATCGGTTAATGTGCCATACAGAAATGCTCTGATTGTCAAAGAAATAGCCTCAAATAATTTATTATTTTCGGTAATCGATTTCTCATTGATGATGGCGACATTTCTTAAAAGATCATAATATCCCGCCCAAGAGCCAGCAGTCCAAAGATATTGGTTTACCTCGGGCATACCATCATTTGTTCCCATCTGATTGTATTGCATTGCCCCTGCAACCCCTGTCTTATGATCACCAAGTGATTTATAGGTCTTGGCCGTATTCGTAAGAACATAGGTTAAAATATAATTCGAAGAGACACTTACAGGATTATTCGGATCTACATTTAATTCATTCAAATTCAGACAGGCTGTCAGCTGAAATAGAAAAGTTAAAGCAATAATTATCTTTATTTTTATTGTTTTCATAGTATTTCTCCTTTTTTAAAAATTGAAGTTTAACTTAAATCCCAAAGAACCTGTCCAAGGCATCATATTATAATATTCAGCTCCCTGTATCCATCCGTTACCTGTATTGCGGTAGGCTCTTTCAGGATCGATATGGATGCCTGCTTTGGTCCATTCGTACATGTTAGTAGCAACAACCGAAACAGAAGCATTCTGAATAAGGGTTTTATCCATCCATTTTTTGGGAAGGCGATAGGTCAGGGAAACTTCTCTTAACTTAACATAAGTTGAACTGAAAATTGATCTGTCAACGATTGCTCTGTTAGATGCCTGATTGGCATTAAAGGGATCCAACCATTTAGTGCTGGTTGGTTCACCTAAATTTTCGACGTACGATTTTACCCCTCCGGTTACGACCTCACGAACACCCGGATTAAAACTGGCATCTGCAAAACGTGTGGCAGGTATAGGGTTTGGCCATGCGAATCCACCTAATTCCGGAAGACGGCCCCCTACCCAATTACCAAAAAAAGCATCAGGATTTGCCTTAATCTGATCCACGATGCTGCTGTTTTTATCATAAGGCGCTCCACTGAATGAGCTTTCATTGACGCCATTATTTTGCAAAAACATCCAGGAATTAGAGTAGAATTCTCCACCTTGATTCCATTCGATATTGGCATATAGCGAAAAGGCTTTGTAAGTAAAGGTGGGTTGAACACCGAGGACAAAATCCTGATTGGTGTTTCCAATCTTTACCATATGCTTTGGATCCTGATCCATTTGGTATTTTCCGGAAGAAGATATGATTGGATAACCCAAATAAGGAGAATTTGGATCTGAAACTTTTAAAATCGGTTTCTCCCATATATCGCCCATTAATTCGCCAACTTTTGTACGAATGACTCCGTTTCCGCCTTCCATAGAGTAAAAGTCAACATTCGTAAGTCCTTCGGCTAATTCGCGCAGGTAAGTTCTGTTTCGTGTAAAACTGAAATTCAGATCCCATCTAAAACTTCCGGCAATAACCGGAGTTGTAGTTAAACCAATTTCCCAGCCTCTGCTTTCGATGTTTCCGGTATTGATTGATTTGGACGAAGCACCTGATTCAATTGGCAATGAAATATTTAGTATCTGATTTTTGTTTTGAACAATGTAATAGGTCGCTTCGAGGCCAAGCCTGTTTTTTAGAAATTTCAGATCAACACCAACTTCATTAGAGGTTTGCCGCTCAGGTTTCAAAGTGTTATTCGTGAGATTTCCGCCCATATACATTACTTTAGCAGTTCCCCAATCCTGACCAATTGCAAAATACGGGTTCAAAGCATATGGATTAGTATCATTTCCAACCTGTGCACTTCCTGCGCGCAGCTTTGAAAACGTGATCCATTCAGGCATGGTAAACATTTCTGAAAAAAGCATACTTACGGAAGCGGAAGGATAGAAATAGGATCTGTTTGCTGTTGGCAAAGTACTTGACCAGTCATTGCGTCCCGTCACATCAAAAAAGATTTTGCCTTTGAAATCGACAGAGGCCATTCCATAAATGCTGTTTACCGACTTCTGCGACCATGAACTGGCATAGGTTACAGTTCCTGGCACCCCATTGGAGATGGTGTAAAGCTGAGGAATAACCAATGATGAGGTTGTGTTGCTCATTCCCCGGCTATAGACGTATCTTCGGTTAGCAGCCAAAAATGCATTGATATTCCATTGTTCATTAATCTTCTTTTTATAAGCCAGGTTTAGTTCCAGGTTGGTTTCTTTGTTATAGAAATCATAAATGTTATAATAGCCTGTCAGATTGGTTGTCGTGCTAAATGCTTTTTTACCTTGACGGTTCTCTGTATAAGCATCTCTTGAAAAGCGGCCCATAAGACTTAATTCTTTGGAAATTTGCCAATCCATCTGAACTTTGCTGATTAACCGGTCTCTTTTGAATGAATTTGTATTCTCATTTGCAATAAACCAGGCATTATTTTGTTTGGACGCATTTACCTTTTGCTGTATTCCCTCCATACCGGGTTTCCAGTAGTCTTTAAGATCCAGTATATTCACCTGGGCTCCCTTTTCATAAAGGCTTCTGACAACATCATTTCGGTCATCACCGCTTACATTGGTACGATTATTTGAACCGGTTTCATTCCAGTTAATATTAGCCGTAACTGAAAGTTTATCCGATAATTTATATTGTGTATTGAGGTTAATGGTACTTCTGTTCAAATCAGTACTGGGGATCATTCCTAAATTTCTCATATCACCAACCGATAACCTGAAATAGCCATTTTTATTGTTTCCGTCAACAGCAACATTATTGGTCGCAGTGTAACCTGTCCTCATAAAATCTTTGATTCGGTTTGGATAGGAAACGAGTGGGGCTTTCACTCCATTACTGTTCCACTGTACCCATTGCTCTCCAACATCCAGCTGGGCCCCCCATGACTCATTTTCAGCTTCCTCGAGTACGTGTGCACCAGCCTTCCCACTCCCGAATTTGGTTTGGAAAGGATAAATATCTGTAAGAACATCAAATATTATCGACGTATTTACTGAAACACCTACCCCCTTTTTGCCTTTCATACCTGAACGGGTAGTGATTAATATCACTCCGTTTCCTGCCCGGGAACCATATAATGCTGCTGCACTAGCCCCCTTCAATACAGAGACGCTCTCAACATCATCAGGATTTAAATCTGAAATGGCATTCCCCATATCAGCTCCCATATACAAATTGGTTGAGGTATTTGAGACCGGAACACCATCAATCACAAATAGTGGCTGATTGTCGTTGCTTAATGATTTGGCTCCTCTGATAATGATATTCACAGAGGATCCGACAGTTCCATTCATTTGTGAGATTCTCACACCTGACACTTTTCCCTGAAGAGCATTTAATACGTTATTCTGAGGCGTTTCCGTAAGGATTTCTCCTTTGACTTCACCTACAGAATAGCCGAGTGCTTTTTTCTCCCGCTTAATTCCCAAAGCAGTAACCACTACGTCAGCGACCTCTACCGTTTCCATCTCCATCACAATCTCCAGATTGCTTTTGGTTCCCGGAGTAATTTCCTGGGCTTTCATACCAATAAACGAAAGTTGCAAAATTGCTTTATCAGAAAGACCCGAGATCGTAAAGTTTCCATTGCCATCAGTAATGGTTCCGGAGGTGGTTCCTTTGATCACAACAGAGACTCCCGGAAGGGTAACGCCACTTTGATCAATGACTTTACCGGTCACTTTTTTCCCTTGCTGACTTGCCGGCAATGAGGATTCGAATGGCATCAGTACAATGTGC
>CAYHDA010000140.1:0-10756 GCA_964355145.1 uncultured Mariniphaga sp.
CCCCAGAACATCCGACCTTCAATAGGCGGGCTGGATGAGTTGTCTGCCCTCGAGACTATTTGGGGCATTTATCGTCCTGATCTGCAAAAGATTATTGCCGATGCTTATGAGCAAAGTCTGCTTTATAGCGAACATACCTGGGGTCTTGCCAATCAGCATTACCTGAAAGTGCCTTATGGAAAGGCATGGCAAGACTTATGGGAAAAAGGACTGCCACCTCAATACCGGCTAATGGAAGATTCCTGGCGGGATAAAGCAAACTATATCAACAATGTACGGAGCTTGGTTGCTATTCCTTATCAGGATGCTGTAGCCTCTCTGGCAGACAATGTTCAGGTTGAGGGGAACCGTATCGTGGTTTATAATCCCCTACCGTGGAAACGCGACGGAGCAATTGACCTGGATACCCGTTTGATCTTCGGGAACGATTTTGTGTCGGTTAAACCTGCCGATGGCGGACCTGCGGTTCTCGTGGCCCACGAATATGCGGCGCTGGAGAATAAAGCTCCGATGTCGCGGTTTGAAGTCAAAAACATTCCGGCAATGGGTTATCGCACTTATATTGCCAGCAATGAAAAGGCTGAACCGGCAGAAATGAGCGCAGACAGCCTGTCAGGAGTGATTGAAAGTCCTTTCTTTAAGGCAACTATCGATCCCAAACAAGGAAGAATAATTAGTCTGATCGATAAGAGCTCCGGTAAGGAGATGGTAGATACAACCGCTCCTCAGGGCTTCGGGCAATATTTTTATGAAAGGTTTGGTTATAAACAAATTTATGATTGGATTGCCCGATCGCTCTATCCGAAATACAATGCACACAAATTTTGTTTTACTGCCTATGATATGCCTCAGGATGTTCCTTACAGTTCGGCTCTTCCGGTGGATATGAACCTTTCGGTAGAAAAAACAGCCATCGATGTAAAAGCAATAATGACCGGAACAATACCCGGACCAGGACAGCCTCAAAAAGTTTCCATTACACTCATATTATCAGGTCTTGCTCCCACGGCTAATCTTGAAATAAGCTGGCAAAAGCAACCTGACAGCTGGCCGGAAGCAGCCTGGATATGTCTCCCGTTCAAGTGCGATAATCCTAAATTTCGCCTGGGCCGATTGGGTGCCGACGTCGACCCGGTAAAGGATATGATTACGGAAAATGCCAACTATCATCTTTGGTGGGTAAATACCGGAGTTGCGGTATACAACGGTTCTACCGGCGCGGGTTATGGAGTATGCTCACCCGATGCGCCTCTGGTAAGTCTGGGTGAACCCGGTGAATACCAGTTTGATAAACGGTATGAACCTCAGAAACCAACTGTTTATATTAACTTGTACAATAACCATTGGCGGACCAACTTCCCTGCCTGGATCGGCAATGGACAACGGATGAGTGCAAAAGTGACCATCCGGTCGTTCGCCAAATTTACATCCGAAAGTTCACTCTTTACACCAGGGATGGAAACACGGGTACCACTGCAGGTGGCATGCTCGAAAGTGAAAAATGGTAAATTACCTGTGACTCAGGAGGGGATTTCACTTTCCCGGAAAGGTGTCGCTCTTACCGCATTCGGCCCCAACCCCGATGGCGATGGGACGATCCTGCGTGTCTGGGAACAAGGAGGTGTGAGCGGTAAAATTGAAGTAAAACTGCCTGCAGGATCTGAGTTTGCTTCATTTCAGCAAGTGAACCTCAGAGGTGATCAACTAGGCGACCGGTCCGGATTTCTAACGGAAAACTAATATTTGACTTAAATGCGTATGCTCCGGCCAGTTTTCTACTGAAAAAATAAGCCAAATTATTGGTTCGAACGATCACTTTATCTTAATATTCAAAGATATATTTTCCAGAACGAATCAATTGATGACACACTAATTTTTATATCTTCGGCGTTTCAATTATATATTCATGATCAATAAGTTGCTTCTCTTTACAATCGTCTGTTTTTTGATTTTCTCTTTGGGTTTGAAAGGTGCTGATCACCTGGCTAAAATCGACAGGGACGTTGCCACGCAAGTAAAAAAAGACAGTACAAGTTCAGAAGGAACTAT
Source organism: uncultured Mariniphaga sp. (assembly GCA_964355145.1). Taxonomy (GTDB): domain Bacteria; phylum Bacteroidota; class Bacteroidia; order Bacteroidales; family Prolixibacteraceae; genus JAAFHB01. The sequence goes on from CAYHDA010000140.1 coordinate 2,050, forward strand.
TAATCAGGGATATAAAATTCATGCCAAAAGGATAACGGAAGGTATTAAGTTAGATGGGATCATTGATGAAGCCGATTGGAAAAAAGCTGAGGTAGCGAACAATTTTTACATGGTACTTCCTTATGATACAGGACATAGTGCTGCAAAATCGGAAATCAGGATGACTTATGACGATAAAGCATTCTATTTGGCAGTCGTCTTTCACGATACCCTACCGGGAAAGCGTCTTGTTGAGTCATTAAGAAAAGATTTTGTGTTTAACAATAACGACAACTTTCTGCTTTTTATTGATCCTTTCAATGATCAGACAACCGGCTATTCTTTTGGTGTCAATGCTGCCGGAGCAAAATGGGATGGAACGATGAGCGGCGGGGCGGGAGTAAATGTGATCTGGGATTGCAAATGGGAATCCAAGACTAAAAATTATCCGGATAAATGGACTTCAGAAATGAGAATTCCCTTTAAATCAATACGATATAAAACAGATATCGATCATTGGAATATTCAGTTTTCGCGTCTGGATTTGAAATTAAATGAAAAATCGGCCTGGGCTCCTATTCCGCGTCAATTCTCAACTTCGTCACTGGCCTATGCCGGCCAGCTGAAATGGGAATCACCACCCCCAAAGTCGGGACTTAAACTCGCGTTAATTCCCTATGTTTTTGGAAGTGCGACCCGTAATTTTGAGAAAAACGAAGCGACAAAATATCATAAGGATTTTGGATTTGATGCCAAACTTGGATTATCCTCTTCTTTAAATCTTGATCTGACCTATAATCCCGATTTCTCACAGGCTGAGGTAGACGATCAGGTAACCAATCTTGCACGGTTTGAACTCTATTACCCTGAAAAAAGACAGTTTTTCCTCGAGAACAGCGACCTTTTCAGTAATTATGGAAATTTAAATGTTACGCCATTCTTTTCACGTCGAATCGGTCTCGATGCCCCCGTAAATGCAGGAGCACGGCTAAGTGGCAAAATTGGCCAGGACTGGCGTCTCGGGGTGATGGACATGCAAACAGGCCGCGAGGGTGAATATCTTGCGCGAAATTTCTTTGTGACCACAATTCAGAAAAAAGTTTTTTCCCGATCGAGTATTGGAGCTGTTTTTGTCAATAAACAGCAACTTAATATTCCTTCCAACTGGATTGGAAATGACTATAACCGGGTTGCAGGATTGGAATACAATCTTGCAGCCAGAAATAATTTTCTGCTTGGGAAACTATTTGCTCAGAAATCATTTTCACCCAAAACTGCATCAGCAGAAGAATATGCCCAGGGATTAAATTTAATCTATTCACGCAAAAATTATATGCTTGAATTTCTGCAACTCTATGTTGGAAAGGATTTCAATGCCGAGACAGGCTATGTGCCTCGCCATGATTTTCTGCAAATAAATCCACGTACTACGCTAAAGTTCTATCCTAAAAGTGGTCCTTTGGAATACCATGGACTCATGACTGAAATCAGTAATTTTTATAGGCCTGACAGCAAGGCTCTTACAGACAGGTCTGCAGGTTTTAATTATTTTTTTCTGTTTAAGAGCCGTGTGCGCATCGAGTTTAAAGGGTACAACCACTATGTCCTCCTCCATAAGAATTTTGATCCGACCAATAAAGGCTCAAATTTTCTGCTCGCCGGAACCAATTATAACTGGAACGAATTTTCCACACTGATAAGTTCCGATAACCGGAAGATGCTTAAATATGATTTTCTGACCGGTTATGGTGGCTATTTCAACGGACACCGATGGTTCGCTCAGGGTTCCTTCAATTATCGTTTTCAGCCTCATGGATATATTTCAATGATATACAGCTACAACAGCCTGTCGCTTCCGGCACCTTGGCAGCGAACAGGATTCTGGCTCGTTGGTCCAAAGCTCGACGTCACTTTTACTGATAAGTTGTTTTTTACAACTTATGTCCAGTACAACGAACAATCAGATAATCTTAACATTAATGCCCGATTTCAATGGAGATATAAACCGGTATCTGACCTCTTTCTGGTATACACCGATAACTACTTTCCCGGGCTTATGAAAGTTAAAAATCGTGCTGTTGTACTAAAGCTCTCCTACTGGTTTAACTGAGCTGTCGGTTTTATGGATTGTTAACAAAGGCCAGGGGGCAATTGAGTGACATTTTCTGCTAATTTTGATGACGATATAATTTTATTAAAATGGGTGTTCTGAATAGTACAAAACAATTGAAGTTAGATGAACGTTATTTAAGAATGGCGATGGTATGGGCCGAAAATTCCTATTGTGTTCGTCGTCAGGTTGGAGCTCTTCTGGTAAAGGATAAAATGATCATCTCTGATGGTTATAACGGTACTCCTTCTGGTTTCGAAAATGTCTGTGAAGACGAAAATAATAAGACGAAGCCTTATGTGCTTCATGCAGAAGCTAATGCGATTACGAAAATTGCCAAATCAAACAATAGCAGCGATGGGGCCACATTATATGTCACCTCCTCTCCGTGCCTCGAATGCGCTAAATTAATTATTCAGGCCGGGATCAGCAAGGTCGTTTTTTCTGAAGCCTATCACATGAACGACGGACTTGAATTACTCGAAAGAGCAGGTATTGTAGTGGTGAAAGTTGAACTTTGAGTAAATAGCAGACTGATGTCTTTCAACATGGTGACTGGTTTTTAATGAAATGAACAGATAAATATTTAAGATGGATAACAGAACTCGGAAATTAGTGATTTGGATACCGGTTTTACTGGTTGCGGCGATTATGGCAGGTGTTTATCTGGGTGCAAAATTGCAAAACCGGATGCTGGCAGGAACCAGAGTGATTACAGGAAACAGCGCCAATAAAGTAAGCCTGATTATGAAGCTTATTGAAGGTAATTATGTTGACACAGTTGATTCAAAAAAAATTGTTGAAGCAGCAATACCGGAAATATTAAAGCAACTCGATCCTCACACCGTTTATATTCCGGCAAGAGATATGACGGAAGTAAGCGAAGAGATGTCCGGAAATTTCGGGGGTATCGGAGTACAATTTTCAATTCAGAACGATACCATTATGGTGATCGATGTCATCTCTGGCGGCCCTTCACAAAAATTGGGTATCAGGGCAGGCGACCGAATCGTAAAAGTTAACGACTCCATTATGGCGGGCGTTAAAGTAACCAATGAAAAAGTACTTAAAAAACTTCGCGGGGATAAAGGATCCAAAGTAAATGTCAGCATAGCCCGTAAAGGATTTCCCGAGTTAATTCCTTATGCCATTACAAGAGGTGAGATCCCTATTACCAGTGTTGATGTTAACTATATGATCAACAAAAATACAGGGTACATAAAAGTGGGTCGTTTCGCCGAAAAAACTTACGAAGAATTCATGACAGGAGTCGAGAAACTCGATAAGGCCGGTGCAGATCAGCTGATCATCGATTTACGCGGAAATCCCGGCGGTTATCTGACAGCTGTTATTAAAATGGTCAGTGAATTTCTTGATGACGGAGAACTGGTAGTTTATACCCAAGGTCGTACTCAGCCTAGAAGAACTTTTAATGCGGAAAAGAAGGGAACATTTTTTGGGAAGAGAGTTGTTGTAATTGTCGATGAATATTCAGCATCGGCAAGTGAGATATTTGCAGGAGCAATTCAGGACAACGATCGGGGAACGATTATCGGACGGCGCACTTTTGGAAAAGGACTGGTGCAGGAACAAATCCCGTTTTACGACGGTTCCGCAATCAGACTCACTGTTGCACGCTATTATACTCCCGCCGGAAGATGCATACAAAAATCCTATAAAAATGGATCAGATGATTATTATGGCGATTTAAGGCGTCGTTATGCCCATGGGGAATTGGAGCAAAAAGATAGTATTCATTACAGCGATACGGCAAAATATTATACCCGGAATAAAAGGGTTGTTTTTGGTGGTGGCGGAATTATGCCGGATCTTTTTGTGGCGGCCGACACTTCCGGAATGTCAGCCTATTACGGCAAGGTAACAATGAAAGGACTGGTCTATCAATACGCTTTTGATTTTTCAGATAAACACCGCGACGAACTTAGCAAACTGAGTACTGCAAAGGAATTTGAGGACTATATGTTACAACGAAAAATTCTTTCTTCATTTACAGAATATGCTGTTATAAAGGGAATTGCAACTGATTCAAAAGGATTGGCAGTCAGTGGGAAAATCATCGAAACTCAACTTATGGCTTATATTGCGCGAAATATAATCGGAGAGGTGGGTTTCTATTCTATAATCAGTAAAATAGATGCCACCCTGCTGGAATCAATCAAGGCATTAGAGACCAAGGAAATGCTGGTCCGATCTAATTAATACTTGTTTAGATTTGTGACAGCCTGGCTTTTTCAATCCCTGAATCAGTCTGGCTGTCACAAAATTATCCTCCTGTTTTCACCAAAATTTCGTATATTTAAGGTAACGAAGAGCGTGTTTCATCTTTTATACCCTAAATACCATGAAACGGACAAGGATCCTCCTTTCTGTAGCCGCACTTTCCTTCGCGTTTCAGGTTGCGGCTCAAGACCTGATTTATAAAAAGAACGGGGAAATTATTAAAGTAAAAATCCTGAATTCATCCGGGAATAGCTACTCCTATCACCTCCTTGAACAAGCAGATAGCATCGTTTATTTCATCAATAATGCTCTTGTTGACAGCATCACCTACCAAAATGGTGAAAAGGAAAATTTAAGTCTGAAAATCGCAGAATTCAAACTCCCGCAATCACCCATAAAACCCGTTTATAATCATCATTTGGTTGGCTTGGATCTGGCTGGCTACCTGTTATATCGAAATCTGATTCTCTCCTACGAATATTTACCTGGTAATGCCAAACTGGGATTTACAGCGGCTTTTGCTGCAAATCTGAAATCTCATGAATATTACGAATATGGTGATCTCGACTTTACAAGAAGTTTGAAATGGGGCACACGAATTGGGATGAACTACTACTTTTTCCCTCCCCGGACATTTCGCTTCGGAACCGGATTGCACTATTTTTTCGGCCAATCCCATAGTGATTACTATAATTTTCTTTCATTCCAAAATCCGGTTCCTAATAGCAAAAATGTACATGGAATGGTGCTTGGCATATTCGGATTTTACAATCTGACTGAGTATTTAGCTGCTAATTTTGGATGGGATATTCCACTTTTTATCAATCCTTCCTTCTACTCTAAAAATGCAGTGATCCGTTGCGAAGTGTTGATTAACTTCTAAACCAATTAATTATGAAATTCCTGATGTTTAAGAATGAATCAATCTGGTCAGAATCCCCAGAGTGGTGTAAAGTTCAAAAAAAAGGAGCTATAAGATGGATATCTATTTTACTTACAATTGCGGTGCTTAATCTGACGATCGGCTGCAGAAGCTATTTTAAAGTAAATTCATCACCTGAACCTTCTTCTCAGATAATCACCGGAGTGAATGATTCAGGAAAAACAATCATCATTCACTTCAACCAAAATAAATGGGTTCTATCTGATATACAGATTAGAAATAATACCGTAACAGGCAAGGCAACCGATTACACAATGCCTCCGACTCTTAATCCGGTACGTCCCGACAGACCCAACCGCTATATTTCGCGTGTATCCCACAGCCAAAGGTACCTCCTCAATGAAGTCCATCTCTATCTTAACGAATTTGCCGATCTTGGCAATAAGCTGGTTTCTATTCCGGTAAGTTCTATCAGTAAGATTGAAATTTATGATAAGGACACGGCCTCTACTGTTGGCTCATGGTTTTTGGGAGCTGTTGGGGTCGCTGCTGCTGCTTTTGCTCTAACTGCCATATTAATGATAATTTTCAAAGAATCGTGCCCGTTTATCTACACATGGGACGGAGAAAAATATCAGTTTGCCGGAGAAATATACAGTGGAAGTATTTACAAGCCACTTGAACGGAACGACTACCTCCGTTTGTCCGTTTACCCTGATCAGCGTTCATATGTTCTCAAAATAACCAATGAAGCACGAGAGATTCAGCATACGAATCTCCTGGAACTTTTGGTAACAGATCATCCTGAAAAGAGTGAAATACTGATTGATAAATATGGAAACCTGAAAACCCTTTCCCAACAAGCAGCACCGACATCAGCCTCAAATCTGGCTGGTCAAAATATTATACCGTTGATCGCCTCAAAAGATTCGCAGTTCTACCAGAGCAATTCATCAGGCGATAAACTACCCTTGAAGGATGGTGTAATTCTTGAATTCCCTGCTCCTGGCAAAGCAAAAACTGCAAAATTGGCTATACGGGCAAAAAATTCAATCCTTCTTGATTTCATGATGGGAAAATTTCACGACTTGTTTGGCTCAGCGTATAAGGGATTTGAAAAGAAACAACAAAAATCCTCGGGTGCCACTATGCGTCAGTGGAGTTTAGCTCAGGGAATTCCTTTGTCTGTTTATGTCGGGCGCAATGGAAGCTGGGAATTTGTAGATTACTATAATATAGCCGGTCCTATGAAATATAAGGATGATGTAATTTCTATTCCATTGACTGGAAGTGAAACTGACCCGTTAAAGGTGAAACTCGAATTTGGCAATCTTTTATGGGAAATTGATTATGCCGCAATTGACTATTCACCCGATGAGAAAGTAACAACCTATACTATCCCGGTAAAAACTGCATTCAATGAGCTTCAGAAAAATGTTGCAGACCTTCTTGCCAAAGATGACCTGAAATACTATGACCAACCCATTATGGATAATTATGTCACTGTAACTTTTGACCTCCCCGTTTTTACAGGCCAAAACAGGACTGTTATTTTACACAGCAAGGGTTGGTATGAAATACTCCGGAATCCGGATGGTAAGCCCGAAATTGCTAATTTAAAAACATTCAGGCAATCGGGGCGCTTTAATCAGTTTGTCAATGAGAACATTAAAAAGATGGAACAATCGGTTTCTCAACCTCAGTGATCAGACATGGAATAAGTAATTTTCAATTAATATTTAAGCATATTGAAAAAGCCTGAATTAATCATTGGATGGCAAACCAAAATTATCCGAAAAAGGGTACAGTGGTTTATTATTATGCAGGCATTTAAGTTTTTTCGGAATCCTTTGCTGGCTGTTCTGGAAATGAAAAGATTAAGAGGCCTTCACGCCAGGGTGCATGGAAGCTCAACAATTTCTAAATACATCAAATCAGGCAATCAATTTTTCTGGAATTCCGATTATTGCGGATATCCTTCAAAAAACTTAAAAAGCCTTATCCGCAGTGAATTTCTTCGAAATGAACTTACTGTAACCAATGGATCAGCCCGTAATCCAACTCTTCAGACGCTTGTCTGGGGAATTACCAATCGTTGTCCGTTCTCCTGTCTTCACTGCTATGAGTGGGAAAATATTGCTAAAAACGACAAATTGGATAGACTGGCTTTAAAAAATATTCTTGCCATTTTCATTGCCAATGGTTTAAGGCATATACAGTTCAGCGGAGGAGAGCCAATGGTGAGGTTCGACGATCTGATTGAGTTGGTCACGACTGCCTCGCCTTCGATGGATTGCTGGCTGTTAACTTCCGGATACGGTCTTTCAGGCGAGAAAGCTGCTGTACTTAAAATGGCGGGCCTGACCGGCGTCAATATAAGTCTGGATCATTGGGATCCTCAATTACATAACACTTTTAGAAATAATGAGAAAAGTTACATCATCGCTACCGATGCGGTTCAGAATTGCCTTGATGCAGGATTGATGGTTAGTCTTTCATTATGCGCCACCCGTGAATTTACGACCAATGAAAATCTGATGAATTATGCCGCTCTGGCAAAATACCTGAGAGTACATTTCATAAGAATTCTGGAGCCGAGAGCAGCAGGAAAGTTCGCGCTGCAAAAAATTCAGCTTGAAAATCACCAGATATCGTTGTTGTCTGAATTTACCATTCGGCTCAACACCGATCCTCGGTTCAGGGATTTTCCCATTGTTACATTTTTCGGGTATCACCAGCGAATAATGGGTTGCTTTGGTGCCGGTAACCGGTATCTGTATGCCGACCCAAACGGTGATGTGCATGCGTGCCCCTTTTGTCGCAGGGAAATGGGCAATCTGCTTGCTGAGCCTTTTGGTAAAATTATTGATCATCTTAAGAGTACAGGATGTCATCAGTTCATGAGTAGTGAATAAAAGTTGCGATTTCAGTTTGCATACCGACTTAGGAAAACATAGTTTGTTCAATATAATTTTAACGATAATCAATTATAAACGGTTTAAACCGTAAGTAACCGTTTATCCTCCGACTAATAGGATTCCTTAATTTATTTTTACAATGTTTCTGGTGATTTGCTGATTTATCGAAGTGAAAAAAATATTTTCAACAAAGTATTTAAAATTAGCGTAAAGTATTTTTACGCCAAGCGTTAAAATAGCCATAATGCTATCAGTTAGTCTATTATGCTATTTTGTGAGTTATGTCACATCGGATTTCAATGCTTTAGATTTTGCTGGATTTTAAATTTATATTTATTTAATGCATTGATAAAGAGATATAAGACAGCATATATATTGTAATTTTCCTGGATTAAACTGATAAACGGACGAATATCAAACAGGGATCTGGAAACCAGAGAAATTAGATATAAAATAATAATGTAAAAATAAACTTTACATTTATGTTGCATATGTAAATATTCTTACATATCTTTGTGGCATAAAGATTATTCTTTTACTAACGATTAAAAAAACGCCCGCTATGAGATCAATATT
>CAYHDA010000141.1:0-10739 GCA_964355145.1 uncultured Mariniphaga sp.
CATCGTAGTCCTGTTCTCTTTGGTAATGTATACAATATATTGGATTGGTGAATTTCGCAGTCCGGGCAAAGGAGGCAAAGGATTAATGCCATCATCGGTCACCTCCGTACTTTTAAATGTGTTCTCAACAGATTGTTTGGTATAGGCAGCCAACTGAGCAACATCCGGCATACTCACTTTCTGGAAACTTCCCAGCTGAATATCGCCAACATAATATCCCTGTGGCGGAGAGACAAATCCCTTACCCCCATTGGGTCCTGCTCCAAGTCCACGACAGGTAATCACATAAATATTCTTTTCATCTTTAGATAATTGAACTCTCGCGGGGCCCCATCCGGAGGGAATCAGGCCTTTCGTAGATCTGGATTCCACGTCAATAACAGCAACGGCATTAAATCCGAGCAATGCGACATAAAGTGTTTTCTCGTCTTTGCTCAGGGTCAGTCCAAAAGGAAGTAATCCACGGTATTTATCTATTCGCGCATCCACCAGAATTGGAATATCGCCGACCAGCTTGTGGTTTTTATAGTCAATAATAGAAATATTGTCATTCGTTGCATTTGATACGTACGCAAAGCGATCACCCACTGCAATCGAGTTAGGACTGGCTCCCCCCACTACTTCCGCGTCTTCGATCATGTGACCGATCTGATGACCGGTCTTAAATTTATCCATCACCTTGTTAGTCTGCAAATCGATGGTGAAGACGCTCATGGCATCAGGATGCAGAGGGCTGCCTACTCCCGGGATCTTGTGTCCTTCAACCCTTGTTCCATGGATTGATTGCCTGGTATTGTCCCCGTAAGGATGATGTGAAATTAAAAGTGTGTCGTAATTTTCGGGAGTTGCACCTGTAATCAGCGGGTAATCATACATTCCCACATTCGCCACAAAGGCTGTATTTCTGTCGGGACTCAACATTAGGCCGAAAGGTTGACGACCAACTTTAACCGAAGCTGTCAGCTTTCCTGAAGCCAAATCAATCCGAACCATTCTGAAATTACCCCTGTCGAGCACGATCAGTTCATTTTTATTCTGATTGTATACCAGATCAGAAGTAAAACTGTCGTTATAATCAATACCATCAACAATACCGTTTAAGGAGATCGAATCAAGACGGGTAAGGCTTTCGATGTCGTAAATGATCACTGCTCCATTATCTCCGCCACTAAGATAAACTGTTTTTGAGTCGTTTGCGAAGGCGACTCCCAAATAAGATCCTTTCGACAGCGGGGACTTAATTTTATGATCATAGCTTGGAACCCTTATTGTGCCAAGAGAATTGAGATCAATAATGGTAAAAACCCCGTTATGTAAAGTGACAGATTTTTTGCCGTCCGGTGAAAGGGCCATACCGAATGGGTCGTTGGTAATCCGGATAAAATTACCAGCCGGTGTTAAGAACCTGCCGCTAGGCAAAATAGTTGTACCTCCGCTATTGATAGCTGCAAATTTGTTTCCGGCCGGAACAGTTAAGATTTCCAGATTACTTTGCGAAAACGCGTTATAACAGATTAATACCAGGATTACAATGCCGGCAGATCGAGTAAAAGAGTTCATAAAATATCAGCTTAAAATATCATTTTTTATTTGAGTCTAATTTAATAACAAAGATCTGCTTCTTTTGATCATTTTTCCCTTCTGTTTGAATCAAACGGTTAAAAGCCATTGTATTACCATCAATAGACCACACCAGATTCGAAGGAGCCTCAGTTGTTCTGGCAGTAAGTCTTTTAAATCTCTTTGCAAACGGCTGATCTGAAATTTCGCAAAGTATCACGCTATTGTCCCAGATATAGGCGATTGAATGGTTACTTTCACTCCATCGGCATCCACCCTGAACGTCCGAAATATGATCTGTTATCTGAATGGGCTCTCCACCGGCAGGGGCAATCAAAAAGATTTGTTGAACACCATTTTTATCTCTGCAGACATAGGAGATTTTGCTTCCATCGGCTGAAGAACGAACAACACCGCTACAACCCGGAAATTTACTGTCTGCTGTGAAAGTTAATCTTCGCTGAACTGTCCCTTTGGGTGGCATAGGAAAAGAGGTAAGGGTTCCCTCAAGCGGACCGTATTCTCCGGGCACATTCAAGGAGTCGGGGATGTCGACGACAAAGAGATCATCCACAGGTTTTCCAGTTTTATCGTTCACTTTCCCAAGGAATGCTCTGGCAACCTGTATTGAGCCGTCAGGTTTTGTATAACCACTGGCACCTATCCAGCTGTCGGAAGCTGCATTGCTGATCTCATCACTTCCGGGTGCAGGATTGGGAAATACCCTTACAACTACTGCACTGTAAAAAGTACCTGCAACATTTTCACCGGCCGCATCGTTGTCAACCAGCACTTTATGATTTTGATTAGAGACTGCAATGGTCCGAAGATTCCATTTAACGCCAGTCGAATCTTCCAATTTCTTCATGAACGCGTCGTTATAGGTATAGCCAACCCATTTGCCATCGCGGCTCCATTCGTGACGGTGGGTTCCTCCACGCAATGCACCAGGAGTAAAAGGGTAAGTTACATCCCGGGCATCCATAAGAATTGGGATATTTGGCTGACTGTCATCAACAATCACACCTGTACGGCGCCATTGCTGATAGGGATTTTTTTCGGTACAAACCGGCAAACCATGAATGAAAATGACCTTATTTTCATTGGGATGATAGCTCACCGCTCCGGCTCCAGGTCCATAATCATGATTATCAGGCACTCCAAAGAGAATTTGTATCTCTCCGGTTTCTACATTCACTCTTTCCACTGAGGGACTTCCACCAATGCCGCCAACACCTGTTCGGGTGTCGTAAGCCAACCATTTTCCATCCGGTGAAAAATTGTCGTTATTATCCATATCGTGGTGCTTTGAGGAGTCTTTAGTAAGCTGGACCTCCTTTAAATACTCCGTCGGTGATGTGCAGGATCCCAAAATTAAAATTCCCAGTAATAATTTATAGTTCATACGTTTTAGTTTAAATCAAACTTTAAATTCAGATACTTAATCACAGACTCATTCCCTTTCAGCGCATTTGCAGGAATAGGATGTTCTTTATCAAAAACCCGCAATTCATCCTCAGGTAAAATTGTTATGAAGCTTTCGTCGAATCCGTTTTTGTAAGGAATCTTACCCAGGCTTAAATTCAGATGATGGGCGAGAAAAGGATAAACAGCAGACCGTTTGTTATATCCATAGTCGTGAACCTCAGCCGGAAAATGAACATTTTCAATCCTGTTCTCTGCATTATACAAAGCATAAACTTTTTGTATGTATGGATATTCAATCCGTGGCGTATTTCGTGTCCAGTCGGTGCCATCCGAGATGAGCAACATAGGCCGGGGTGCACACAAGGCTGCAATCTCAACATTATTGGTTTGATGGACTTTACTTTTATGAATAGGCATTCCGCTTTCGCAGGTACAACCTCCAAAAAAATGAGCCGATACCATTACAACCGGAACCGAAACTTTTATTCTGTTATCTATCGCCGTAAAAACAAAAGTCTGGGTGCCACCTCCGGATTCACCGGTCATTCCAATTCGTTCAGGATCAACATCAGAACGGGAAAGCAAATAATCCAAAACGCGTTTACTATTCCAGGTCTGCAGGAGCAACGCAATTGGAATATCATGGGTTACCTGGCGTGAATCTGCATAGCCGACCATATCATATACGAAAACAATGGCACCCATGCGGGCAAAAGCAGCGCACCGATCCTGAACTTCAGCCATTAGCCGCCTGTTTTCCCAATGTCCATGCGGACATAAAATGGCAGCGCACTTCTTTTCAGTATTAGAAGGTCTGTAAATATTGCCTGTCACATAGAACCCCGGAAAGCTTTCAAAGGCTACATTTTCAACAATATACCCATCACACTTATGGGTTTTATTAATAATTAATTTAATATTGTTATCGACCTTAGGCATTTGATCGAACTTCATCCCCTGAATAATCCCTTCCCGGATAACTGCAGTACGTTTCTCCCATGACCCAAGATCATTCCACTCTGATGCAAATTTTTTCATCACTAAATTTCCCTGATCTTCAGTCCAATATTTCCCCTGACATAAGAAGTTTTCCTGGCTAAGTCCGTTTAAACTCAATCCTAAAAACAGAAACAGCATGATGAATTTTACACTTTTTAAAATTTTCATTACGATCATTTGTATTTAGTTAGTAAACAGTTTTTAGCAACCATTTTCGGTCGCAATACTTAACGAAAGAAACAGCTAAAAGTAGAATTGCCTGAAACCAAATACTTCAGCTATTTTGGATAAAGCACATTAAATATTAACCGTCGGCAAATAAATATAAAAATCTTCTACTTTTACGAATCGTTACAATCTGCAATTTAATTAAATTGAAAGCCATAACATGAAAAAATTCAATTTTACATTTATTATCCTGTTGCTTTTCAGCATTATGCCTGATTCAGTATATAGTGCCGAACAAGAATATTCTCTAATTCCGGCACCTGCTTCGGCTAAATGGCAAACGGGAAGTTTTACCCTTTCGGATAAAACCCAAATTATTGTTTCGCCGCTGAACAATGAAACAAAACTTTCAGCTGATCTTCTGGTTCTTTTGGTGAAGAATCCTACTGGTCAGACACTGGCGGTAGCGGAAGGAAGCCAACCTGCCAATGGTTCAGTTTTCATGGTTCTTGACGGCTCGGTAAAAAACGATGAAGGTTATCGTCTTGAAATTACGCCCAAAGGGATAACTATCCATGCAAAAACTGCTGTTGGACTGTTTTATGCTGTTCAAACCATCCGGCAATTACTTCCGGTAGCGGTCGAGAAACCTATGGTCATAAACGGATTAAAACTTACGCTTCCGGCTTGTGAAATAGCCGATGAACCACGGTTTGTTTACAGGGGAATGCACCTGGATGTAGGGCGGCATTTGTTTCCGGTTGCCAGTATCAAGCGGTACATCGATATGCTTGCCCTTCACAAAATGAATACTTTTCACTGGCATCTCACTGAGGATCAAGGATGGAGAATAGAGATCAAAAAATATCCGCGACTCACTGAGATTGGTGCTTATCGCAAAGAGACCGTAGCCGGTGCACAAAAAAAAGAGGGGAATACATTTGATGGAAAGCCTTATGGAGGATTTTATACCCAGAATGAAGTTCGGGAGATTGTAAAATATGCCAAATCAAAATTTATCACGGTAATTCCTGAAATTGAAATGCCCGGACATGCTATTGCTGCACTTACTTCCTATCCGGAATTATCATGTACCGGAGGTCCGTTCGAAGTCAGAAAATTATGGGGGGTTGACGATGATGTATTTTGTGCCGGAAACGAACAGGTTTTTACCTTTTTACAGGACGTCCTCTCTGAGGTTATGGATCTTTTCCCTTCAAAATACATCCATATTGGCGGAGATGAATGTCCGAAAAAACGTTGGGAAAAATGCGATAAGTGCCAAAAAAGGATGAAAGACGAAGGACTTAAAAATGAATTGGAGCTTCAAAGCTATTTTATCAGGAGGATTGAAAAATTTGTGAGCTCCAAAGGGAGAAATATCATTGGATGGGACGAGATATTAGAAGGAGGACTGGCGCCTGGTGCAACGGTGATGTCGTGGCGCGGCGAAGAAGGTGGCATTGTGGCCGCCAAATCAGGTCATGATGTAGTAATGACACCCGGGAAATATACTTATTTCTGTTATTACCAAAGTGAGAATCATGATGGACAGCCACTTGCTCTTGGAGGTTATGTTCCGCTTGAGCTGGTTTATGGCTATAATCCAACACCTGAAGAGCTGACACCCGAAGAGCAAAAGCACATCCTTGGAGTTCAGGGCTGTTTGTGGACTGAACAAATACCAACCCCTGAAGTATTGGAATTCATGGCTTATCCGAGAACTTTTGCAATTGCCGAAACCGGATGGACTCCTGCCAATATGAAAAACTTTGAGAACTTCGTCACACGGCTGAAGGTGTTAAATAAAAGATATGACGCCATCGGAATTAATTATTATAAAGGCGAATACCGGGATACCAAGGCTCAGAAAGAAAAAAAATAAGCAATCCTGGTTTGATGATTTATAATTAATGGAAATTTGACATATAATTCGGTTCTCATGGCAGGAGGTTCGGAATATCAGGATCTTTTACCGTAAAAATTGAATAATTTTCATTATATTTAGATTATTAAAGAATCGAATTTTAGTCGAAATTCTATCATTCAAAAGACCTGAGATGAAGATCCTTACTATTGCCTCCATTCTGTTAATTCTTTCATCGGGATTAATAGCCCAAACCTCACTGACCTATTCGAACAACGCGCTTATCGCAGACGATTCTTTTGTTTATAAGGAGATCCAGTTTCCCGATCCGGGTAATGCGGGTCCTAATCAGATCTGGGATTTCTCAAAGATTCAGTTTACAGGAAAAATTCCTGTAAGTAATTTACAGACCGCAATTGTTCCCAAGACGATTGGAGTTGGGGCTTACAATTTATCGCTGAGCGAAAACGGATATGAGTATTTTATGAATTCATCAGAGAACGGTCTTGAAGAGTTGGGTTATGTAAATAAAGATCTGAAATTGACCCTTAAATATTCTGATCCTGTAGTAAAAATGAAATATCCATTCGCTTACGGAGGACAGTTTACTGATCATTTTATAGGTGTTGCCTCATATGATCCGGCAAATATTATTGACTTCTTTGGAGATTGTACTGTAACTGCTGATGCATATGGCAAGCTGATTCTTCCGGATCGTATCATAGAAAATACCTTACGGATTAAATCGGTTAAAACCGGATTACAAATTAATATGTGCGGCACAACCGATGTGAAAATAGTTAAATACAACTGGTATGCGCCAGGTTACAGGTATCCTCTTTTAACCCTGAATAAGGTTGAAAACCGGCCAAGCGTTGGGATAATGCAAACTATAAATACAGCATTTATCAATACGCAACAGCAGATAAAAACAGGTATTTTAGAGCAAACAAAAATTTCTTCCAAGTTAAATAATCCTGTCAAAGGGAATGAAAAACAGGATGTTTCCGTCACACTTTCACCCAATCCTTTTACATATAAATGTATTTATGATTATTTTCTAAGTGAACCGATGTCTGTTTCCATTGAAATCTATACTATTTCAGGTAAAACCATCGCCTGGCTTGTAAAAGATCAGGTGCAGTCTGTAGGATTGCAAACCGGAGAAATCAATTCCCTGATGTATAGCTTAACCCCGGGTGTTTATTTAGTTCGCTTTACCTTTGACAAACAGATTGTTACAGGAAAAATAGTTAAAATATAGGGTTCCCCTCAGATTTCTTTAACAATCATTCCACTGGCTTTCATCGATTAGACTTGCTCGTTTCAAATCAAAGGTTAGAATGAATTCAGGCTATTCCTTTGGACGAAGTGACGCGGACGAGGGATCAAGATAAAGATACCCGTCCCGGTGAACAATTCCAAGGTCTCTGTCTAATCGCTCATCAACCGGATCGATACCGGTTTGGCTGAGACGTTTTCGCACTTCACGTCGCAGCCACCAATATCCCGAATTCCACGAATAGAGGTGATGTCCATGTGGTTTGCCCGTGACTGTACTTATCGACTCATGAAAAGCAGGCATAAACGCCAGTTCTTTTTCCATCCGCCAAATGAGCTGATCATCTATCCATTTTGAATCTGCTCCGTGAATCAATCCATCCAGGTAATTGGCACCGTCGTTTAAAAACCAGGAACCTCCATTGGTATAAACACCGCTGTGTCCGTCCAGTAAATCACCGTTTGCCTTCGAGATAACCCTCATTCCATAAGGTGATTGAATGCGCATGGTAGTTTCAAGATGCTTTTTTACCATCTCGTCCGGCAATAATTTTTTACCAAAAACCACATAAGTAAGTACTTCTCCGTACAACGCATCCTGTCCGATATTTTCCTGTTGCAATAAGCTGGTAGCCATATAGCCTCCCTCCTTGTTAAACATACGCTGATAACCGGCAATTGACCTGCCGATTTCTTCGTCGGTAACCGGAAAGCCGAGTTCCTTTGCAGCCATCAGCGCACCGCAATGAAATCCCTGATTGGAGGAGGGTGCATCATCGTCCTCGTAATTGAGCTGGTCGTGATAGGTTCTGAAACATTTTAATTCAGGCTTTAGCCGGGGAGGAAAATACAAGCCATCCTTCTCATGTTCACGAATAAACCGGTAGGCACGTCCTATCGTTCGCAGATCCGGAGTTCCACCTGCCCTTTTAACCAATAGCGACCAGATCAGGTAATACTGGGAATTTTCTTCATAATTTAGCCTTTCGAAAAAGATAGCAGCAAGTGCTTCGCGGTCAAACTTCACATCGTCAAGACCACGACTCATATAAAAACCATCAGACACCCACTGTTTCCAGCCATAGCCAACACCGGAGATAAAAATATAATCACTTTCGGTCCGTAGCAGGTTCCGGCGTAACAACAGATAGGATGTGTTTCGCAAAATAGCCTCAATACCAGAGTGATTGAACCCTTTGGCATTAGCCAAGGCCAGATGGGCAGCCAATTGAACATCATACAGGGTTTTGACTTTGGATGTAAATAACCAGGTGGTCCAGGTTTGGGTTTCACCTTGTTCGATATGTTGCCAACCATCATAAACACCCCTATAGACGCTGACGGCATCCATATTAATTGGGAAAAAGAGTGTTCGTTTCGCAGAACCGTCGCCATTACAAAGCGATAATTTATTATTTTCTTTGTCAAGATTCAAATAACTTCTGTTTTCCCACATCCCGGGAGTATCGCCTATTACTCCATAAAGCTGGTCGCTGACCCTGCATCCCAGAAACGGGAAAGTCTGAGCGCTGGCACCATTGCCAAATTCCGGACCAGAGCAACCCGGGGAATATTTTGCTGATGATTTTTCTTCGCCCAAAAATGAGTAGAAAGTTCCTTTAGGCAAAACCTTCCAGCCAAAATTCAAATAATACCGCTGGTCGGATTCGGCCTTGACGGTAACAATCCGTTCAATAAGTCCGGGAGTGATGATCTTGTAAGTTTCAGAAATCTGAATACCCGTTGCCTTACCACCACTCAGACTTAAAACCGTGCCATTATCATCTTTTTCTTTATACATTACAGCCGTTTCCCCCGTCGGTTGTGCAATCAGAAGTGCAGCATTTTTGTCAATGGATGAAAAAATTAACCGGTCGCCATCCATTATCTGAACATATAAACCATCCGTTGAAGAACGAATCACCGGTCTGATATCCGCATTAGCGACTGAATAAACAGATGTCAATATGATGGATGTCAATATTTTGCAAAATGTAAATTTCATTTTTTTGATTCTTAATAGTTCAGATTTATTTTGATTTTGGTTGCCAATGTGCCCACATCGCAGCATAACCATTTGTCAGATTTGTGATTTGTTTTTCGAAGCGGTCGGAAAGCCGCATCACAAAAATTTGTCGTATGCCATCACGTTTTGAACCATATAATAACCATTTACCATCCTGGGATGGTTCAGGGTGGTAATGCAAGGTTCCATCAGCTGAGTAGGTGAGCCGTTCAGGTTCAGACGCTAAGCCAACTTGAAACAGTTCGACTTTATTCCCGGTCAAGGCAGTATAAAACACGAATTTCCCGTCTGATGACCAAACCGGAATATCGCTGCTCCCGTCATGAAAATCATAAACATCCAAAAATTCAACCGACCCTTTGTAGCCTCCCCGATCTGCAAGTTTCTTCAATCCCGAACCATCGGATCTTACGATATAAGGATTACAGCTTGTATTTCGTGTTCCGCTCACAAACAGCAGCCATGCTCCGTCAGGAGACCATTGCGGTCCAAAATTAAAGGATGCTCCGGTATCAATATGCTGAGGATCAGAGCCATCAGCGTTGGCAATATAAACCTGATAATCTTTGTGATAAGCGATTTTCTTTCCATCACGGGAAGCATTAAAACCGTAGGTGAAATCTTTAGAACCTTCAGTCAGATCTTTTTTATTACGACCATCAATATCCATACTGAAAGGATGAGAAATTTCTCCGATCAATGCCGTAAATCCCAGCCTTTTAGCATCGCCGGGCCAATAAAACAGACCCCCATTATAGTGACTGACACGTTCCACTGCGGTGACATTCACAGCCTTTCCTTCAGCCATATTAATCAGATAATTATCATAAAGCACCTCTCCTTCGATATTCCGAAATTGTTTATGCAACTCTTCCCATTTAGCATTTTCAGGATTTTTCCACATTCTGCCAATAATTGCCGTTTCCCCGTCAGGTGACCATCCAACAAATTGGGTCGCAGTATCAGCCGACTGATTCAATTCTTTTTTCAGAAGCTGTCCGTTCATGCCTTCCGAATTTACAATCATTGCACGCATGGTATTCACATTTGCCTGTCGCCCTCCCGGCAAATTTGTTCGTAATTCGGTGTAACCAATAAATTGTGAAGCATTAAATCCTGAATCTAAGGAACTTTTTTTCTGTTCCTTATGGCGTCCTTCCTTGAAAAAGACACATTGCCAAAGGAGTAGTACCACGAATGGAACCAGCCAAATAAAACGCAATATCTTAAAATGGCCTAATAACCTCATTATCTATTAAATAATTGTCAATTAATAATTTTAAATGATCTCTGGTATTGATTTTCAGCATATTGTTAAAGCGGAATTACGACAGTTAATTATTCGGATTACATCTGTTAATTCCTAATGGATAATTCCTTTCGTCAGATGACGGACCTAATTCTTCATTC
>CAYHDA010000142.1:0-10719 GCA_964355145.1 uncultured Mariniphaga sp.
ATTCCATTTTATTGATAGACTTATTATCAACCAATATTTTTGATTTTGCAAGTAAAAACTGATTATCAGGCACATACTTAATCGTCCGGCATGAGGTCAACCCTATAGCCACTAAAGTGACCATAACCATACCAAACCTGTATATCGCCTGAAAACTCAAATTTATAATATCAATAAAACTTAAGCAAAGATAATTAACCTGACAAATTAAAATTGGATTATTTTTGATCGTTCCTAATCCTCTAAAAAAGTGTTGTCAAAAAATAAAATAAAGCTGATCCGGTCACTTGATCTAAAGAAAAACAGGTTAGCCACCGGCTTGTTTATCGCGGAGGGCAAAAAACTTGTTTTTGATCTTTTGAAGTCTGAAATCGTGGGTTCCGAAGTGTTCTGCACCAGCATAATTGCAAAACAATTAAGCACTTACAATCAGGATATCAAAATTGAAATTATTGAAAAAGATGAACTTTCAAAGATAAGCTTTCTGAAAACCACGCCTGAAATAGTTGCTGTTTTTGAAATTCCGAGGACAGTGATCGACTGGGAAGAAATAAAAGGAGTGCTTACCCTTGTCCTTGACGGGATTCAGGATCCGGGAAATATGGGAACGATTGTGAGGCTTGCCGACTGGTTTGGCATCAGAAATATCATCTGTTCAGAGAATTGTGCCGATTTATATAACCCCAAAACGATTCAGGCAACCATGGGAGCTTTTGCACGCGTAATGGTTCATTATACTTCGTTACCTGAATTTCTTGACAATGCGGCAAGGATGAATATCCCTGTTTACGGTACATTTCTGGAAGGTGAAAATCTTTTTAAATGTGAATTAAGTACTGAAGGACTGATTGTGATGGGAAATGAAGGAAACGGAATCTCGGCGGATGTTGCCAGTTTCATCTCCAGAAAGATTAATATTCCTTCCTATCCGCCAGGCGTGATTACTTCCGAATCTTTGAATGTAGCCATTGCCACGGCCGTAATCTGTTCGGAATTCAGAAGAAGGGTCATTTGTAAAGATTAGCAATCATACCGGCAACACGTTCGCCGTCGACAGCTGATGACATAATTCCTCCTGAATAGCCGGAACCTTCCCCGCAAGGGAATAGCCTCTTAATCTGCAAGTGCTCAAGCGTTTCCATATCACGTGGAATTCTGACCGGCGAGGAAGTACGGGATTCAACTCCAAGTATAATTGCTTCTTTGGTGAGATAACCCTTAGTCTTTCTGCCTATCATTTTAAGTCCTTCCTGCAGTCCCGATCCGACTAACCGGGGCAGCCATTCATGAAGCGGCGAAATAATCAGTCCTGGCCGATACGAAGATTCCGGCAAATTAGCACTGTTACGACCATTTACAAAATCGACAAGTCGTTGTGCAGGAGCGAATTGTGTATTTCCAGCCATTCTAAAGCACTGTTTTTCAATTTCTTCCTGAAAACGAAGACCGGCAAATATTTCGAGCCGTTTATCTTTAACCGGTAAATCGCCTGGGCGGATTTCAACAACCATTCCTGAATTTGCAAAACGACCCGCCCGGTCAGAAGGCGACATACCGTTCACTACCAGCTCACCCGGCGCTGTGGCGGCAGGGACAATCATTCCACCAGGACACATGCAAAATGAATAGACTCCCCGGTCGTGTACCTGCTCAACAAATGAATAGGTCGCAGCAGGCAACAAGGTCCCTCTGCTAATACCATGGTATTGAATACTGTCAATTATTTCCTGCGGATGTTCCACTCTCACCCCAACAGCAAATGATTTAGCTTCAAGCAGAATTCCATTCTCATGAAGCATGGTGTAAATATCCCGGGATGAATGACCGGTAGCCAGAACAACGGCAATGCCTTCAGCGACAGTACCATCACGAAGTATCACACCTTTCGCCTCCTGGTTTCGGATAACCAGATTTGTAATGCGGGAATTAAAATGAATCTCTCCTCCTGCGTTCAAAATACTGTTTCGGATAGCGACAATCACACGAGGCAGAACATTGGTACCAATGTGAGGATGAGCATCGATGAGAATTTCGTCCTGAGCTCCATGAAAATTGAGCACTTCAAGGATCTTTCTTATGTCTCCTTTTTTTTTTCGACCGGGTATAAAGCTTGCCATCCGAAAAAGTGCCGGCTCCGCCTTCCCCGAATCCATAATTTGAATCAGGATCAATAATGTGTTCCCCATGAATTGCCGCAATATCCCTCTTTCTGTCACTGACCATCTTCCCCCGTTCAAAAATTACCGGTTTCAATCCAAGCTCGATAAGGTGCAGCGCCGCGAAAAGGCCAGCCGGACCGGCACCAACAATCACAACCCGGGGCTGTTTCGATACATCGGGATATGAAAAAATAGTTTTTTCGGCTACCTTCATCGGCTCATCAATAAATACTTCAATGCCCAGATTAAAGCGGATATTCGAATTTCTGGCATCGATTGACCGACGCTTCACTATAAGAGACTGAATACGGTTGATATCGATTTTTAAATTTTCGGACACAACTGTTTTCAGCTTCGTCATATCATATGCCTGAGCCGGAGAAACGACTATATTAAGATCCGTTATCATTCAAAATAAAAAATCAAGGTGAACAAGTTTGAATTTAACTCCTTAAAGATATAACCATAATAATGGATTGGCTTAGACAAGTCAGCATCATGCCTGATCAGACTGTTTAACCCGTAAGAGAAGCGGAATTCAGCAGTAAAACGGAAGTATTCGAGGTATGAATCGATACCCAGTCCAATTTCAGCATATTCACTTGCTTTTTTCAAATGAACAACACTCTCTGTAATTCTTTTATTCTCAATGTCTTGCCGGTAAGCAGCACCCAAATAAACGTAAGGTCGCACATTATAATGCCGAAACCCTTTATATCTTATCCCGACTGGCAGATCAACATAAGCCGACGGAGTGGAGAGATAGGTCTTTTGATCCATTCCGGTGTTCCGGTATGCATCGGGGGCAATTTCAATAAAATATTTAAAATTCCTGTTACCCAACGACATACCGGGTGTAAAACGAAGATCAAAGTCGCGGTTGAGCCGGTAATTAACAACTCCACCTACAGTAAATCCTGGTAATATGGTATAAATCTCGGCTCCGAACTTCTCATTACTGCCGTAGTATTTAGGTGCACCGTCCTTTAATTTTGTATTGCCGGCAAATACCGGATTGTCATACACATTATTGTAGCTGGTTATGCGGTAATCCATCGTATTCAACCCCAGGTAAAAACCAAAATGAAGTTTACGATCGTCAAAGGACACCAGATTATTCACCCCTTTTCGTTGTCCAAAGGTGTGTCTGGTTCCGGCAATCATTGCAAGAAGAATAACAAGGTATTTAAGTTTCAACCAATTCAATCGTTACTGCTTTTAAATTCAAATTAATGAAAAAACAGGAAGATATCCTGTCAAAATACAATTTAATTTACCTGTCAGCTAACAGAGGGCACAACCATTGATCATTATCCATTAATTTATAACTCCTTGATTCCGGTATAAATGGTTGCAACGCCAAAAGTTTGCCTGTATTGCATTGTTTGGCAAAAACCGCTTTTTTTCAGGACGTCAAGAAATGCTTCTCCATCCACAAATTCCTCAACCGACTCCGGCAGATACTTGTAGGCCGACTTATCTTTTGAAAACAACCTCCCAAAAAATGGAAGGATATAAAATGAGTAAATGCTATAAAATTGTTTTACAGGAAAATGCAAAGGTTTTGAGAACTCAAGGATACAAACAATTCCTCCGGGTTTCAAAACGCGGAAGAGTTCATCGAGTCCTTTCGAAAGATTTTCAAAGTTTCGAACGCCAAAGGCAACGGTAACAGCATCAAATGAATTATCTGCGAAAGTTAGCGCTTCAGAGTCACCCTTTTGGAGAATGATGCGATGGTTAACGCCCAGCGCTTCAATCTTTTTCCTTCCTACCGCTAACATTTCTTCTGAAATATCAATGCCTGTAATTTTCTGAGCTCCGGTTTTTAGCGATTCCACAGCAAAATCGCCGGTTCCTGTGGCAACATCCAGAATAGTCGAAGGAGCATATTTCATTAACAGACGAATAGCTTTTCTGCGCCACACTTTATCGATTCCGAAAGATAAAAAATGATTAAGAAAGTCGTATTGAGGAGCGATGTTGTCGAACATCTCAGCTACCTGTTCCTTTTTCCCTTTTGTTGAATTGATATAAGGTTTTATAACTGCCATTATGGTTAATCTAGATATTCCTCCACGATCCCTTTGTCGACAAATCCCAAAGATTGATCATCGATTCTGATTTCTCCTTTTGTAATATGACCAAGTGTCATCACCGGTATTTTTTGATCGTATAAAAAATCGACAAATTCATTTTCTTTCTCTTCCTCAACAGTAACAACAATGCGACCCATTCCCTCTCCGAAAAGAAATGCATCAGTTCTGATCTCAGCGTCTGTTGTGATATCAAAGCCAAGTTCATTGGGGAGCGCTTCGTGCAAAAGGGTGAAAAACAGTCCTCCGATTCCAACAGGACTAGCTGAAACAACCAGATTATTTTTAATCAGATTTTTCATTGCCTCCATTAGCTTACTTTCAAATGAGAGGTTAAAGTGCATCAGAGGCCACTCTTTAATTTCGTGAAAATGGTCGAGATATTCCGAAGCATTGATGTCGTTAAATGAACGTCCAATCAGCAATATATTATGACCCTTTTGCTTAAGTTTTGGGGTTAATATCTGATCTTTATTTTTCAATTTTCCGACCAGACTTACAATTAGTGTCGGAGGTATGAAATTTTCGCTGTTTGAATAATCATAAAATATTTTCCAGTTCGGAAACTGCAGATTAAAAGCTTTTGCAGCTCCGTTTAGCCCTAAACGTGCTGCCATCACCATTTCTTCTGCTTCAGGACTGGCAAATTCAACGTTATTGAGAAAAGCGCTCATAGCAACGGGTTCTGCCCCGTAACAAACTAATCTTCTGACAGCTTTGGCCACAATTATTTGGGCAGCAACAAAAGGATCAACGGCAAGTCTTCTGTAATCTGCATATATAGTTTGTGAGAAATATTTCCCGTCCTCATCGATCTGAAATATTCCTGCATCGCTAAGGTCTTCTTTCCCTACTTGTGTTGATTCAATAGCTGACGAGGCAAATTCGCTGAATATATTTACCGGAGATAAATGAGGTATTGCAATCATCGAATAGATTACATTTCGCAAATCATCAGGTTCAGGAACCTGATCGATAGTGAATACATTATCTTCTATTACAGACATATCTTTCATTTTAGTTAAAAACCACACAAATTTAATGGTTTAAATTTAATCAAGGTACTATTTAATCCTTTATAACTGCTATTTTTATTATTTTTAGCAGATCAAATATATTATATATTAATGAGAAAAACAGCATTAATTACAGGAGCTACTTCAGGAATCGGAAAAGCTACTGCTCAGATTCTTGCTTCAAACGGATTTGATCTGATCATAACCGGGCGTCGCGAAGAATTACTTACTCCGCTAAAAAAAAGCATTGCCGAAGATACCAAGGCCGAAGTTATTTCACTTTGCTTCGATGTCAGAGATTTAAATCAGGTCGAAAAAGCGATTAATTCACTGACAGGCAGATGGGCTGACATTGACCTGTTAGTAAACAATGCCGGCTTGGCAGTAGGTATTGAACCTGTTCATGAAGGAGTTATTGACGACTGGGAAAGAATGATTGACACAAATGTCAAGGGGCTTTTGTACATCTCCCGTCTAATTTCACCGCGCATGGTTGCCAGAATGTCCGGTCATATCATTAATATTTCCTCGATCGCAGGTCACGAAATTTACCCGAATGGTGCAGCATATTGCGGTTCAAAGCATGCCGTTAAGGCAATTACGAAGGCTATGCGAATGGAATTGCTTCCTTTTGGAGTAAAAGTAAGCTCTATAAGTCCGGGTATGGTGAATACAGAATTTTCATTGGTTCGTTTTAAAGGAGACAGGGAAAGAGCAGACAATGTTTACAAAGGACTGACACCGCTTTATGCAACAGATATTGCAGAATCTATTCTTTTTATGGTGACAAGGCCAGCCCATGTTAATATTGAAGACCTTGTAATAATGGCAACCGACCAGGCCAGCACACGCGATTACCGCCGAAGGTGACGTGCATAAAGCGGTATTTTTGTACCAAATAAAGCGTTACCTTTGTTCAAAATTATTGTTTTAAAATTCTATATCTAATGAAAATTGAAGTTTCCAACGGTGAAATCGTGGATAAATTAACCATTGTTGAGATCAAAACAGAAAGGATTAAAGATCAGGCAAAACTCACAAATCTGCATAAAGAATACAAAATTCTTAATGATGCAGTGGCCTTAATTATCGACAAAAAACATTCACTATATATTGATTTATACAATATTAACAATCAATTATGGGATATTGAAGATCACATCCGGGATCTTGAACGAAACAAGGATTTTGGTGATGACTTTATTCAAACTGCCCGGTCAGTGTATGTGATCAATGACAAACGATCGGATGTAAAACGCAGCATTAATGAGTTGACAGGATCGAACCTGACAGAAGAAAAAAGTTACGAAAAATACCAGTAATCGTCTGTTACCAATAAAATACTTTTGACTTATCATGAGAAAGATTATCGCATTTCGGTTATCTGCCATGGGAGACGTTTCGTTGACTGTTCCCGCGATCAAAGCGGTGATTGAAGCAAACCCAGATCTGGAAATTACCCTGGTAACCAGAAAATTCTTCACCCCTTTTTTTTATGGCATCCCCCGGCTTCGATTGATTCATCCTGAATTAAAAGGAAAACACAATGGAATTAGCGGACTCTTAAGACTTTACAAAGATCTCAAAAAAGAAGGACCTTTCGAAGCTGTGATTGATTTGCACGGGGTTATCCGAACACGTATCATTTCCTATTTTTTCAAAAAATCAGGAACCCCGTGTTTTACTATCGACAAAGGACGGAAGGAGAAAAAATTCCTGATCCATTCAAAATATATAAGGATGCTGAAGCATACCACAGAAAGGTACCTTGACACTTTTCTCGCTGCCGGTTTTAAGGGGCAGATAGGGAAAGCACCTTATCTGAACATTGACCCAAACTCGCTTCTCAAAGCCAATCAGTTTATCGCAGAGAGTGAAGAGAGTACGGGTAAATTAAGAATTGGTCTGGCTCCATTTGCAACTCTTCAACCCAAAATATGGGGCATCCAAAATTTCAGAGAGCTGGTTTCTCTTATTAATAAGAACCAGCAGGCAGAATTTTTTCTTTTTGGAGGAGGTGCAGCTGAGATAGACTCATTAAAAGAGTTTCAGGAATTCAGTTCCAATATCCATCTCGTTGCAGGTGAGCTTGAGCTTTCTGAAGAACTGGCATTGATCAGCAGGCTCGATTTTATGATTTCGATGGACTCGTCGAATATGCATCTTGCAGCATTATCGGGTATTCCGACAATATCAATCTGGGGAGGTACTCACCCCGCGTTCGGTTTTTTTGCAATTGGTCAACCGTTGGAATACCATCTGCAGACACCGGCAAGCTCGCTGAAATGCCGTCCTTGCTCGGTGTTTGGAGACAAACCCTGTATCTTTACTACACCACGTTGCATGGAAATGGTAAAACCTCAGGATGTTTATGCAGCGCTCCTAAAATTCAATCTTTTCAGAGTAAAAGTGAAAAAAACCTCAGTGACGCTTTAAAATTAATACGGACAAAACTTATCTTTTTATCATAATAGTGAAAAATCCAATCCTCATCACTCCTGTAAAAGATTCGCTAAGAACAACCCGCGAAACCATTATTTCCCTTAGAACAAGTAATCGGGACATCCCTTATTTCATTTTTGACGATTTCAGTTCCAAAGAGACCAGACGTTGGCTGGACGGGCATGCCGAACAATATGGCTATAAAGTTATCGGTCTCGAAAAACACACCAAAAAATCATCCCCCAATTACAGAACAACTCTGATTCTGGCCAGGGAAATGGCACTTGAAAATGCCTCGCATCTTGCAATCGTTGAATCGGATGTTTTTGCCGGCAATGAAACAATTCTTGGACTAACCCAACTGGCAGACGAGCTTACCGATGCCGGATTAGTAGGTGCTGTGACTGTAGATGCCGGGGGGGAGATTAATTTTCCATATACTTATGCTACTGCAATCGATAAACCGGCAATTTTCGCCTCAGCCAAAAGCCTAAGCTTCTGCTGCACAGTAATTTCACTGCAATTTCTTGAAAAATTCGATTTCAATGAACTACCTCAAAATATGGATTGGTTCGACGTTTTTATTTCACGAAAATCGAGACAGCTGGGTTTTAGCAATTATGTGGTTAAAAACTTACCGGTAACCCATAAACCTCATAGTAGCAGACCGTGGAAGCATCTGAAATATAAAAATCCAATTTTATATTATCTTAAGAAAATCATCATGCAACGTGACCGGATTTAAAAATTGAACCGATCAGCGATTTTATTTTGTCATGCCTTCGCCGGCTAGCCTTATTTTTCAGATCAAATGCAATAAGGGTCTTCATCGCATTTCCAATATCTTTATGGCAAAGAGAGGCATATTCTGTTGCGAGTAGTTCAAGTGTCTGACGATCAGTATCAAGTTGTCTGAAATTGCATAATCCTTTTTCGAAATCTATGTGACCAAATTTCATCCTGTTCAGGTCAACAATCTGAAAATCAAAAGAATTACCCTCTCTTCGAATCAAGGTATTACCGGGAGAATAATCGAGATGAAAGATATTGTTAAGGTGCAATTTTTCGTATGTAAACCTTACCCACTGGCGAAGGATGGCATCGTGGTCTGCAACCTGATAATTTAAAACCTCACGAAGCGTAAACTCATTTTGATAGTGAATTGATACATAATAGCTTTCTTTCAGTGTTCCGCTTTCTATGCATTCCAAATAACCGATCGCAGGTGGTGTTGAAATTCCCAGCGATAAAAATTTCCTGCCATATCTATAGGATCGGGCAGCCTTCGACCCTCTGAAATAAACGTATACAAAACGGTTTATTAGGTTCGGAATTTTAAATGATTTGACATTTACGAGGTAATTCCCAACAGTAAAAACCTTTACTTCATTTCTTGACTTGAAAATTGTCTCTCCCGAATCCGAAAAATCAGCGGGCAACCGGCATATCCAGGGTGCCAATTCGCTAAATTCGGGAGCTACTTTATACTTTATTTTCTTACACATCACGTGGCAGGTTGCTCCTTAACTTAATAATTATGATCAAAAATGATATTGCAAAGATAGAAAACCAATTTTTCGAAATGCGCTAACATTTTGAAATAATGAAACCTTTATTAATTTTGCACGATGAAAACAAAATTGATCATTCCCATCATCCTGTTTTTGGCAGCGTTTTTGTTAGTCAGATGTACAGCTTGTAACTGCGGTTTTCAACCTCCGAAAGCTAAAAAAAGTTCAATCTGGTTTAAACGATAATCATTCCTGCCGGTGCATTGGTACGCTAAGTTAATAATTTGTAAAGAACTGTCGATTTAGGACATATTTTTTTACATTTCAAATTAAAGTTGCTAGTTTTGCCGTGAAATTCAAAAAGGATTCAATTCATTCTATAATTCTCAAAACGAATAAATTATGTCTAAAATTAAAATTGGTATTAATGGTTTCGGTCGTATTGGCCGACTGGTTTTCAGAGCCGCTGTTGACAGAAGTGATGTAGAAGTTGTTGGAATCAACGATCTTATTGATGTTGATTACATGGCTTATATGTTGAAATACGATTCAACACACGGTCGTTTCGCCGGAACGGTTTCTGTTGAAGAGGGTTCATTGGTTGTAAACGGCAAAAAGATTCGCGTTACTGCAGAAAGAAATCCTGCAGATCTTAAATGGAGCGAAGTTGGCGCAGAATACGTAGTAGAATCAACAGGTCTTTTTCTTGAAAAATCTAAATGCCAGGCTCACATCGATGCCGGAGCAAAGAAAGTGATCATGTCTGCTCCTTCAAAAGACGATACGCCAATGTTCGTAATGGGTGTTAATAATAAAAAATACACTTCAGACATGAATTTTGTATCAAACGCTTCTTGTACAACCAACTGTCTTGCTCCTATCGCAAAGGTACTGCACGACAATTTTGGAATTCTTGAAGGTTTGATGACTACTGTGCACGCTACAACTGCGACTCAGAAAACTGTTGACAGTCCTTCAGGCAAAGACTGGCGCGGCGGACGTGGTGCAGGTCAGAATATTATTCCTTCATCAACAGGTGCTGCAAAGGCCGTTGGTAAAGTTATTCCAGAATTGAATGGCAAACTTACCGGTATGGCTTTCCGCGTTCCAACTCCTGACGTGTCAGTTGTTGACTTGACTGTACGTTTGGAAAAACCAGCTCCTTACAAAACAATCTGTGCAGTTATGAAAGCAGCTGCTGAAGGTGAATTAAAAGGCATTCTTGGTTATACCGAAGATGAAGTTGTTTCTACTGATTTTCAAACCGACCCACGTACATCAATCTTTGATGCAGGCGCTGGTATTGGCTTGAATGACCACTTTGTTAAGGTTGTTTCATGGTACGACAACGAATGGGGTTATTCAAACAAAGTTGTTGACCTGGTTCAGTATATGTACTCAGTTGACCACAAATAATCGGGTTTCCCCTTTTACTATACATTTAAAAACCTGTCGGACAATGTCCGGCAGGTTTTTTTTGTACATTTTCAATCAT
>CAYHDA010000143.1:0-10709 GCA_964355145.1 uncultured Mariniphaga sp.
AATGGTTATCCCTAGATCAGCAGTTTTGTGGACGGGTAAACGATCCATTGTTTATGTAAAACAGACCGGAACAGACGAACCTATTTTCAAAATCAGGGAAATTGGTTTGGGTCCCATGCTGGGCAGCAGTTATATCGTAGCGGATGGCCTGGCCGAAGGGGAGGAAATTGTTACCCAGGGAACATTCAGCGTGGATGCCGCCGCCCAGCTTGAAGGCAAACCCAGTATGATGAATCCTGAAGGAGGTACCGTTTCTTCAATGCCCGGGATGGATATGCCCGGTGATAAAAAGTCGAATGATAATCCGGAACCTTCAGCTAAAATTAAAGAGCCGGGAACAGAAACTATGGATAAAACAATGAAACCAATGATTCAACACGAAATGTTCAACGTATCCGGGAATTGTGATATGTGCAAGGAACGTATTGAGAAGGCTGCTAAATCGGTCAACGGCGTAAAATCAGCCACATGGGATGAAAAGACAAAGAAAATTCATGTGGAATTTGATTCTATGAAAACTGATCTGAGTACGATACAAAAGGCCATTGCCAAAGCAGGACATGACACGGAGAAGTACAAAGCTGATGATCAAACATACAATGCATTGCCAGGATGCTGCCAGTATGATCGGCCAGTAAAAAAATGACCTGCAAAGACTTCTGATTGAGACCTCTTTATTGATTCTCTTATTTAGAAACGATCAGTTTTCGTATTGACCGATGTTGGTTTGAAGTAACAATAATAAAATAGACTCCTGCTCTGTCAACATTCAGTTGTACCTGATTTATATTTGGTTCGGCTTGATAGATGATCTGTCCGAACAGGTTCACAATTCTTATATTGTTGATATTTTTTTTGCTTGTGATGCTTACGGAAGAAGTTGTAGGGTTTGGGAAAACAGATATGGATGGACTGGACTCATTTTCATTAATATCTGTAATTTGTGTGAAAGTTCCCGAACGGTACCTGACAGTTCCAGAGTTATCATCCTCCCAAACAATATATATATTTCCATTGCTGATGGCAATATCACAATTAGTTACATTGTTCAGGTCGACTGTGTCATAGGCTGTCCCAAGGCCGGTAACGATGTTATCTGTAAAACGTAAAACACACTGGTCGTTTCCATTAACCCGCTGTGTCCATACTATCCCTAAAGCATTTCCACCTGTTGCAATACGCGGATAGTTTTGTTCAGTTAATCCTGAAATCGTTCCGGTCAGCGGCATGGCCGTTGATCCTATCATTGCGGGGATGGAAGATTTATTATAGTATACCAGGCTCATTCCGCTTACACCATTCATGAAAGTTGTCCAGAGCGTGTCCCCAACAATTACACCGTCGGGTCCTGAAGCCGGACAAGCAGGAATGTACCAGTTATGAGAATCAATTGCAATCCCACCGGTAAAGGAGGCACCGGTATTATTTGATATCCCTGCCCAATCGTCACGAATGTTGGAATTGTTATCGCGATAAACCATTGCAGCAGAAGCACCCGTACAGGCAATTGAACCCGGACAGCACTCGCACACCATGGAATTTGAACCGCTCCATCCGCTTGCCTTAATATCAACGGAAAATGTATTTCCGAAATCCGTTGACTTTGCAACCACCCAACGTGCATTCCCAAAAGCAGAGTTGAATTTCATAAACCCCACGATGGGGTTCCCAGTATCATCTGTAGTCACCGTTGGAAAACGGGAAAGACTGTCGGCGATATAGTCTATTCTTACAGGTGCAGAGAAAGAGATTCCCCCGTTGAAGGAATGAACACAATAAATATGACACGTATCAGAATCTTCAGGAATGCGCTTGAAAACTACATAAATCGTGTCACCTTCGGAGGCAATATCAGGTCCCATCCAGGATGCCCCGGCAACATTGATTGATAAAGGGTTTAATAAAACGGGTGTTGTAAATGCACTTCCTGTCCATCTTGAAAACATGCAACGATTTGCATGATTCCAGATTACAAGCGGATTTCCTGCTCTGTTAACCACGACTCGGGGGTATTGATTACCTGAGGTGGAGGCAGCAACATTCATTACCGGGTTCCAGTCAATCTGGTTTTGGGCACTTGAAAATACAACATAGGAGAGTAAATAGCAGAATAAGAGTGTTTTATATATCATTTTGCAAAATGTTGGTGAGAATAATTTTTCAAATTTAATTTTTTAAGGTTATATATGTAGATATTTTTTTTACTTTTGTAGCAACCCAAGTTCGAAAGAGCAGTCTACAAAGAGTATGAGAAAATATATTTATATATTAGTTGCTTTTCTGCTCTTCGCCGGAACAATCGGCCCATCTCTTAACATGCACTTTTGCGGTGGCAGGTTTATTAGTTATTCCTTTTATAATAAAGCAAAGAAATGCTGTGGGGATTCTTGCAAATCATGCAAGAATGTCTCACTTTCGTATAAAATACAGGGAAATTATCTTAAGCATGCGATTATTATTGATGGCCCTCAAATTTCAAAATCTGATCTTCTTTTTACTGAACTTATTTACCCGGTTCTTTGTCAAAACAATAGTCTAACTGCTGAATTGACAAATCTACCACCTGGACTTAAGCATCCCTTAATTATTTCCTCCAGAGTTTTACGAATCTGAAATTCTTCCTGATTTTTTACACTGACCTGCTCACACTGAACTTATTCTTTGTGCGTTAAGTCGCATGTGTAATTATCAGTAACCTGTATCCTTTCTATCAAGGGACGATCCATTGATTTGCCAGGGCAAACTACGTACCCATTCCATTGAAATTTATTATCACATCATCCATCCGCATTGGGATGCATTCTGAAAATGTTGATATCAATTCAATTGGTGTGTTCGGTTCGTCGATATTTAAGTTTTAAAAATCTGAAAAATGAAGGGAAGTATCTCATTATGTCCAACTTTTAATAAATACTATATGGAAACAAGTTTTAAAAGAAATGGAAATACTTTGAACCTGAAAGCTCTGCTGATCCTCTTGAACACCTTGAGCTTGACGTTTTTATTATCAGGAACAAGTATAGCAATACCTGCCTTTGCCCGAAAATACAATACAAGTTGTGTAACGTGCCATGACATTTATCCAAAGTTAAATCCTTTTGGAGAGGCCTTTAGGATGAATGGTTACAGGTACCCGAAGGATGATGAGGAAAAAGTGAAGGAAGAGCCGATCGTTATGGGTTCAGATTCCTATAAAAAGGTTTGGCCAAAAAGTGTCTGGCCCAATGTGATCCCGAAGACGGTTCCAATTTCACTTCGCGCAAGGACCTCTTACGAAATCATTACTGCAGACAATTCAACCACGGGACAATTTAACATGCCTGCACTTCAATTGATCGGCGCCGGCACAATCGGCGATCACATATCCGTATTTGCAGGGGCACATTTATTTGAGAATGGCAAGGTGGGTAGCATCGACAGGTTATTCGTCAAGTTCAATAATATCCTTACGAAATTCCTTCCGGTTCATCTATTGAATGTACAAGTAGGCCAGTTTATTCCAGAAATGGTAACATTTGCCACGTTTCACAGGGGCATTACCAATAGTGCTTACGCATTCAACACATATGACCCAACTATGGGGAGGAACTTTGTTTCCGGTCATGTTCATGGGGCAGGTCCGTTTGGAATTGAAGCGTTCCAACTGGGAATTGAGGTCAATGGTATCGCTAAAAGCCGGTTACGATATGTTTTGGGCATGGCAAATGGAAACGGAGCTATGGATGACCTCAATGCACAGAAAGACTTTTATGGTCGGCTGTGTTACAAATTCGGGGGTATGGCATACGATGGTTCTATCAAAAGTGGGAACGTGGCCGACCTGGAAACATCCATTGCGATTGGCGTTTTCGGTTATAACGGAACCGGTACCACAAACGGAGAAAATTATAGCTTCTTCAGGGCAGGAGGTGATGTAAATATTTATCTGAAAAAGTTCAACATTATAGGAGGCTACATATTGGGTTCAAACGGAATGGAGCAACAACAAAAATATGATTTGTATTACGGAGAAGTTGACTACAAAATATATCCATGGCTTACCGCACTGTTGCGCTATGAACAAGCCAATCCGAAAACTTTATCACCTGTAAGGCAGATAGTTCCTCATATCAGTGCTCTCGCAGTGGCTAATTTAAAGTTTCAGCTAGAAACGAGACTGGATCTCGATTATTTCCAATTCAACAATTTATTCTTTGGACTTGACTTTGCATTTTAATCAATTCATTCATGTTTAACAATTAAAACTAAATCTTATGAAAAAGCAAATTTTATTTAACACGATCTTATTGATTTGTGCAGTTGCAATAACTGCATCTTGTGGAAAAAAGGAAACCCCAATGGACATGGGAACAATGACCATAACCCTTACAACCACACCCAGTCCCGCGGTAAAAAACACTCCAATTGCCTTCATGTTTATGGTTATGGACAACAACATGTTAACTACAGTAACCAGTACGTCAGCTGAAATTATAAAGGGTGCCGACGTAAAGACGATGGATTGTATGGAAATGGAGATGGGTAAATATGGCGGCACCTACACCTTTACGGAAGCCGGTACCTATGAGATTCATTTCAAATATACCCATGAAGGAACTGCCAGTGATAAGGACTTTACCCTCGTTGTGCAATAAGAAATCAATTTCCTGAGGTATTTACGGGTCAGATTTAAAGAGAAGGGTGGACCTTTTCACTTTGTTCACCTCTCTCTTTAATGTTTTCCATTTTGGAATCATAAACTTAGAAGATACTAAACTTAGAAGATCCCATATTATGAGAAGATTAAAAACTATTATTCTGATGTTGATCATGGCAGGAACTTCCTTCAATGTGGCTGTTTCCCAGATCAGGGGCAAGGTGAACGCTGATGCTGCAAAGGCCAGATACCAGGCAAACACCATTGTATATATTGAAAAAGCAGCCGGTTCGTTCAAGCCTCCTGCAAAGAATCCGGTGGTGAATCAAAAAAACCTTGTTTTTATTCCACATGTATTACCAGTTGTAGCCGGAACAACTGTCGATTTTTTGAACAGCGACGATGTTGTACATAATGTATTCAGCCCTGATCAATGTTGCAAGTTTGATCTTGGAGGATATACAAAGGGATTATTCAAATCACAGAAGTTTGATAAAACAGGATGCCAGGCAGTGATTTTATGTAATGTACACC
This sequence comes from uncultured Mariniphaga sp., assembly GCA_964355145.1. Classification (GTDB taxonomy): domain Bacteria; phylum Bacteroidota; class Bacteroidia; order Bacteroidales; family Prolixibacteraceae; genus JAAFHB01. The sequence continues at coordinate 5,171 of CAYHDA010000143.1, forward strand.
CCGAAATGGAGGCATACGTTATCGTTTTGCAGAATCCCTGGTTTACTGTGACTGATAATGAAGGAAATTATAAAATTGAAAATGTTCCTGCAGGCGAGTATGTTTTAAAAGTCTGGAATGAAAAACTTAAAGCAAAAGATCAATCAATCATTGTTCCTGCATCAGGGAAACTGGAACTTAATTTCAACCTGACAAAATAAACAATGGCGGTTGCATTGGCTTAGATTTATACATCAAGACTTAAAGAAATACATTATGAAATTGAGAGGGGTTATTTTAGTTGTCTTCCTAACAGTGGCTGGGTGCTTTGCAGGAATATTACTGGGCTGGTCATTTCATAAACCTGTCCGGCATGATATCCTGATCAAAACACGACAATATTCCTATGATCCCGACCGGATTGAGGTGAATCATAATGATACACTTCATATAAAACTAGTCTCGATGGATGTTGTTCACGGGTTTTATCTTGAGAATTATGATATCGATGCTGAAATTGAACCCAATGTTAAAAATTTCAAAGTCCGGCATCCATCCCAGGGGTATAACTGGAAAGAAACCAGCGAGATTGTTTTAGTAGCCAGCCAAAGGGGAAAATTCCGATACCGGTGTTCCCACACCTGCGGTAACCTGCATCCATTTATGCAGGGCATGCTGATAGTCAAACCCAACCTTATGCTGTATGCAAGTATTGGAGCAATTATCGGATTTCTTGCCGGAATGCTGTCAATGATTTATTTAAGAATATACAAGTCGAATTAACTGAATTCCATCACCATATTCATGAGATATATGACAAATCCAGGATCCGAAGAACACAGGCAGGAAAAGTTTCTCATTGAAAACAAGGTGTGGAAAGTTGACCTGTTCGAAAAATTCCCTTTTATTAAAACCATTGCCAGGTCAAGGTATTTTCAATTCAGCCTGACCTTTGCAGGCCTGATTGTTTTCTTTATAGTGATCCTGGGTGGAATCATAGGAACACCCATTGGAAACAGGAATATCGCCATTGTTTTAATCTGGATTTTCTGGTGGTTCATGCTTATTTCGGTTTTGGTACCATTCCTTGGAAGGTTTTGGTGTGCAATGTGTCCACTGCCATTTTTTGGTGATTTTCTGCAAAGATTATCTTTTATCCGGGTACGGGTAGGCAAAACCGCCTACATGAGGAATAAATTATTCGGATTGAATAAGAAATGGCCAAAAAGGCTAAATAACATCTGGATACCTAATTTCACTTTTCTGATCCTTTGTTCTTTCAGTGCAATGCTCGTTACGCGGCCTATCATCTCTTCCCTGGTACTGGGAAGTATGTTAATTCTTGCCACTGTCCTGGCAATGATCTTCAGACTAAGGGTCTTCTGCAAGCATATATGCCCGGTAAGCGGTTTTATAGGGGTATATTCAAAAGTTTCCATGCTTGAATTGAGATCCAAAGATACCCTCGTGTGTAAAAGCTGTGCCGAAAAAGGTTGTTTGCGTGGTAATGAACACGGTTGGGGGTGTCCCTGGTCAGAATATATGGGGACCTTAGACCGGAATAATAACTGCGGACTTTGCATGGAGTGTGTGAAAACGTGCCCAAATGATAATATTGCATTGAATGTCAGGCCATTTTCATCCGAACGGAATATAAAGGGCCTCGATGAATCCTGGAAAACATTCATCGATGTGGGAACAAGCCATGCATATTCCATGATATACCTGGGAGCAAGCGGTACACTGAAAGATTGGGTCAATGCTGCTGAAAGCGGAAACTGGAAGGGATTTCTTATCTATGTGGCCGTATTATGGATGGTCTCACTTGTGATTGTTCCGGCGGTTTTTTATATCCTGTCACTTTTAATCCGGTGGTTATCAAAAACGAAATCAGTATCGGTAAAAGAAATTTTCATTGGTTACTCATATGTTCTGATTCCCCTCGGACTAATGGCCTGGATTGCCTTTAGCATGCCTCTGATCTTAATAAACGGATCGTATGTGATTTCAATATTTTCAGATCCGTTAGGGTGGGGATGGAATTTATTCGGTACTGCAAATTATCACTGGCATCCGTTTATTCCTGAATTTATTCAGTATATTCAGATTGGCCTACTCCTCATAGGATTAGGATATGCAATACACAGCGGATATTATATCGGTCAGCGGCTTTTTAACTCTGCAAAAGCAGCATTCAATGCGGTGATACCGGTAGCATTGTTTTCTTCCGCGATCGCTTTGGCATTCATCTTTTTCTTTTTTAGCTAACCCTATTCCGGCAAATTATGAAATACAGACTTGGAGAAGTTATCGCTACAACCGCGGTTATTGCTATCCTGGCAATTACATCCATATTAATTGTTTATTTTCAACCCTGGAAAAGCAATTCAGGCAGGAGGGTTATCTTTCTAACTGGTGTAGCGAAAAACGGAGTTTGGACTGAAGAAAAAGTAAATGGTTCAAACTATTGGTTAAAGGACTTCAAGCAGGCCGTAATCATTTTAAACAAGGGCGAAGAGGTCATATTTCGTTTTACAAGTATGGATGTCACACACTCATTTTACGTGCCTGAATTAAACATCGGACCTGTAACTGTTTGGCCAGGGAAAGTGTATGATTTCCCTTTCAAGGCCGACAAACCCGGCAGTTTCATGTATTTCTGCACCCAGGTGTGCGGCCTTAACCATTATTATATGCAGGGGAGAGTGATTATCCTGGGTTCTGCGGTACATCTTACAGCGGTGCAAGTAGCTAAAATGAAACAGGACAGCGTTCTGAAGGAAATAAAAATGAAGCGAATTCCGATAAAGGATTCAACGAATATTATCGAACGCGGCAGGGATCTTTATGTCAGAAAGTCATGCTATACATGCCATGGCGCCGATTGTGCCGGCGGTGTCATAAACGTAAATTACGCCCTGAAAACCATTCCACCGCTAAACACACTGGCATCCAAACTTAAGATCCCCGATGAAGAATCAGCAGACATTATCATTAACTACCTGAAACAAAATATTGACCTTGAAAAAATGAGTGAGAATCCACCGTTTCCGACCTATGTACGATTCCTGGCACAATATGGTTCAATTACAAAAAAGATTCTTGAAGGTGCAGCAGTTGTTCAAAAAGCTGATACTACCGGACCCTTTCCTCCCCTTTTTATGCCTGCATGGGACCACTACCTTACAAATGCGGAAATAAATTCACTCATTGCCTACATGATCAGTTTAAATGATTGGGAAGAGAACTGAACATGTGGATTTTAACATTATTTTTTTACTTAACCGGATTATTGCCTTTTAAAAATCTACAATAATATATAAAGGCGCTCCTGTATTTACCCCAATGAAGAAAATATTTGTGTTTTCTGCGATTGAGTTTTCTTGTATATTTACACTTCAGTCAATGGTCGCGGGGATTACCCCGGGCTATCTAATTACAAACAACAATGTACAAGATACTACTTATTCTCTGCAGCCTTGCACTTTCCGGGCTCCTCTCCGCCCAAACGGTTATCCCCAACGGAGGTTTTGAGGCATGGACCAGTTACGGAAGCTATTCAAATCCAGATTCATGGGATACCCCGAACGAAGAGCTGATGTCCATCCCTTTCTTCGGGACCGCAGTAGTTTCAAGGAGTACCGACAAGCATGGCGGAACCTATTCGGCGAGACTGGAATCCAAACACATCACGCTCCCGCCCCTCGATGCTCCGGGTATGATGATAACGGCAAACCTTACTGTTGACATAGCCAGTTTGTCGTATGTGATTTCAGGCGGTGTTCCCATAAATGATCAGCCGAGCCACCTGGTCGGGTTTTACAAATTTCTTCCGAAGGGTGGCGATTCCTGCATCATCGGTATTGGTCTTTTCAGGACCACGGCGGGCCTTCGCGACAGCATCGCGCATGCCGAATTTTCAACAAAGGATACGGTAACCGACTGGACACCGTTTTCAGCCTGGATTGCCTACGATACCGTTGTAAATCCCGATACAATGCAGGTGTATGCGATCTCCTCCGCCCAGGAAATTATGACGCCCGGCACAGTGCTCTATGTTGATGACATCGCGCTCGATTACATAACCGGATTCAACGCACAAGACCCCGGGGCTGGCATCCGCATTTATCACGACAGGGAAAGCAACCGCTTAATGATGTTCTTTGATTTTCCAGAATACCAGGAGGTGAGCGTTCACCTGTTCAACATGCAGGGACAGGAGGTTCGGTCACTTACATCTGAATCCATACAGAACGGAAGGCAGATTATTCCTGTAAATGGTTTGCCACAGGGTGTTTATATCCTTGAAATCCTTCACGGAGATAAAAAATATACCCGGAAATACTTCCTGAAAACCTGATAAGGGCAAGTGTGAAAAAACGACACAGCGGACAATTTACTACATAAAGACAGAAAAATAAAAAACGATAAAATGAACAGCTAACGCACAAAACAGCACATTTGCAAATCGCACAAGCCGACACACAACCAAAGTTTGCAAAAGAGCTGTTTTCTTGCCGACGCACCCACGGATATAAGTATCATTGGGTTTTTAAATTAAAAGACTGAAAATATATAATGGCCAAAAAAGAAATAAAAGAAAAAGCAATTGAAGTAACCCTTTGGGAAGCAGCAAATAAATTGAGAGGTAGCGTTGAGCCTGCCGAATATAAACACGTCGTATTGGGGCTGATTTTTTTAAAGTTTGCCAGCGACAAGTTTGAAGAACACCGAGCAAAACTCATTGCCGATGGCAAAGAGAAATACATCGAAATGGCTGACTTTTACAACATGAGCAACGTGTTTTTCTTGGAGGAAATTTCACGTTGGAGTTACATTGTAAAAAAAGCAAGACAAAATGATATTGCATTAATCATTGACACTGCCCTGCACACCATTGAGAAAGACAACAAATCATTGAAAGGTGCATTGCCCGACAATTACTTTTCTCGTTTGGGTTTAGACATAACCAAGTTGGCTTCGTTGATTAGCGAAATTGACAGCATCAACACACTCAAAGACAAAGAGCAAGATTTGGTTGGGCGTGTGTATGAATACTTCCTGAAAAAGTTTGCAATTGCAGAAGGAAAAGGCAAAGGAGAATTCTATACGCCAAAAACCATTGTAAACTTGATTGCAGAAATGATTGAACCTTACAAAGGAATTATCTATGACCCTGCTTGCGGTTCGGGTGGTATGTTTGTTCAGTCTATCAAGTTTATTCAAGCACATCACGGAAACCAAAAAGAGGTTTCTATTTACGGACAGGAATATACCAAAACCACTTACAAACTGGCAAAGATGAACCTTGCCATAAGAGGAATTTCTGCCAACCTTGGTGAAAAAGATGCCGATACTTTTGCAGACGACCAACACAAAGACCTGAAAGCCGATTACATTATGGCTAACCCACCTTTTAACCAAAAAGATTGGAGAGGCGAAAATGAATTGATTGACGACCCACGTTGGAGAGGTTATGATGTGCCACCAAAAAGTAACGCCAACTATGGTTGGATTTTGAATATGGTTTCTAAACTTTCTGAAAACGGTGTAGCAGGTT
>CAYHDA010000144.1:0-10699 GCA_964355145.1 uncultured Mariniphaga sp.
ATAGGATTAAGTGGTCTTATAACTCCTTCGCTCGAAGAAATGGCACACGTGGCTCATGAAATGGAGCGGCGTGGATTCAAAATACCACTTATGATTGGTGGGGCAACTACATCGAAAATTCACACAGCGGTAAAAATTGCGCCGGAATACAGCAAAACTGTTGTATATGTGAAAGATGCTTCCCGCGCCGTTCAGGTCGTTTCAAGCCTTTTAGCCAACGATCAGGATTATCTGGCAAACATTAAAAGTGAATACAAAGAGCTTCGTGCTACTCACAGTGCGAAAAAACCGAAGGAATACCTCACTGTTGCAGACGCCAGATCCAACTCATTTAAGCCACCTTGGAATGATTCCATGGTTTATCCCCCAATCTTCACGGGAGTTAAAGTCTTTAATGACTATCCGCTTGAAGAACTGCGACACTATATTGACTGGACTTTCTTTTTCCTCGCATGGGAATTCAGGGGTAAATATCCGGCTATTCTCGATGATCCTAAGCAGGGAGAAGAAGTGCGTAAATTATTCGATGATGCCAATCAATTCCTTGATGAGATAATTGCAAAAAGGATGATTACCGCAAAAGGAATTCTTGGAATCTGGCCAGCCAACTCCTCAGGAGATGATATTGAGCTTTATACCGATAATAGTCGTCAGTCGCTGCAGGGCACATTCCATCACCTGCGTCAGCAGCAAAAAAGAGGTTCCAACCTGCCTAATTATTGTCTAAGTGATTTTGTAGCACCTAAAAATTCAGGTATTGCTGATTATTGTGGTGGTTTTGCGGTAACGGCCGGAATAGGTGTGGCTGAATGGGTTGAAAAATTCAAGAGTGAGGGTAATGATTATCAGGCTATTCTCCTTGAATCATTGGCCGACCGCTTGGCCGAGGCCTTTGCCGAAAGGCTTCACGAGCGTGTGCGAAAAGAGTTCTGGGGATATGCTCCTGACGAAAATCTCTCGGCATCCGATCTGATTAATTGCAAATATCAGGGAATTCGTCCGGCTGCCGGTTATCCGGCTTGTCCCGAGCACTCGGAAAAGAAAATTCTGTTTGATTTGCTGGGAGCTTCCGAAAAGGCAGATATACATTTAACGGAACACTTTTCAATGTACCCGACAGCATCAGTCTGCGGTCAGTACTTTGCCCATCAGGATGCGGTCTATTTTGGTCTGGAAAGGATTGCCAAAGACCAGGTGATCGATTTTGCACAACGTAAGAACGTTACAGTCGAATACGTTGAGAAATTTCTCCCTTCCAATCTGAGTTATAAAGTATAGATTCAGGTACCAAAGGATAAACTATTTCACTTTTAGAATAATTGAACGATATAGCCAATTGATAGAAAAAATAAAGAGGTTGTCTTAAATCTGATTAAGACAACCTCTTCAAACAAGCCAATTAAAATTATAAGCTTATTTTTTCAGCGCAACGATATTAAACGTCAGTGTAAAATCATCATAAATCATCTTATCACCCAATCCCTGAAAGAAACTGCCTGAACCATACTTGATCCCAAAAAGTGTACGATTTACAGTAATTACTCCTTCAGCATTAAGTTGATCACCATCTACTGTGACTTTCGCGTTGAACTCAATCGGATTAGTTACCCCCTTAATAGTCAGATCAGCAAAAAATTTAGATTCATCCCCTGATACCGGCGTCACTTTTTTAATGACCATACTGGATTGCGAAAATTTTTCTATCGAGAAAAAATCATCTGAAGAAAGGTGGCCGATCAATTTTTTATTATAACCAGGATCTGTAAGATCTTCAACCACAATTGTTTTCATATCAATAACAAATGATCCCCCATTGATTTTACTACCGGATACTGAAATTGATCCATTGTCAAATGAGATGGAACCATTGTGTTTTCCGGTAACTTTTTTAGCTTCCCATTTTACTTTACTGGCAGCTTTATCGATAACAAAATCTTTAGCATTAGCAGCTATATTAAAGCTTGTTACAAGTAGTACAATAAGGAAGACTGACATCTTCAACCGGCCAGAATTAGTAAACTTCTCCGTTTTAATCTCTTTTTTATGTGCTCTTTTTTCCATGATTTTAAATTGTTTAATGAAATAGTACAACAATAAAATGAGAGCTTTTGTTTAATAAATAATAGCATTTAATAATCTAAAGTTAAATGCTATATTTAAGGGCCTAAAAAAGTTTCTATTATTTGAAATTATTATGAAGAATTTAATTGAATCTACAGAAGATATTAATCTGTCCGGTTTTCGTTTTTTTAAGTCTTTAACCGAAGAGGAACTTAAAAGTCTCAATTTTGAGAAGACCTGTACCTCCTTAAAAAAAGGAAGTATAGTATATAAAGAGGGTAGCAGATTAACCGGTTTTTATTGTATTATCAAGGGTATTGTTAAGGTTTATAAAACAGGCATAGACGGCAAGGAGCAGATTATCCGTTTCGCTAAAAAAGGGGATATTATCGCTTACCGGTCATTGTTGAGTCAGGAATCAGCCTGTACCACTTCAAAAATCATTGAAGATGCACTGCTGTGCCATGTTCCCTATAAAACTCTTCTGAACCTTATTGAGAAGAATTCATCCTTTGCACTGGCAATGCTGCGAATTGTTTGTGCTGAGTTAAAGGAAGCGAATGAATACATTACCGATATTGCTCAAAAGACAGTTCGGGAGCGACTGGCAGAAATACTGCTGCTTCTTAAAGGAAATTTTGATCTGGATTCGGAGCAAATGCTGCAAATTTCATTGACAAGGGAGGAATTGGCAAATACCGTTGGAACAGCTACTGAGTCTATCATTCGGCTTCTTTCGGAGTTTAAGCAGGATAAGCTCATTGATCTTCAGGGCAGGAAAATAAAGATTATTAATCTTGCCGGCCTCGTAAAAGTAGCGAACCTGACCAAGTATTAGGCAAATTATTAAGTTTCAATGATTATTAACTGATAATTACTTTTAACTCATTCCTACGATCCTTTTAACCAGTCTTCGGGATTAAGTTTTGTATTTTCGTGCCATAGCTGAAATTTAAGGATGGTTTTGTTATCATCGCTCTCGTCGGTGAAAATACGACCAATTTCCTCCTTAATTTCAACCTGCTGGCCTGCCTTCACAAATACGTCACTTAAGTTTGAGTAGACCGTAAGGTAATTGCCATGACGAATGATCACCGCCATGTTGCCACCCGGTATAGCCACCACTTTAGTGACTTCTCCCTTAAAAATGGCCCTTGCCGTGGCATTAACCTGGGTCGTAATATCCACTCCGGCATTACGCATAACGACATATTTCAAAATAGCATGTGGATGTTCACCGAAATGATCTGTAATTAAACCGCGCTGCACAGGCCAGGGGAACCTGCCGCGATTATTGGAAAAATCGCCTGACAATGCTTTTTCTTCAGTAGTTAAAGCAAAATTTTTCTCTTTTGATGACTTCCGATCAACCTTTTTAGCCGCATCCGTAATTACTCTTTCAATTTCCTGCTGCAACCTTAGCTCCGCTTTTCTCTGATTTTCAAGCTTTTTCTTTAGGTCTTTTTCCTTTTGCTGCAATTCGGAATAAACCGCATTCTGTCGTTTTTTTTGCCGTTCAATAATTTTTGTCTGATTTACCTTTGAGACCAAAAGGGAATGTTTTTCCTCTTTACGTATATTAAACTCGCCTAATTGATCGGTAATCAAATTTTTATACTTAACAATTCTTTCGGCTTGCTTTCGCCGGTAGTCTGCATATTGCCTCAAATAGATGAATCGCTTGTAAGCCTGGTTAAAATCCTGAGAAGAAAGTAAAAAGAGTAATTGATTATTATTGTCCTGGTTTCTGTCGGCATACCTGATCATCGACGCATACCTGTTTTTTACCGACTGAAGATTTAGGCTAAGGGAATCAATACGCTTTAAATTTTGTTGAATTGATACATCAAGATAGCCGATCTCGCCGGTGATGTTATTGATCAGTCCATCCTGAAGTTTTATCTGCCTTTCAAGTACGGCCAGCCGGTTTAATGATGCCTTGGCATTGCTGTTGGTTTCCTTCAGTAAGTCATTGATGTATTCGATTTCTGAGGCAGTTTTTTCCTTTTGCTTCCGCAACTCATCAAGCGACTGGCCAACAGCGCTGAAAGTCAGAAACATAGATAAAGGAAAAAAGATGTATTTTAAAAGTCTCAAAACAGAATACTCCATCGGTAAAAATAACCAATTTAACATTTAATTATTCAATCAATTTCCTTTTGTATTTAGGAGAAACTGAGAATCCAAAATTCTTTTCATCATCCAGACTTATCTTTGCTAATTCAATGGTTAACTCCATCTTTTTATCACCTGTCAATTGAATTTCAATTAAACCCGGAAACCATTGGTTCATAACCTTTTCATATTTGGCAAATTCAAGTTTCGCCCCTTTATGGCTGTCAAGATCACTAAAAACCATACGTTTAACCACAAACGAATCAGTATCAAGGTAGATATCCTGTTTGATCATGTGCCCTTCGTCCAGGCGGTTACGATACCTTTCCAGCTTCTCTTCACTCTTATTAATCCTCTTTAATTTGCGGTCGCGGATGGAACTAATTTTATACATATTATCCTCAATTTCACATACATAATCCTTAAAGTCTTTATCTTTGGAATCCTGCCGAAAGGAAAATATTTTATTACTTAAAAGTGCTTGTAAGACCCCTAAATCAATATCCAGTCCAAGAAACTTATTTATATAACTATTATTCCCGGCGAGGAGCTCCTGATTAAGAAAATTAACTATTCTAAATGAGTCGGTATTTACCTCCATTTTTGCAACGGGAATAGCCAGTTTTTGTGCATAAATCTGTATGATACTGTCGCGTCGTATTTTGTAGGATCCCCGAAAAGTAGTCACCTTTCCTTCGTTAGAAAACGACATTGTCATTTTCTTAACCGATAATGTTTCATATTTTAAGGATTGTTCATTGACTATTTTGATTACCTTTCCCACACTATACCGCTTAATTCTTTTCGGCACAGCTATCTTTTGAGCCTGTTTGCAACCTGAAAGAAAAAATGAAAAGATAATCACGTAAAATAAATACCTCTTTAACCAATTAGAAGCCAACATAAAATTAGTTTTCTTTTGTTTCTATGTATTTTCTTTGAGCTATCTTCTGTTTTAGAATTTTAGACTCATTTCCCTTTTGAAGCGACTTCTTCCATTGAATTATTGCATTCTCCCGTTCGTTCAGGTGAAACAATATATCACCATAATGCTCGATCAGGACAGCATTATCTTCAGTTGCTTTGGAAAGTGCAATCTCTATATAAAACTTAGCCAGCTGATAATCCTTTTTAACAAAAAATACCCAGGCATAAGTGTCCAGATAGGTCGCATTATCAGGGTTGGCCTGAATAACTTTTGCACTTAATTTTTCAGCCGTAGCCAGCCTCTCACCTTTTAAAGACAGATAATAGGAATAATTATTCATGGCCATATAATTCTCCGGATCAAGCGCTACCACTTTATCAAAAATATCAAAAGCCTCGTTAAACCGTTTCAAGTTATAGAAAGCTTCTGCCTGGTAGGTATAAAACTGTGACTGTATTTTAGGATCATTTTTGGCATGAACCAGACCCGAGTCAAGTACGGTAAGCAACTCGTTATATTTCTTTTGCTGTAAGAGGCCAACAGATTTTAGGATATAAATTAATGGCTGTTCAGGAAAAAATTCCAGTGCCTTTTTGCTGTCGGTATCCATCGATGCCCAATCAAGTAAATCATTATTAATCAATAGAAGCCGCTCCCAATATGAGTAGTTATCCTTCTTCATATCCAGAACAAGCCGTAATTCACGGCGTGCTTCTTCCAGTTGCTTTTTATTCAGGTAATAATCCGCCATTAATGCCCTTGGCCTTTCATCATCAATATTTGCATCTATAAGTATGTGAAGCAGTTCAAGCTGATTATCCTCAGAAATTTTATTCGGTCCAGGCTGTATTAACAACATATACATCTGTGCTTTAGTCTCAAGCTCCAAAACTGAATTTCTGAATGCCGACTTAATATGTTTGTAAGCACTCGCTGCATCACCGCCATCGAGATAAAAACTTGCTATTGAAAGGTGAACAAATCCGTCATTTGGATCAATTTCAAGGATTTTGTTGTAATTTTCAAGTGCTTTTTCTCTGTTATGATCAGATAAATACATATCTGCAATCAACCCGTAATATTTGGAGATGGCAGGATTTGACTGAATTAATTTTTCAATTTCAGCATAAGCGGCAGGTTTATTGCCAAGTTGCAGATAAATTTGTTGTTTACCAACCGCAATACGCTCTGTAAGGCCCAATTTTTGTTCAAGCTGATGAAAAATTGCGAGTGCCTGATCATTCTTTCCGGCCATGGTAAGTAGGGTGGCCTGATTAAATATATACTCCTGGTTTTCTGGTGCTAATTTAGACAATGCGTCATACTGCAATGCAGCACGTTCGTACAGCTTATTTTGCTGATAAACCTTAATCAGCAAGAGCCGATAATACTGATTGGCTGGATTAAGCAAGACGGCCTTTTCAAGTAAAAACATGGAACTTTGAAAATCACCACGTAAGACATGAATGTTAGCCATTTCGTAAAGTGTGGCTGAAGAGTTGGGATCCAATTCAAGACAACGCGAAAATATTTTTATTGCTTCATTATAATTCTCTTGTGTCCTTTGTTTTATACCATCAATAAAAAGATATTCAAACTCCGACCGGACATCATCACTAAGCTTTATTTCGGTAGTATCTTTGGGAGTTACTGCTGCTGGATTTACGGAAACTGTCTTTGCAACCTTGCACGCCAAAACTGTACTTAATATTAAAGTAATCAGTACAATACCAATCAATTTATTCCTACTTGCCATTCTGCCTGTTTTTAATTCATTCAACGGTAAACATCCGGTTCAATGTTTGCCTGTATGTCCAAATCCGCCCTCGCCCCGAATTGTATCTTCAAGTAATTCAACAGTTTCCCAATTAACTGTCGCATGAGCTGCGAAAACCATTTGAGCAATACGTTCACCATGTTGAATAACAAATTTCTCGGCTGAAAGATTAATAAGAATCACCATTACTTCGCCCCGATAATCGGCATCAACAGTTCCCGGAGAATTAAGTACTGTAATTCCTTTTTTCAACGCGAGCCCGCTTCTGGGTCTTACCTGCGCTTCGTATCCCACAGGTATTTCAAGAAATAATCCTGTCGGAATAAGTTTACGTTCTAATGGAGCAAGAGAAACTTCTTCCTGGAGGTTTGCACGAAGATCCATTCCTGCAGCATGCTGTGTGCTATATTGCGGCAACTCATTGGTTGACTTATTGATAATTTTTACGATCATTCTCAATTTTTTTAATCTGCTAAGTTACAAAACAATTCCAATCTCTGCGGTGATGTCTGCCTCACTTGCTGCTGAAGGTAAATAATCCTTTCAGGTCAGCCTTTTCTTTTATCCAGATAAACAAAAAGAAAATAAGCAACAATACAGTATTAACAGCCATTTGAACTGTCTTATCTTGAATTTCAATATTTATTTCAATCAAATAAAGAGATGTTGCCAAAAGAAAATAGGCACCTATTCTTTTTAGGTCGTATTTTACAGGGAAATATTTCTGTCCAACGATATAGGAAGTGACGGTCATTACCAGTGAAGCGATAAAAAATGCATATCCACATGCCATATAACCAAAAACAGGGATAAAAAGAATATTCAGCAAGATGGTAATTACAGCTCCAATAATTGCAAACCGGGCTCCAAAATGGGTCTGATCAGTCAGCTTATACCATAATGACTGGGTATAAAAGATCCCCAGCATCAAATTCCCCATCAACAGCCAGGGAACCACTTTTATCCCTTCGTGGTATCCTGATTTTGCAGAACCAATAAAGTATTTCAGAATATCAATATAGAACATGACTCCCAAAAATATGATAAGGCCCAGAATTACAAAATATTTCATAATCACTGCATACACTTTTTTAGAGTCTTCATTTTTATAATGTGAAAACAAAAAGGGCTCAAATGAGAATCTGAATGCCTGAATAAAAAGGGCCATTAGAATTGCAAGCTTGCTGCTGGCAGAATAAACACCAAGTTCAAAAATTGGACTGACGGAACCAACGAGTAGCTTTGGCAATAAAATTTTATCGATATTCAGATTAACCATTCCTGCAATACCAATCACCAATATTGGCAATCCATATTTTAACATCTGACGTAAAAGAGTAAAATCAAAATTTGATTTTTTTATTTTTAGTTCAGGGATAAAGAACAGCAGGGTTATGGAGGAAGAAACCAGGTAAGCCAGAAATGCATAGCCAATGCCAATTTTGGGATTATAGAGGAAATTTACAAATGAATCAGGGTTTGACTGTAATATTTTCGGGCAAAAATAAATCCAGAAAACATTTAAACTTATGTTCATTGCAATATTTGCGGATTTCAGTATTGCAAATTTAACCGGGCGTGACTCCAGCCGGAGTTTCGCGAAAGGAATCGAAGACAGCGCATCCAAGGCAACAGTCACCCCCATCCATACGATGTAATTCTGATGACCTTCGTAGCTGATCCAGCCAGCAATATCCGGTGCAAAACTAAAAACCAAACCAATAAAAACCAAAGAAGTAAGACCCAATGAAACCATTGATGTGGTAAATACTTTTTCGGGAGAATCGCTTCTTCCGGCAAATCTAAAATAGGATGTTTCCATTCCATAGGTCAGTACCACCTGAAGAAACGCCACATAAGCCAAAATGTTACTTAAGACTCCAAACTCATCCGGTAAAAACATCCAGGCATACAGCGGTGTTAGCCACCAGTTTAAAAACCTGCCGATTATGCTGGGTACTCCATAAATTACAGTCTGTCCGGCCAATTTTTTTAATGCACTCAAAATATATTGTTTCTAAAAATAAAATGCAAAGATAATGCTTTAGTTCCACGTGAAGCAATGTGAATAAAACGATCTCTAATTGTTGATAACCGCTGATTTTTATCTAATTTTCAACTTTGAAATTCTTTTTATTCATTGTTCACTTCAAAATTGATTATGAGAACCTTAATTGCTTTAGTCTTTCTTATTTTTTTCACTTCCTTTATTTTAGTGAATTGCGCTCAATCTTCTAAAAGAACAAGAAAGCCTGTAACGTCCATTAAGATCACACATAAAAATAATAATTTTATCGTTGGAGATAAATTGACTGTCAATCTGAAAGCCAAATCAAAAGATGGAACTCTAAGAAAAACGGAACTCTTTTTGGATGGGAATCCTTTATATGCAAGTGATAAAATCGAGTTCTCTTTCGAAGTAGAAACTCATAATCTGAATGTTGGTACCCATTATTTGAAGACAATAGCTACTGCAAATGATGGTACCACAGGAGAAAATTATTCCGATTTTTTGCTGCTTTCCGATGTTGTTCCCTTGAAATTTGGTTATCGTATTATCAAATCATATCCTCATTCCAACGAACGCTTTACTCAAGGACTGGAAATCAGAGACGGATTTCTTTATGAAGGAACAGGGCAGGAGGGTACATCTGCAATTTATAAAACTGATCTTTCCAGTTGGAAGGTAGTGAAAGAATTAAAGCTTGAAGAAAAATTCTTTGGTGAAGGTATCACAGTTCTTAATGGAAAATTGTACCAGCTTACCTATAAATCTCAAATTGGATTTGTGAGGGATATAAACACTTTCGAACTTATAAAATCATGGAATTATAAATATGCTCAGGGGTGGGGCTTAACCAATGATGGCAAAGCATTAATCATGAGCGACGGTACTGATTTTCTTTATTATATTGATCCCGAATCATTGAAAGAAATAAAGAAAATTCAGGTTTGCAATAACAGGGGAGTAGTCCTGAATTTAAACGAACTTGAGTACATTAAGGGTGAAATTTGGGCTAATCTATGGACAACAGACACATTGGTCAAAATAGATCCTAAAACAGGTAAAATCGTTGCGGAAATTGATTTGAGAGGACTTTTAGGTTATAATCTTATCACTCAGAAAAACCCTGTTGATGTTTTGAATGGAATTGCTTACGACAATGATAAAAATAAATTATACGTAACGGGTAAATTCTGGCCAAAACTATTTGAAATAGAATTGGTTAAAAAATAGTGGTGATTAAAAAAGTGTTTGATGATTATCTTTTGTCCGGTTACGGCCTAAATGATGATAAGCCAGTTCAGTAGCTTCACGTCCCCTTGGAGTACGTTTTAAAAATCCTTCTTTGATTAAAAAAGGTTCATAAACTTCCTCAATCGTTCCGGCATCTTCACTTACTGCCGTTGCAATAGTAGTCAATCCAATAGGACCACCTTTGAATTTATCAATTATAGTACTTAAAATACGGTTGTCCATCTCGTCAAGTCCGTACTTATCAATATTTAGGGCTTCGAGCGCATACCGGGTAATTTCGATATCAATTATGCCATTTCCCTTTACCATTGCAAAATCACGCACCCTTCGCAATAAGGCATTAACAATTCGTGGTGTACCCCTGCTTCGTCTGGCAATTTCCAAAGCTGCATCCTGGTAAATTTTAACATCGAGAATTTTGGCAGACCGCTTTACTATATCAGTCAAAACATCTATATCATAATATTCCAAATGACAATTAATACCAAATCGCGCCCTTATCGGAGCGGTAAGCAATCCACTTCTGGTAGTTGCTCCTATGAGTGTAAAATGATTTAAA
>CAYHDA010000145.1:0-10683 GCA_964355145.1 uncultured Mariniphaga sp.
GGTAATGGCCGATCCTGATCGTTTAACCGATATTCTGAATGGAGGAACAGCTGGACTGCACCCAAGCGCGGCCTATATTTTTCGTAAACAGCTGGAGGAAAGCGACATCATCCTGATCAACAAAACGGATTTACTGGAACCTGGTGATCTGATTTTGCTAAAAGAAAAAGTAAAACTGAGTTTTCCGTATGCTGATATCATGACCATTAGTGCCACAACCGGTGAAGGCATCGATGAATGGCTGAGCGAAGTGTTGAACCGTACAAATTCCGGTCAGCGACTGGCTAAAGTCGATTATGATATCTATGCCGAAGGTGAAGCGGCACTCGGCTGGCTCAACTGCACCATTGAACTGAAAGGCAACCAAACGGACTGGGATACTTTTGCCGGAAATTTAATGAGAGACCTTAGCAAACATTTCGAAATCGGTAAGACGCCGGTAGGTCATGTAAAGATTATACTCGAAGCCGGCGATAACTATCTGACAGGTAATCTGACGGGATCAGGAAGCACCCTGAATTTCAAAGGATCAGCAGGAACAGGTTCTGCTGCCAGATTAACGCTGAACGCCCGCGTGGAGATGAACCCTGATGAACTTGAACGGATAGTTCGTGAAACACTGGATTTAAATACGAAGGGAGATCTGACGCTGAAAATTACTGCATTGAGATGTCTGAGTCCGGGACGGCCTAATCCAACTTTTCGCTTCGATTATATTACATAAATGATTAACTTTATAACAAAATAAACTCAAGATGGAAAATAATCAATTAATTATCGAAAAGGTAAGTCTCTGGGATTTTGAAAAAACCGTTGAAGTTTTAACCATCGCTGCCGAAAAAGGAAATTGGATGATCCCAGCCATCCATGACCTTCAGCAATCGCTTGCAAAAGCCGGCAAAGACGTGAGACCGGTGAAAGTTCTCGAGATTTGCAAACCTGAGTATTCGGGTAAGATGCTCGAGAGAAATGATGAGCGGATCGTTTCAGTGATGATGCCATGCCGGATTTCAGTTTACCTCAAGGAGGATGGCAAGACTTATATTGCCTTGCTGAACGGTACCAATCTGGCAGCAGGTTTACCTGAGAGTGTCCGCGAAGTAATGGTTGCGGCATCTGCTGAGATTAACGAGCTTGTTGATTCCGTTTGTTAGGCAGGCAACCAGACATTGATTTTTTTCTAAAAAAGTCTCTCCATTTTAAAAAGGAGTGGTTTACAAACAGAAAACCCGGCCAGAACCGGGTTTTTGCTGGCAATAAAATTCTTGCCTTTATCTTATCGACACTAAAAATTATATTTTCAGTAATTTCTTTAGCATTTCCGGAATTTCCGATGGTTGTCTTGCTACTTGAACACCGGCATTTTCGAAGGCGGTAATCTTCTCAGCAGCTGTGCCTGTTCCGCTTGAGATAATTGCGCCGGCATGTCCCATTCTTTTACCAGGAGGGGCAGTTTGACCTGCAATAAAACTAACTACGGGTTTGGTGATGTGTTTACGAATATAGTCAGCTGCACGTTCTTCTGCATCGCCGCCAATTTCACCCAACAATACAATCGCATCTGTTTCAGGATCTTCTTCAAACATTTGCAGTAATTCTTCATAATAGAGTCCGGCAACAGGATCACCCCCGATACCAACACAGGTACTTTGCCCTAATCCGCTATGGGTAAGCTGATAAACCATTTCATAGGTTAAAGTACCGCTTCGGCTCATCAATCCAATATTTCCCTTTTTGAAAATACTTACCGGAAGAATTCCTACCATCGCTTCTCCGGGAGAAATAAGTCCGGGGCAATTGGCTCCGATCAGTTTGGTTCCTTTTTTCTTAAGATAAGGGGTAATTCTGACCATATCAAGTGTTGGGACCCCTTCGGAGATAGCAACAACAAGTTCAATTCCAGCTTCAGAGGCTTCGAGTACAGCATCGGCCGCGTATGCTGCGGGCACGAAAATTATTGAAGTATTTGCACCGGTTTCCTTTACTGCATCTGCCACAGTATTGAATACAGGAACACCATGGACAAACTGGCCCTTTTTGCCAGGAGACACGCCGCCAACAACGTTAGTCCCATATTCAATCATTTTTTGGGTATGAAAACCACCATCCCGGCCAGTAATTCCCTGAACAAGCAATCTTGTATTCTTATTGACTAAAATACTCATATTCTTTACTTTAATTAAGTTATCTTAAAAAATCCAAACTGAGACTGATCGCTTTCTGTGCTGCTTCACTCATTGTTTCAACAGTGGGAAGATTGGCATTTTTCAGAATTTCGAGACCTTCTTTTGAGTTGGTGCCGGAGAGTCTTATTACAATTGGGATTTGAATTTTTATCTGTTCAAGGGCGGCAATCAATCCTTTAGCAACATCGTCGCACCGGGTAATCCCGCCAAAAATATTAATCATGACCACTTTCACATTCTTGTCAGAAAGAATCAGATTCATGGCATCAATTACTTTTTGCGGATTTGAACTTCCGCCGATGTCAAGAAAATTTGCAGGCTCACCGCCATACAATTTGATCATGTCCATAGTTGCCATGGCCAGACCGGCGCCATTTACCATACATCCGATTGAGCCGTCGAGGCGAATATAGGAAAGCCCTTTATCTTTTGCATCGATCTCCTTTATTTCATCTTCGGAGGGCTCATTGAGTGCAAGAATTTCAGGCTGGCGGAAAAGCGCATTATCATCGAAAGTCATTTTTCCGTCAAGTGCCAACAGCTGATTATCAGAAGTAATGACCAATGGATTGATTTCGACCAGAGAGGCATCCGTTTCAACAAAAACTTTATACAACTTTTGAAAAAGGTCTGTTGCCTGATGAACCAGTTTGAGATCGTCGAATAATGCAAAAGCAATTTTACGCGCGACAAAAGGTGCCAACCCTAAATCAGGATCTATCGTAAATTTAAGAATTGCTTCCGGATTATCTTTTGCCACCTCTTCAATTTCAACACCACCTTCTTTACTGACCATAAATACCGCAGACTTTGTATTTCTGTCAATCGTAATTCCCGCATAAATTTCGCTAACAAACGAAACTCCCTGCGCAACAAGTACTTTTTCTACAGTAAAACCTTTGATATCCATGCCTAAAATCTTCTCAGCCGCTGATGTGGCCTCTTCTGCATTGCGAACCAGTTTAACACCACCGGCTTTTCCTCTACCACCGGTAAGTACCTGCGCCTTTACAACTGCAGGATATCCTAGTTGCTCTGCGGCAGCCTGAACTTCATTGACCGAATAACATAGCATTTCATTGGTAACCGGAATCTCATAGCGCGCTAAAATCTCTTTAGCCTGATACTCATGAATTTTCATTTCAAAATTAATTTGTGGTGTACAATTTCTACTGATTTCTCTTTTCTAGCTTCATATTCTATATTACATCAATATAAAATTTTGAAATTCAAAAATAGTCTTAAATTAGATACCTGAATTAAAATAATAGAACAAAAAGATAAAATTTACAAAAAGGAGTAAAAATCTGTCACTGATCAGCTTTTATACCCTAAATATTTATTCTTTTGCACAAATAAAAGAAAATATGTCCTCTAAATTATTTAAGTATATCCGCTCCTACACTGTCATGGCGTTTGGCCTGGCACTTTATGCCTTTGGAATTACCGCATTTTTGATTCCATTAAAAATTGCCGGCGGAGGGGTAACCGGACTTTCTATGCTTGTTTTTTATGCAACCGGATTTGGAACCGGGTATACCTTCTTCATCATTAATATTTTTCTGGTAATCATCGCGATCAAAGTTCTGGGTGTCAATTTTGGCATTAAAACGATTTTTAGCATGTCGATTATAGCGATCATGCTGAATGTTATGCAAAATCTTGTCACTGAACCTATTCTGAATGACCCTTTTCTGGCGGCTGTCCTCAGCGGCATACTCGGTGGAGTTGGGATTGGCCTTATCTTTAACGAAGGAGGAAGTACCGGAGGAACAGATATTATCGCCATGATTATCAACAAATACCGGAATATCAGTCCGGGTCGTATCATCATGTATTGCGATGTGCTCATTATCGCTTCATCGTTTTTTGTGTTGCATTCAGTCGAAAAATTAGTCTATGGATACGTTTCTATGTGGGTCGTATCTTATTCTATCGATGCTTTTCTAACGGGGGCACAACAATCGGTGCAATTATTTATTGTCTCTGAAAAATATGAAACCATTGCTAATTTCATTAACAATGAATCGAGGCGCGGATTAACAATCTTTGATGGCACAGGCTGGTACACAAGGCAAAATGTAAAAGTTATTATGACCGTCGTACGAAAACGGGAATCTCCTGAAATATTTCGCAAAATAAAAGAACTCGATCCCGATGCATTTATTTCTCTCAATTCGGTGATGGGTGTTTATGGAAAAGGGTTTGATAAACTAAAGTACTGAAAATTGTCTCAAATCATTAATTTTGCCCCCTCATTAATCATAATGAAAAATCAATGAAGAATCGGAGAACTTATTGGATATCAGGCCTGATCATTTTGGCAATAGCTGTTTTTTTCACCCTCAGATATATACGTTATTATCAGAAATTACCCGTCCTTGGAGAGGATCTTGTCGTCACAATACCTGAACCTAAGCTACTGTATGGTTTACCTGCAGATTCATTTCACATCGAAGAAAGCACTGTTGCATCAAATCAAAATCTCTCCGATATCCTGATTGACCGTGGTGTTTCAGCGCAGACAGTAGATCAGATCGCTAAAAATTCAGTGTCTGTATTTGATGTCAGAAAGATGAAAGCCGGAAACCGGTATACCATGTTTTATTCCAGAGATGCCAACCGATCGCCCCAATACTTTGCATATGCCATTAATGGAATTGACTACTCCCTTTATGAACTTACCGGATCGTTAAAGGTAGCAGCAGGGAAGCATGAGGTGATCTCAAAAAGGAAAACGGCTACCGGAGTTATTCGCTCATCTCTTTGGAATGCAATGAAAGAGAGCAATATAAGTCCTCTTCTGGCTGTTCAGTTATCGGATATTTATGCCTGGACCATTGATTTCTTCGCTATTCAGAAAGGAGATCAGTTCACTGTAATTTTTGATGAGGATTTTGTGGGAGGCGAGTCAATCGGTTTAGGAAAAATCTATTCAGCATCTTTTATTCAAGGCGGGACGACCTTCTATGCTTTCCGGTTTAGTCAGGCGGATGGAGAGAATTTCTTTGATGAAAAAGGGAATAGTCTGCGAAAAGCATTTCTGAAAGCTCCGTTGAAATTTTCCCGCATCAGTTCCCGCTTCTCTGATCGCAGAATGCATCCCGTTTTACGTATTGTAAGACCACATCATGGTGTAGACTATGCAGCGGCTACAGGAACTCCGGTTTACTCAATCGGCGAGGGGGTGGTTCTGCAAAAAAGCTATCAGCCGGCAGGTGGAGGTAATTTTGTAAAAATCAAACATAATTCAGTCTACTCTACTACTTATATGCATCTCTCAAAGTTTGCAACCGGATTAAAAACCGGGCAGAGAGTTAAACAGGGTGAAATTATTGGCTTTGTCGGAGCAACAGGTCTGGCGTCAGGGCCACATCTGGATTTCAGGGTTTATATGGGGGGAACTGCCGTTAATCCGATTACTGTTAAATCAGAACCTGCAGAACCCGTCAATCCAGCCAATCTTGTGAAGTTCAATGCACTGCGCGACTCAGTAATGCAACTGTTGAATGTCCGGCTTTTGTAAAAAGGTAACAGGCTAATTTGTTAATGCGGTATTTTGAAAATAAACCAGAAAGCTAATTGAAATTCCTAATTCCTAATTCCTTCCACCAGCTGGCGGACCTAATTCCAACCTTTACTTGGTCTTCCCGTTGGCGAGTGCGACATCTGCCACAAACTGGCGGATTTGTTGTTCATCATCTTTTCTGCAAATCAATAATGTTTTATCCGATTCAACAACAATATAGTCACGAAGACCTTGAATGACAGCTACTTTGTCGCCTGGCATACTAATGATGCAATTCTGGGTATCGTACAGAAAAATCTTGTTCCCGCTTATTGCATTTGCAGCTTCATCCTTTTTATGATTTTCATACAATGATCCCCAGGTTCCCAGATCAGACCACCCGAAATCGGCGCACAAAACATATACATTGTCCGCCTTTTCCATTATTCCATAGTCGATAGAGATATTTGGACATTCCGAATAGACTTTATTGATATATTGAATCTCATTCGGAGTGTTAATATGTTTCTTTCCATAGTCGAACAAGTCATACACTTCGGCGAGATGATTGATAAAAGCATTCAATATTGCTTTGGCCGACCAGATAAAAATTCCGGAATTCCAATAAAACTCACCTGTTTCAAGGAATAATTCCGCCATTTTACGATTAGGCTTTTCAGTAAATGTTTTTACTCTGAAAAAATTATCCGTTTGTTCGAATTCCATTTTTTCGGCAACCTGAATATACCCATATCCGGTCTCAGGTCTGCTGGGCTGCAATCCCATTGTGAGCAGCACATCTTTTCCTGAAACATACCTCAGGCCTTTGTTTATCTCCTCAAGAAAGTAATCTTCTTTCATGATCAAATGATCGGAGGGCGCAACAATTACATTGGCTTCAGGGCAAATACTCAGAATCTTATACGTTGCATAGGCAATGCAAGGTGCTGTATTTCTGCGCAAAGGTTCCAGTAAAATCTGTGATTCCTTTAACCCCGGCAACTGACTGAGTACGATATCTTTATAAATCTCGCTGGTTACTACTAAAAAATTTTGGGGAGGGATAATTCTTGAAAAACGGTCATACGTGAGTTGAAGAAGGGTACGGCCAATTCCAAGAATATCTAAAAACTGTTTTGGCTTTTCGGCGGTACTTAAAGGCCAGAATCGACTTCCAATTCCGCCAGCCATAATCACACAAAAATTGTTGCAATTTTCCATCCACTTATTTTTACTCAAAAATATTCATTTTTTCGAAATAAAACAGACTTATTTTTACATACCTGTCACCAACCAATGCAAAGCGCTCCAATTCATTGTTTAAATTATTTGTACTTTTATCGGATAATTTAATATCACTAACGTGGATGTATTTTACCATATCGGACAATACTTTTTATTGCTTGTGAGGGTTTTCAAAAAACCCGAAAAAAATTCGATCTACAGGAGGCAATTAGTCCTTGAAATTGAAAAATTAGGAATACATTCAATTGGCATCGTGGCAGTTATTTCCATTTTCATGGGAGGAATCATTACGCTGCAATTAACCTACAATATGGTCAGCCCTCTGATGCCTAACTATATTATCGGACTTGGAAACCGGGATACCCTGATCCTCGAATTCTCATCAACAGTGCTTAGCCTTATGCTTGCAGGGAAAGTGGGTTCTAACATCGCCTCTGAAATTGGAAGTATGAGAATAACAGAACAAATCGATTCGATGGAAATAATGGGTGTCAACTCGGCTTCTTACCTGATTCTTCCAAAGATAATAGCTGTAGTTCTGATGAGCCCGCTTTTATTTATCATCAGCGTGGGATGTGGTTTAGTTGGCGGTTTAATCACGGGCCCCTTATCGGGTGTGGTTACAGTAGCAACCTACGTTACCGGTATTACGACCTTGTTTGTTCCGTTTTATGTTTATTTTTCCATTATTAAGACTTTCGTTTTCTGGTTTCTGATTGCAACAGTGCCAGCTTACCTGGGTTATTATGTGCAGGGAGGTGCCCTAGAAGTGGGCAAGGCAAGCACAAAAGCGGTTGTTAATACTAGTATTCTGATTCTGTTTTTCGATCTTGTTCTTACTCAACTTCTTTTTAAATGATTGAAATTAAAAATATTTGCAAGTCATTCGAAGGTCGTGACGTACTCAAAGATATATCCTGCATCTTCGAAAAAGGGAAAACCAATCTCATCATCGGCCAGAGTGGTTCGGGAAAAACAGTCCTGCTGAAGTCGATCGTTGGCCTTTTTGAAATCGAAGGTGGCGAAGTTTTGTTTGATGGGCGAGATACCCTCCGGATGAACTTTAACGAACAGAAATTACTTCGTCAGGAGATCGGAATGGTATTTCAGAATGGAGCGCTCTTCGATTCACTTACGGTTGAGGAGAATGTCCGCTTCCCAATGGATATGTTTACCAACATGACCATGAAGGAGAAGTTGTCAAGACTTAATTTTTGCCTGGAAAGAGTAAATATTAAAGAATCCAATCACCTTTATCCTTCTGAGATCTCAGGAGGTATGCGAAAGCGCGTAGCTATAGCCAGGGCAATCGCACTTAATCCTAAGTATCTGTTCTGCGATGAGCCAAATTCCGGACTCGATCCTGTAACTTCCATCCTTATAGACTCATTAATTAAGGATATTACTGCGGAATTCGATATTACAACGATCATCAATACTCACGATATGAATTCGGTGATGGAGATTGGTGATAAAATCCTTTTCATCTCGGAAGGTCAAAAATGCTGGGAAGGAAATAACACCCAGATTTTTAATACCAGAAACAAAAAGCTTAATGCTTTTGTGTTCGCATCACCTTTTTCAAAAAAATTCAGAGAATTAAAACAAATGGAGGACGACGAATGAGAGGCTTTCTAATCGTTGCAACTGTTATTCTGGCTTTAGCCTGCTCAAGAAATAAAGTTCCAAAAGGGATACTCACTCAAAAAGAGATTACTCCTGTACTTGTTGACCTTCATCTGGCAGAATCGGTTTATGCCCAAAGATTTTCAATGAAAATCGACTACCAAAACTATCAGGACGATCTTTACCTCTCAGTTCTTAAAAAATATAAACTTGATCAGAAGGTTTTTGAAGAATCGGTGTTTTATTACGGCAAACACCCTGATCAATTTAAGCCGGTATATGATGAACTATTGAATCGGCTGAACGAAATGCTGGCTAAATCAAGAGCTAAGGACTCTATTCAGAATAAAAAATAGCCGTTTATGCGCAAATTATCTGCCCATTACATCGTTACCGGAACGGGAGCTGTTCTTACCAAAGGAATTATCACCCTTTCGGATAAAGGCGCTATTACTGACATCACCGATACAAACGGAGATCTTGATGAAAAAGCAGGTGTTGAATTTTACAGTGGCGTTTTAATTCCGGGATTTGTAAATGCACATTGCCACCTCGAGCTGTCGCATTTACGTGGACTATTCCCGGAAAAGACCGGATTGCCTGATTTTTTAAAAAATGTAATTACCCGGCGCAGTACTGAAACCGACAAGGTTCTGGAAGAAGCAGGAAAAGCAGACTTTGAACTTTGGAATAATGGCGTAGTTGCAGCAGGCGATATTTCGAATACGAATACCACCTTTCAGTTAAAATCAAATTCAAAAATAGTCTATCACACATTTATTGAAGCACTTGGATTCTCCCCTCAACGTGCTGAAAAGGCTTTTGAATGGGTTGAATATTGCTTCGATGAGGCGCAGAAACTTGGATTGTCAGCTTCGGTAGTTCCTCACGCCCCCTACTCCGTTTCCAAAGATCTTTTTTCAAAAATATCGCAATTTGCTGAAAAGCATAATTCAATTCTGTCGATGCACAGTCAGGAATGCTCCGATGAAGATGATTTGTACCGATCAGGAGAGGGCGGGCTCTTCAGGCATCTGAGCACCAATCTTGGTATAGATCTTTCTACATTTACACCAACAGGACGGTCAGCCCTCGAAAGTATCATCAGCTGGCTTCCCGAAAAAAATAAACTACTGTTGGTTCATAATATCCGCACATCACAAAGCGATATCGACCTCATAAAAAATACAAGACAGCTCAGTCAGACCTGGTTTGTTCTGTGTCCCAATTCGAACCGCTATATCGAAGACCGTCTTCCGGATGTTGAACTCTTCCGAAAAAACAAATTACAAATTTGCATAGGAACAGATAGTCTTTCGTCGAACCACAAATTTTCGATGCTCGATGAGATGAAAACCATACAAAGTGAATTTCCTTCTGTTCCTTTCACTGAAATAGTCTCCTGGGCCACACGAAACGGAGCTGAAGCATTGGGAATGAATGAATGGGCAGGAACAATTGAAAAAGGGAAAAGCCCCGGAATAAATCTCATCACGGGGATGGATTTGCACCGGTTAATTTTGCAACCTCAGTCACGTCTTAAAAAATTGATTTAGAATAATTCTTTTAATATTTATGTCGACTTTTCTTTTTGATCAGACAATATTCGGGCCGGTCGTCAGCCGAAGGTTAGGTGTCTCGCTGGGAATAAATTTATTACCCAACGATTCGAAACTATGCTCTTTTGACTGCATCTATTGCGAATGCGGATGGAACCCTGAAAAAGGAACTGTTAAAGCCATCTTACCCAAACAAACTGAAGTAAAGCAACTGCTCAGAGAAAAATTACAAACAATGAAAGGCGATGGTACATTACCTGACGTAATTACTTTCGCAGGCAATGGAGAACCAACGATGCACCCCGAATTTGCCACTATCATTGACGATACCGTGCTGATTAGAAATGAATTATGCCCTGCTGCAAGAATTGCAGTCTTATCAAATTCAACCATGCTGCACAAACCAGCTGTAGTGGAAGCGCTTAAAAAGGTGGATGATAATATTCTCAAACTTGACTCTGGAATTCCTGCAACAATTATTGCACTCGACCAACCTGTGGGGAGATTTGATCTGGTGCGGGTTGTCGAAAACCTCAGGCAGTTTAGTGGCCGGTTAATT
>CAYHDA010000146.1:0-10513 GCA_964355145.1 uncultured Mariniphaga sp.
AGATAATCGTTCCGTTTTGTCCTGAGAGCAAACTGTCAGGCATCGAATACAAGGATTTTATTGAGGAGATGTGGTATCAGCGAAAACTTGAAATACCTGGATCGTGGAGTGATAAGAAAATCATGATTCATTTTGGAGGCGTTGATTATCAAAGTGATTTGTACATTGACGGGAAAAAGGCCGGCGCTCACTGGGGAGGAACCTCGTCGTTCAGTTACGACATTACCAATTATGTCACTCCGGGTGGATCAAACAACCTGGTGTTAAGGGTCAAAGATGAACGGCGTTCGGGGAAACAGCCCGGGGGAAAACAATCGCTGGATCTTAAATCGTCAGGCTGCGATTATTCAAGAACGACCGGCATCTGGAGGACTGTATGGCTGGAACCGGTTGCAAAAAAAGGACTAAAAGATTGCCAGATTACACCCGACCTCGACAATAAGAAATTTGTATTTCGTCCTCAATTTTTCAGTATCGAAAGGGGCATGAAACTGAGCGTAAAAATAGTAGATGGTTCTAAAATCATCGCTCAAAAGAAGATTTTTGCAAGCAACAACATTTCTATTGAGGTGCCGGTCAAAAAACCTAAAACCTGGTCACCCGAATCTCCTTTTTTGTACGACATTATCTATCAGGTAACTGATCAGAATAATATGGTAATTGATGAAGTGAAAAGCTATGCCGGGATGCGGAAAATTCACATCGAAGGGAATAAAATATTTTTAAATAACAGCCCAATCTATTTAAGATTTGTATTAGATCAGGGATTCTATCCGGAAGGAATCTGGACAGCACCGACTGATGCCGACCTGAAAAATGATGTTCAGCTCTCGCTGAATGCCGGCTTCAACGGTGCACGGCTGCACCAGAAAATTTTCGACGAAAGGTTCCATTACTGGGCCGATAAACTGGGTTATCTTACCTGGGCAGAATCATCCAGCGGCGGATTTGGGGTAAATGATCCCGAAGGTGGGAGAAACTTCATGAGTGAGTGGTTCGAAATTGTGACCCGTGACAGAAATCATCCCTCTATCATTGCATGGACCCCGTTTAATGAGACGGGATCAGCAAAAAATCCGCAGTACAGCCGTCTGGTTCATGATATCTGCAACACCACAAAAAATCTCGATCCAACACGCCCGATCAACGATTGCAGCGGCTGGACTCACGTAAGAACCGATTTATGGACCGCTCATTGCTATGTTCAAAATCCTGAGGAATTTAAGAACTACCTGGCTCCAAAGGAAAAGGGCAAAATCTTTACCAATTATGCCGAAGAAAAATACAATAACCAACCATATATTCTCGATGAATATGGAGGTATCAAGTGGGTTTCAAAATCGATGAGCGAATCTTCGTGGGGCTACAGTCAACCTAATTCGATTGAAGAATATTATGAAAAATTAGAGAAGTTAACCGATGCAATCCTTACAACCAGCTATATTACCGGCTATTGCTATACCCAGTTTACCGATGTTGAACAGGAGCAAAACGGGATTTATAACTACGACCGGAGTCTCAAGTTTGACATGAAAAAAATAAAGGCAATTTTCAGTAAAGTACCTCCCGAATATCGCAGATCTAATGAATGAGCCAAATTCGGGAATGTGCTAATTTGTTAATGTGCTAATGTGAAAATGTGCTAATGTGCTAATGTGCTAATGTGCTAATGTGCTAATGTGCTAATGTGAAAATAAAAACAGAAACATCAACACCTAATTCGTAATTCCTAATTCATAATTCCTAATTCCTAATTCCTAATTCCTAATTCATAATTCCTAATTCATAATTCCTAATAATCATCACCTTATGAACCGCAATCTTCTGCTCTTATTTCTCTTACTGCTTGCCCTTCCCTCTTTTGGTCAGAATAAAGCAATTGTAGATTTTGTCAATCCGATGATCGGCGCCTTTGGTCCGGCTGGCTCAAAGCTGGCAGGGAAAGATTGCGGCAGAACATTTCCCGGACCTGTTACTCCATTTGGGTTGGTTCAGCTCAGTCCCGACACGAATACAGGCGGAGATAACGGGAATGGTTATTCGTGGTTCAACAACACCATCGAAGGGTTCAGCTTTACCCATATGAGCGGAATAGGATGGAATGGAGACCTGGGAAATTTTCTGGTAATGCCGACTACCGGTCAGCTGAAAACATCCAAAGGTGATGAATCGATTCCCGGCAGCGGATATCGCTCTCGGTTTTCACACCAAAGGGAGATCGCCAAAGCAGGTTACTACTCTGTGATGCTTGATGACTATAAGGTCAAAGCAGAGCTATCCGCCACCCCCAGAGCCGGAATTATCCGTTTTACCTACCCAAAACAGCAACTTTCAAGAATTCAGATTGACCTGTCCAGACGCGTTGGCGGAACCTCAGTCGAGCAGTATGTAAAAGTAGAAGACGACCATACCATTAGTGGATGGATGAAATGCACGCCCGATGGCGGAGGATGGGGAAACGGTGCAAGAGTTTGGTATACGGTCTATTTCTGGTGTCAGTTCAGCAAACCACTCACTCAATATGGAGTATGGAGTGCCGACATTCCGGATGACTGGAAACGGAAAGCCGCGGAGGTCCCTTCACCTGAGTACCAGGAGCGGGTCGCAAATGCTGCAGTAAGCTATGGAACCAAAGAAAAGCAGGGGAAGCACCTTGGATTTTTCACAGAGTTCAACACTACAGAGGGTGAGGAAGTCATTTTAAAAAGTGGCATCTCCTATGTAAATGTGGAAGGCGCACGACTGAACCTTGAACATGATATTCCCCATTGGAATTTTGATCAGGTTGTGGAAGAAAGCAGGGATTCATGGAGCAAAGTGCTCTCTAAAGTAAATGTTTCAGGAGGGGATGATAAGGACAAAACGATCTTTTATACAGCACTTTACAGATCCATGATCGATCCGCGGATGTTTACGGATATCAATGGAAACTACATGGGTTCTGATAAGCAAATACATCAATCAAAGGATTATACTTTCAGGACGCTCTACAGCGGATGGGATGTATTCAGGAGTCAGTTCCCGTTACAAACCATCATAAACCCCGGATTGGTCAACGATGCGATTAATTCATGGATTGAAACCGCTGATTTTAGAGGACATAAATCAATGCCCAAATGGGAGTTGCTCAATTACAATACAGGGGTAATGCTTGGTAATCCGGGTGTAATATCAGTGGTTGATGCCTATGAAAAAGGAATCCGTAATTACGATGTTGATAAAGCCTTCGATTATTGCAAAAATACCGTCGATGGAAATGGAAGCGGTGAAAAGGGATATCTTGACGGTTCCATCTCCGGAACGCTCGAGAATGCCTATTCTGAGTGGTGTGTTGGAAGATTCGCCGAAACGTTGGAAAAAACAGATCTGGCTAAGGTTTATTACCAAAAAAGTCTCGCTTATAAAAATATCTGGAACGACGAGGTGAAATGGTTCCGGGGCCGGCTAAGCGAAACAAAATGGCTTGAGTGGAAAGGAAAAACAGTTCATGGACAAGGTTGTGCAGAGTCAAACCCTTATCAGCAGGGGTGGTTTGTTCCTCATGATGTTCCCGGAATGATGAAACTGATGGGGAAACAGTTTTTCATCGACGAACTCACCGCCTTTTTTGATAAATCGCCCGAAAATTTCCGGTGGAACGATTACTACAACCACCCCAACGAACCGGTGCATAATGTGCCCTATCTCTTTAATGAGGCAGGTAAGCCATGGCTCACCCAGAAATGGACCCGTAAAATTTGCAAAAACGCATACGGCGCTGATGTATTTGGTCTGTGCGGCAATGATGATGTAGGCCAGATGTCTGCCTGGTACGTTTTATCGGCGATGGGAATACATCCGGTTTGTCCGGGAGATAATAAATACCAGATCACCAGTCCGGTTTTCAATAAGGTAATTATCCAATTAGATCCCCAATACGCTTCAGGCAAGAAATTTACAATTATTGCGAATAAAAATTCTGAGCAAAACATCTATATTCAATCCATGAAATTAAATGGCAAACCCCTAAACCGCTATTGGTTAAGCCATCAGGAGCTGTCTGAAGGCGGATCGCTGGAGATGGAGATGGGAGCTGAACCTAACTTGAAGAGTGAAAAGTGAAGAGTTTAAAGGGAACAGTGAAAAGTGAAAAGTGAAGAGTGAAGAGTTTAAAGGGAACAGTGAAAAGTGAAAAGGGAAAAGGGAAAAGATCATTGATCCGTCAGCTGACGGAGAACATTGAAAATTGTAAATTGAACATTAATTATGAGGATTACCTATAAAATAAAAACAGTTGTTTTGTTTGCGATGCTATTCGCAGATTGTATTGCATTTGCCCGCGTGCCAGACAAAACAAATAAAACCGTACAAATACCCATAATCGATTATCGGTCATTGATTTCAAAAGCCGACCTTATCTACAATAAGCCTGTAAAGCGCTCTTTTGATGGTCAGCCCATCGGGAACGGCCGGATGGGAAGTCTGATCTGGACGAATCAAAATGCACTTAGTTATCAGATTAACCGGGTCGATGTCTTTTCGGTTAACTCAAACACCAGATCTTTTGATGGTACGCCACGGGACTGGTGCGGCGGAACAGGACTGGTTGACATTGATTTCCAGAGTAATGAGCCGGTTTTTACGGACACTAATTTCAATCAGCATCTCTCCTGTTACGACGGCACCATCGAAACAGCCGGGCAAGGCATTAAAACCAAAACATTAGTCTGGAACGAGGAAGATGTTATGGCTGTCAGGGTTGTCGATTCCCGTACTATTCAAACCCCGGCTATTGTCAACCTGCATGCTTTGCGACCAATGATCGTGCAGCGGGCCAGACATAAGGCGATCACCAAACTGGAGATCATAGGTGATAAAATCGTGCTGACCCAGGAATTTTCCGAAAATGAATATTACTGCAAATCTGCCGTAGCCATCACTATTCCCGACAATAAAACCAGAGCCTACTTTGCCAGAGATACCGAAGTTAAGCTTTCCACAACTACCGGGGCCAAAGTATATACAGTCCTTATTTCAAGTGCAGCATCCTTTGACAAAAAAGTTGATGTTGTTGCCTTGGCGGTTAAAAAACTTGAACATGCCGCTTCCAAAGGTTTTGATGCCATGCTCACTTCCAACAAGGATTGGTGGCACTCCTTCTGGGAACAATCCTATGTTCAGCTAAGCAGTAAGGATGGTGTGGCTGATTATGTAAACAAAAACTATGTCTATTACCTCTACATAATGGCCTCCACCTCGCGGGGCGACTACCCTGTAAAGTTTAACGGAATGCTTTGGATTACTGATGGTGATACACGTGCATGGGGTGGATCCTATTGGGGTGCAAATCAGAGCTGTATCTACAACGCACTGCTTACCGCAAATAAAATTGAGCTCTTCAACCCTATGTTCAAAATGTTTTCATCGCAATACAAGGCATCGGCCCGTTCTGCGGAACAACAATGGGGCAGCAAAGGGATCTATATCGCTGAAACAATAGGATTCGACGGAGATCCTGAGATGCCCGATTCGATCGCCAAAGAGATGGCAGCGTTAATGCTGGTCCAAAAGCCATGGGACCAGAGGTCACAGGCATATAAGGATTATGCTGGAAGCAGAAACAAATGGCAGAGCCGGTGGAATAACGGAATCGGGAAAGATGCCTTTGGCCCGGTCACCCATATATTTTCGCGTGGCGCCAAACTTGCCTATTCCTACTGGATGAATTATGAATATACTCAGGACAAAGAGTGGCTAGCCAAATCCGCCTACCCGATGATCAAGGGGGTTGCTGAGTTTTACCGTAATTTTCCAAATTTAAAAAAAGGAGCAGACGGGAAATACCATATTTATCATGTCAACGACAACGAACCAATCTGGGACGGGCATAATACCGTCGAGGAAATTTCGTCGATGATGGGTATTTTGCCTGTGGCCATTAAAGCTTCAGAAATACTGAATACAGATGCCAATTTGCGCCCATTGTGGAAGGAATTGCTTCAGAACCTCTCCCCGCTTCCGCTGAGCAGTGAGTTTCCCGAATTAAAAGGACAACCCTTGCGACATGTAAAATCGCTTCTGCCGGTACAGGAGGGTGGCGAAGCCTCAGCAATGCCCGATCTGAATACAATGCCGGTGTTTTGTTTTGACCTCTGTACTCTGGAGTCGAAGGACACTTTGATGGTAAGAGTCGCGAACAATACCTTTAACGCCTTCTATCCTAATGGAATTACAGAAAACACAGTCACCGGAACATTATGTATGTTACCAATTACAGGTGCCATGCTGGGACGATCGGAGGCCACAAAATACCTCATTCCCAATCAGATGAAGGCGCTCACCAAGCCTGTGCTCGAAAACCGGATGGATCAGATGGAGGGATTACAGGCAACAACCTGCGAAAGACTCGGAAGAGCTTCAGATGCCTTGCAGAATGCTCTGGTTCAGAGCATTCCCTCCAATCCTGGAGAGCCAACCATCATCCGGGTCTTCCCCGCGTGGCCTAAAGAGTGGGATGCACAATTTAATTTGCTATGCAGAGGTAATTTCATGGTATCTTCATCGTGTGAAAATGGAGAAATCGCTTATGTCAAAATAAAATCACAAGCCGGAGCAAATTGCAGCATCCGGAATCCATGGGGTTCCGACACCGTTGATATTTATGCCGGATCAAAAAAACTGAAAACCATTGGCGGGGATTTAATATCATTCAAAACCAAGGCAAACGGACAATATTTCTTAGTAAAAAAGGGATTTACTATACTTTAAATAAAACCAGATGAAAAATTTTTCGCGCAGATCATTCTTCAAAACAGCCTCCGTCACTATGGCTGGAACATTGGTTATTCCGAATTTCTTAGGCTGCTCACCTAATAACAGGTTAAATATCGCAGTGATTGGTGTGGGTGGTCGCGGGCAGGCAAGCTGGACCCAGGTTCCAATAGAGAGCATTGTGGCCATGTGTGATGTGGACGACAGACAATCGGCAAAAGGTTTCAAGGCTTGTCCCAATGCGAAAAGGTATAAAGATTTCCGGGTCATGTTCGACGAAATGGCCGGTGATATAGATGCCGTAATCGTCGCAACACCCGACCATACTCATTTTGCGGCTGCTATGGCGGCAATGGAACTGGGGAAACATGTATTTGTTGAGAAACCTTTGTGCCACAATATCTGGCAGTCGCGTACATTGAAAAAAGCGGCCAAACATTATGGCGTTGTATCACAGATGGGGAATCAGGGACATACCACCAATGGGATCAGATTGGTAAAAGAATGGTATGATATGGGATTACTTGGACAGGTTAAGGAAGTACATGCCTGGCAACCGGCACTTAACATAAATGGAGCCAATGCCTTTGTTCCCTCAACAAGTTTTCCGCCGGAAGCTCAGGTTATACCGACAGAGCTTGACTGGAATTTATGGCAGGGACAAGCGGCTGAACGCCCTTATAATAAGGTTTATGCCCCAGGTGACTGGCGAGGATTTTACTACTACGGAAACGGGAAATTAGGCGATTGGTGTTGCCATACCCTTGACGCTCCATTCTGGGCACTCGATCTGGGAATGCCTCACCATGCAGAAGCGGAGCGAATCAATCCCATACCTGATCATACATTTGTATCTGAGCAATCGGTTGTCACCTGGGAGTTTGCCGCACGCGGACAAAAAGCTCCTGTCACTATGAAATGGTACGAAGGAATCGGAAAACCTGCCGTAAGACCCGAATGGGGAATTGATGAACTGCCGGTAGAGGGGATGATTATGATTGGAGACAAAAAAACTTTGATAACGGGAATGCGGCCAAACGATGCAAGACTTCTCGTTCCTAAAGAAGAGTGGGCTGAGTTTGTGAAAAATCCTCCTGCAAAAACAATTCCCCGAATATTGGAGGAAAAGCCGGTCCAGGAATGGATTTCCGCCATTAAAAACCATACGCTCCCCGGGTCAAACTTCGATTATTCAGCAAGTTTGGTTGAAATGGCTCAGGTGGGTATTCTGGCTCAAAGGTTCGGGGGCAAAATCGAATATGATGCCAAAAACATGAAAGCAACCGGCCGTCCTGAACTGGATCAATACATCAAAGAGCCGGCACGGAAAGGCTGGTCATATGGGGAGAAACTATGATTTAAGCAAAAATTGCATTTTTGCTTAAATCATCCTGGTTAATTTACAGCAGTATTACCATAAAAATAAAATACCATTAATCCTTAATAAAATGAACAGAAAACCAATTTCAAAATTTAGTCTTATTCTGATACTGTTTATTGGCAGTATGCTGACTTCTGAAATAACATCAGCAAAGGTTAATCCTAAAAAATGGGATACTTCCATTGCACAGGACTCCGTGCAGGGCCATGCTACATTTTATGAGATGCACCTGGGGCTCTTTGCCCATTACTCATTTCCCGGGAAAAAATACCAGTGGGGTTCAACAGGTTGGATTGATGGTTCGGAAATAAAAAGCCTTGATGAGCTGGCAGACAATTTTGATGCCAACGACCTGGCAGAGAAAGCCGCAACAATGCGCGCACAGTATGTGATATTTACCACCTCTCATGCCAATATGAACGTCCTGTTCCCCAGCGAAGTGATGAAGCGCTATTTGCCGGGACATTGCTCAAAGCGCGATGTATTGAGAGATGTGATCAATGCCGTGAAGGCAAAAAATATGAGGGTTATGTTTTATATTCATCCTAGTGATGGCCACGATTTTACCAAAGAGGATCAGGACCGGGTCGGATATAATGAAGGTGCCCCATTCAAAAAATACAATGAATTCATCAACGAGTATTATGCCGAATTGGTCGACCGGTATGGCAAAGATGTTTCTGGTTACTTTATTGACGGAGGAGTTCCAAAGAAATACCTCGATTTACCTCGCCTTCGCAAAACCTTTCTAAGTCGCCAGCCAGGAACCTGGCTTTTACAAAATGGGGGACGGAACCCTGTCTGCAATGATTATGGGGCCCACGAGACATTGGAGTCACCCTACCCTGCCGCCAACTGGGCAGTCTATAAACCGATCACCGGCGAATGGTGGGCATTGAAAAACTCGGTTACTTTTTGTCCCGAACTGGCTTACCGCTACACCGTTCTTCAGGCTTCTGTTAAAGAGCGACAGGGGGGTGGAGTTGGCTGGTCGGTCGGACCCTATCCCGGCGGAAAATGGGAAATTGGGGTACCCTCTTTCTGTGAACGATTAGGTGCATTAATGGATAAATCCGGATCATCAGTTTTTGGAACACTTCCAAGTAAAGCATACGTCACACTTAACAAACAGGCACTTGTAGGATTAGCATATGCCGCCACGGAATCCATTGATGGCAAGAAAACCTTTGTACATCAGTTTCTGCCTCCTAAGACTCAGAAATTAGAATTGCCTGCACCTGCTGACGGACGTAAATTTTCTTCCGCACGATTACTTGTCAACAACCATAAAGTGGACCTGCAACAAACAGAAAATGCAGTGATACTTACGCTTAACAAAAGTGACCGCTGGGATGATGTCGATACCATTATTGAGCTGAAATAAGAAAATAAAATCAATCAGCAATTATGAAAACTCTGTTTTCAATCAAATTCGTAATGATTTGCCTGATGGGGCTGACGTCTTTAAACCGATCCTTTGCGCAAAACAAAGAAAAGAACAATTTTGAGGACTGGTCAAAAAAACCGGTGATTGTTACCCCTGTGGTTAAGAATAGTCCCCCATCCGATGCAATTATTCTCTTCGCGGCCGATGATCTTAACAAATGGGAAAGTCTGCAGAAAAAAGGGACTCCGGCCCCATGGAAAATCAGTGGCGATAACTTTACCGTTGAACCTGGAACCGGTGATATCATCACGAAGCAATCATTTGGCGATTGTCAGCTGCATATTGAATGGAATATTCCTGAAAACGAGGTTCAATCAAATTTAAATTTTGGAAACTCTGGAATATACTTTATGGGTTTGTATGAGGTTCAAATCTATTCATCCTATCAAGACGAACACAAGATCTATTATAACGGTCAGGCCGGGAGCATATACAAGCAGCACACCCCATTGGTAAATGTCTGTCTGCCGGCTGGCACATGGCAGAGTTACGATATTGTATTTACCGCCCCCCGGTTCCGCTGTGATAATTCGGTGGAATCGCCCGCCTGTTTTACTGTATTTCAGAATGGCGTTCTGGTTCAAAATCATGTAGCTTTAACGGGACCAACAACACATACCGAACATACGGAATATAAGGCGCACACGGAATCACTCCCGCTTTTATTACAGGGACATGGAAGCAAAGTAAGTTACAAAAACATCTGGATACGAAACCTATAACACCACAAAACAATGGACAGAAGAAAATTTCTTAGTAACACAGGGATCATCCTGGCGGGATCTTCGATAATTCCACTCCACTCAGGATGTCTCTCCAAAAACCCTAATGACCTGATTACCATAGGCATGATTGGAGTTGGCTCACAAGGATTAGAACGCAATTTAAGGCATTATCTCAAATACCCCGGGTTATGCCGTGTTGTAGCGGTTTGT
>CAYHDA010000147.1:0-10427 GCA_964355145.1 uncultured Mariniphaga sp.
CCGGTTTAAGATCCCCTTGTGCATATCGAGTTCTCTTCTGAACGATACTATTTTTGCAGTGTGCAGGTCGAGCGTTTCGCTTCCGATTTTCACATCAATACCGATCCAGTTGGCAGCATTAAGAACTTTTGCGAAATACTTTGGATAGCCGTTTTTCCACCATCCAACGCGGGTTTTATCGGGATAGTAAACTCCGGCGACATAATTGCCGGGAAGCGTTTCTCCGGTGAATTTCTCTTCGAAATTGGCGCGGTGGCCAATTCGTCCGTTTCCGAGACTCATGAGACTCTCGGTTATTCTATTGTATTCAGGATGGAACTCATCTTCAATTATTTTCCATCCGTCATGTATTATATAATCTTTCATCTTAACGTCCTTTTTTTTATAAATACCATGATCTTAAATGATTGATATTCATTTTCTCAAAACCCGGAATAACATAATCAGCTTGTTTCAGATTATCGGGCTGACCGATACCAATAATATTCATTCCGGCATTTCGCGCAGCATCGATCCCAGCCTGGGCATCTTCAAAAACCACGCAATTTTGGGGCTCTATACGAAGTTCCGCTGCACCCTTCAAAAATACCTCAGGATCGGGTTTGGCTTTGGAAACTCTGTTTCCGTCAATCACCGCGTCAAATTTATCAGCCAGATTGATTCTATCAAGAATAAACTTCGCGTTTTTGCTTGCTGATCCCAAGGCTATGAGTATTCCATTGGCCCGTAATTCATCCAGAAATGAGATCACTCCGGGAAGGATCTCATCGGGAGTCATTTGCAAAATATACGAAACGTATAAATTATTTTTAATAGCCGCTAAATCCTCTTTCTTTGCATCATCCATTGTTATATTACCCAGTTGAAGCAATATATCCAGTGAATCCATACGGCTTACTCCTTTGAGCCTTTCGTTTTCCTGTTGCGAAAAACTGAAACCAAGATCCTTTGCAATTTTTTTCCAGGCGATATAATGGTACCTGGCCGTGTCAACCACTACCCCGTCAAGGTCGAATATGCATGCTTTAATTTTCAAAACTTACGCTTTTGACGTGACAATATATTCTTTTACGAAAACTACCGATAAACCGGCAAGCACCATTGATAATCCTGCAACTCCCAGCATGAAAATTGCCTGACCTCCGACAAGTTTCAGCACAAGGCTGCCTAATAATCCTGCAGCGATCTGAGGAATTGTAATCGTAGCATTGAAAATTCCCATATAAACACCCATTTTATCTGCCGGAAGCGCTGCCGAAAGAATAGCATAAGGCATAGCCAAAATTGCGGCCCATGCAATTCCTACCCCAACCATTGAAAAGATCAGTCCATATTGGTTTTGAATAAAAACCATAGATATAAGCCCTGCTCCCCCGGCCATTAAAGACAACATATAAACTGTCTTACGACCGAGCTTGTTTGCCATGCGGGCCATAATAAGCGAGAAGAGAGCTCCGAACAGGCTATACCCGGCGAAGATTACGCCCACCCAATTGCCGGCCTCATTGTAACTTGCTGAAATAGAATCGCCTGCAACTGTATTCCAGACATTCTGCGCGACCCCGGGAGTGGTATAAACCCACATCATGAACAGAGCAAACCATGAGAAGAACTGGACGATTGCCAACCTCCACATCGTTACCGGAATCTCTTTTAACAGGCTTAAAAAGGAACTTTTTTTTGTCGTTTCTGTTTTCTGATCAGAATATTTACGATACTCTTCCGGCGGAAATTCTTTTGTCCTAAAGCTCGTCCATAACACGGAAAGCAATAAAGCTCCTCCGCCAAAATAGAAGGCCCAGATCACCGTTGGAGCTACTTTTTCGCCGGCAGCAGGAATATTCGATACTCCAATCCATGTCAGAACAAACGGAAGTATCGAACCAATAACGGCTCCGGTGTTGATCAGAAAGCTCTGAACCGAATAACCCTGATTTCGCTGCTCCTCCGAAACCATGTCACCCACTAAAGCCCGGAAGGGTTGCATGGTGATATTAAAGGAGGTATCCATGAAAAGCAGCATAAATGCCCCGAAGAATAAGGGTGGAAGAATGTAGGCGAAGAATTCTGAATTTGGCATAAAAAACATCGCTAATGCTGAGATAATAGCGCCGAACAAGATGTAAGGAATTCTGCGTCCAAGACGGGTCCATGTATTATCACTGAAAAGTCCAATTATTGGCTGCACAATCAATCCCGCAAGTGGAGCAGCCAGCCAGAAATAGCTCAAATGCTCAACTTCGGCTCCTAAAGCTGATAAAATTCTGCTTGTATTGCCATTTTGCAACGAATAACCAATCTGGACACCCATGAATCCAAAGCTCATATTCCAGATTGACCAAAAAGAGAGATGCGGTTTTTTTGACATAATGTAATAATAATTAATAGTTCGGACTTAATTCAGCAGCAAACCAAATGCACTTATACTCAGAAGATTTCCACAAGTAAATGTTATCATCTGAATAAAAATTCAGACAATACATGCAAATATATAGAACAAGAAAAGGTCGTAACCTGAAAATGGATACGATTCGTTAAGGGGAAAGACAATTGATATTCGGCACAAATATAGATTGGAAAATCTTCAAAAGCAAGAGCTAAGTGCTTTTAAATCAAAATAATAGTTGGGTCATTAATAAAATCCTTTATGCAAACGTTTGCGAAAGCCAAATTGAACTTATATTTTTTTCGTCGATTCGCGGATTACCAGGTTGGTATCGATATAAAATACTTCCCCCTCGCCTGTTCTTTGCGATTCAATCCGCTTTAAAAGTACTGTTGCTGCTTTTTTTCCCATCTCATAGCCATGCTGATCAACCGAACTTAACGTTGGAGTTGTAATATCGGAAAAACTACCCGCAGAAAAACCCATAATCGCTATTTTATCCGGAATGGCAATACCCATTTTTTGAAGTGTTTTCATCGCACCAACAGCGGTAAGATCATTCACTGTAAATATTCCGTCGGGAGGTACAGGTAGCTGGACTAATTTTCGGGTGGCTGCAGCAGCAAGTTCAAATGAATCTGCAACAATCACGTATTCTTCAGTATAAGGCAAACCACGATCCTTTAAAGCTTCTTTGTATCCCTCGAGCCGGCATCTTCCTATTCCTAGCGATGACGGCGCTGCAAGATGTGCAATTCGTTTACATCCGGATTCAATTAAATGACAAACAGCATTATAAGCGGATTTTTTATCATCAATAATCACACAGTCAGAATCAAACCCATCAGGAACTCTGTCGAAGAAAACCATTGGGATTCCGCTTTCCTCTATCATTTCTAAATGAGAGAAGTCTTCCGTTTCTTTGGAAATAGAAATTAAAGCACCCTCAACCCGATTAGAGAGCAAGGCCTGAGTATTAATTATCTCCCGTTCATATTTTTCATTTGATTGGCAGATCATCACGTTATAACCAGCATCGTAGGCTACATCTTCAATTCCACTTATAACAGAGGAAAAAAAGTAGTGAATCAGCTGAGGAATGATCACTCCAATTGTATTGGTTTTACTGTTCTTGAGCGACAAGGCTACTGCATTTGGCTTATAATGAAGTTTTTTAGCCAGCTCATTTACGGCAATCTTCGTGTCTCTGCTAATATCCGGATGATCTTTCAACGCACGAGAAACAGTGGAAGGTGAAATTCCCAGTGCCCTTGCAATGTCTTTTATGGTAACCGGACTGTTCATTAATTTGACTAGCTGAGTGGTTTAAATGACTTTACTAAAGTATACATTATTTGCTTATTAACAAAAAAAATAAACATAAAACCGGGTCATAGAGAATCAAATTATTTTGGTGTAATATGACCCAATTTAAAAACATGTTGTATAACATATTTGGTGCAATCGTCACCGCAAACGTTTGCATAAAAATAAATATGAATTTTCAAAAATGGTCATGTTAATTAACGTTAAAAGTAATTTACTTTGTGATGCCTATATGAGCAAGGGAAAGGATTTGTAAAGGCAAGATATTGATATTCAAATGTTTATTTATTAAAATGCCTGAGAAGGTGAAAATTTTTAACCATGAATTATGAACTATTAATTTGAATCACATGAAATTTGAAATTGTAAAAATGAAAGCGATTTGGTTTTTCCTTTTTGCATTACTGACAATGTCGGTAGCTGCACAACAAAAGGCGATAACCGGAAAAGTAACTGATAAGAGCGGATCCCCAATTCCTGGGGTTTCAATTGTTGTTAAAGGAACAGTAATAGGTACCGTTTCTGATATGGACGGTAAATTCAGTCTTAGTATTCCAGCCAATTCACAAGTTCTTTTATTCTCATTTATTGGAATGCAGTCTGTGGCAGAACCGATTGGAAATAAGTCGGTAATTAATATAGTAATGGAAGACGAGGCCGTTGCACTTAGCGAAGTTGTGGCCATCGGATATGGAACTGTGAAGAAATCGGACGCAACCGGTGCGGTAAGCACGGTAAGCTCAAAAGATTTTAACAAGGGAGGTATCACCTCAGCTCAGGATCTGATCGTAGGGAAAAGTGCCGGTGTGGTTATTACGACAGCTGGCGGTGCTCCGGGCAGTGGCTCAACGATACGCATCCGTGGAGGCTCATCATTGAATGCTTCCAACGACCCGCTTGTCATTATTGATGGCGTTCCGCTTGACAATAACAATGTTTCGGGCAGTTCGAACTTTCTGTCATTTGTGAATCCTAACGATATCGAAACTTTCACTATTCTGAAAGATGCTTCTTCAACTGCTATATATGGTTCAAGAGCTTCAAATGGTGTCATGTTAATTACTACCAAAAAAGGAGCTATTGGCACTCCGATGCAGATCACTTTCAACGGAAATACTTCTGTGTCGAATGCAATCAAATTGCTTGATGTTTATTCAGGCGATCAGCTAAGGCAAATTGCTTTCGACCATAAAGATTTATTTTCAGCCGACTCCTATAACAAGCTAGGCAGCTACAACACAAACTGGCAGAAGGAACTTTTCCGTCCTGCCGTTTCTCACGATCATAACCTAAGCCTGACAGGTGCCATTAAAAATTTACCATACCGCGTTTCGGTTGGCTACACCGATCAAAACGGGATCCTGATGAACACGGAAATGAAAAGGTGGACAGGTTCTGTAAGCCTTAATCCTATCCTTTTGAAAGGCGATTTGAAAGTCAATATCAACGCCAAAGGGATGAATACGGATCAAAATTTTGGCGATTCCGGAGCATTGGGCTCAGCAACGCGCATGGATCCTACTCAACCTGTTACCGACGGAAATGTCAAATCTGCGGGTTATTTCCAATGGAATAATTACGGCGCTAACCTTGGTACTCCAAATCCGGTAGAGCAGCTGATGATGGCTGACAATAAGTCAGCTGTCAAAAGAGGTATCGCTAACCTCCAGCTGAATTATCGCATCCCATTCGTTTCTGACTTGCATGCAAACCTTAATCTGGCAACCGATTATACCGAAAGTAAAGGTCATAATAATCGGCCGACAACTTCTCCGTCAAATCTTACCGCTCCTCTTGCATGGGGCAAGCTAAATGATTACAATGGCAAAAATTACAATAACCTGCTCGACTTCTACCTCAACTATGCCAAAGATCTGCCAGGTGTGTCGAGCAAAATTGAAGCAACAGGTGGTTATTCATGGCAACATTTTAAACGCGACGGCAATAGTTACACCCGTGGAGTTGTCGATGCAACACATCCTTACCAGAAATCGGATAGTTCAGCATTTGTAACCGAAAACTATTTAGTGTCCTTCTTCGGACGTTTGAACTATACTCTCTTAAATAAGTATTTACTTACAGTTACCTTACGCGATGACGGTTCTTCCCGTTTTGCAAAGGAAAATCAGTGGGGACTTTTCCCATCTGCTGCATTTGCATGGAAAATCAAGGATGAGTCGTTTCTGAAAAATATAAATGCGGTTTCCAATATGAAACTAAGATTGGGATGGGGAGTTACCGGACAACAAGATATCGGTAATGATTATCCTGCTCAGGCCAGATATATGATGTCATCAGCCGGTAATTACTATCCAATCGGAGGAACATTCCTTCCAACCTTACGTCCAAGCGCCTATGATCCTGACATCAAATGGGAACAAACAACTACATCAAATATTGGTTTGGATTTTGGATTCCTGAAAGACCGCATCTCCGGTTCTGTCGATGTATATAACCGTGTCACCGAAAATCTGCTAAACACAGTTACGGTTCCAAGCGGAAGTAACTTTTCCAATACGTTATTGACCAACGTGGGCAGCTTAGAGAATAAAGGTTTTGAATTCCAGTTGAACTTGACACCAATCTCGAAGAATGACATGACCCTGACTTTGGGGATGAATTTTACCTACAATCTGAATAAGATTACCAAATTGCTGATCTCTGACGATCCTAATTATATTGGAATTCTTTATGGAGATGCATTTAGCGGACAGAAGCAAGTTACAAGGGTGGGTTATCCTGCCTTCTCTTACTTCCTGAACAAGCAGGTTTATAACACTGACGGCAGTCCAATTGAAGGTTTGTATGTCGATCTTTCAGGCAAAGGTGGTACTGTAAATGGTAATAATGCCGACAAGTACATCTATAAAAATCCTACCCCTGATTATTTACTTGGCTTCTCTGCACGTTTTAATTACAAGAAATTCGACATGTCGGCTTCAGCCCGTACCAATATTGGAAACTATGTCTACAATCAGGTTGCCGCAGGTGCCTCCTTTGATCAGATGTACGCTAATGGATACTGGTCAAATGAACCAACGTATTTAAGTGCAACCAAATTTGTAAAAAGACAGTTTACCAGCGATTATTTCGTTGAAAATGCCTCTTTCTTTAAATTGGATAACGTAAGTGCCGGTTACAATTTTGACGATATTTATAAACATTTTAAAATCCGTCTTAGTCTGACCGCTCAAAACCTTATGACGATCACAAAGTACAAAGGGATTGACCCTGAAGTTTCGGGTGGCATTGATAATAATTTCTACCCAAGACCACGTACTTTCATGTTTGGTGTAAGTATAACCTATTAATATTCTAATAAATACAGATATGAATAAAAAGATTTTAATATTAGGAATTGTTCTTTCATCATTAATGATCGTATCATGTGTGAAAGATCTGGATGTAATTCCCAAAGATCCGAATAGCATTTTGGCAGGCAATTTAGGTAATAATCCAGTTTATATGAAACAGACACTGGGTAAATTATATGCCAGTTTCATCATATCCGGACAAGGGAGT
The DNA here is from genome assembly GCA_964355145.1 of uncultured Mariniphaga sp. Lineage (GTDB taxonomy): Bacteria > Bacteroidota > Bacteroidia > Bacteroidales > Prolixibacteraceae > JAAFHB01. Next base: position 7,235 of record CAYHDA010000147.1, read on the forward strand.
AATGGAGGCGATGATATCGCAGCTTCGGACGGCAACTTTTTCACAACAACCAGAGCACTCTGGAATGTTCAGGAAATAACTACAGATGAAGCAATCTGTGCTTGGGGCGACGTGGGTATTGCCGATTTAAATACTCAAACATGGAGTGCACAGAATCCATTTCTTACTGCACTTTATCAGCGGTTAAGCCTAAGCGTTACTTATGCCAACGATTTTATCAAAAATACGAAGGGCAGTACCGATCCTGCTGTAATGCAATACAATGCGGAAGCCCGTTTTCTGCGTGCATTAGCCTATACCTGGAATATGGACCTCTTTGGAAATCCTCCTTTTACCACTGATGCTGACGGAGTCGGAAAATTCTTCCCTAAACAATTGGATCCGGATCCTAAAATCGGCAGGGCTAAATTGTTTAACTATGTTGTTTCAGAATTGCATGCCATTGAAACTAAATTAGGAGAACCTGGTTTCTCATACCCTCAGGCAGATAAAGCTGCATGCTGGATGTTACTGGCAAGGGTTTACCTCAATGCTCAGGTTTTTACAGGCACGGCAAAATGGGACAGCTGTAAAATCTATTGCGACAAGGTAATTGGAAGCGGCAAATATTCGTTGGCAACCAACTACAGACAAAACTTCAGCGCTGACAATGATGGTAAGCACAACCCGGAAATGATTTTTGCATGGGAGCAAGATGGCGTAAATACACAAGGTTATGTTGGAACTACTTTTATTATTGAATCGAGCAGCGATGCTACTTATATCCGTGCAGAAGATTATCATGGTCTGACTTCAAACACCAACTGGAATGGAAACAGGTCCAGAAAACAATTCATGAATGTTTTGGTAGATACACTGGCAACTTATGGTAATGTACCGGTTCCCTCAAGTGATGTAACATTTGCACAAGCTAAAGACAAACGCGTTTACCTGAAGATGAAGAAAAGCATGGACATACCAAGTCCTTCGGCAAGTGGAGATTATGGAATTGGTGTATATAAATTTACAGCGAAAAATGCCGATGGGACAAAGGCTGCAAATTACAATCCTGCTTTTGCATGTACCGACTTTCCGGTTTTCCGTTTAGCAGATGCTTACCTGATGAGGGCTGAAGCGTTATTCAATTTAAGCGATGCCGCTAATGCTGTTAAAGACGTCAACATCGTAAGAACAAGAGCCTTCGGAAATGCTACCGGAAACATTACTGCCGGTCAGCTGACAGCAAAATTTCTTTTGGATGAACGTGGACGTGAATTCTACTACGAGGCTCAGAGACGCACAGATTTAGTTCGTTTTGGAAAATTCACAGATGGTTCTTACAACTGGGCATGGAAGGGCAATACAATTAATGGCGCCAATACAGATAAGCATCTGAATATTTTCCCTATTCCTGGTGACGAAGTATCTGCTAATCCAAATATTAAGCAAAATACTGGTTATTAATCTTTAAAATTTTAGAACAATGAATAAGAAAATACTTATATATGTAACTTTCATTGGGTTGCTCGGTCTTTTGTCTAATTGCAAAAAGGATGAAACACAAGTCGTTATTCTAGCCAGCCCAATCGCACCTACAATTCAGACAGTACCTGATCTGACACTTTTAAGGACCAACGGAACAAAGACTCTGACATTTGTGGGTACTGCCGTTAATCCCGGATTTCAGGCTTCGGCCACCTATTACCTGGAAGCATGTGCCAAGGGGAATAATTTTGCAGACGTCATCCCGATCCTTAGCGGCATCAGCGATACCCAGATGTCAATTACGGTCAGTGATCTGAACGGCATTTTACTGAAAAAATTCCCTGCCGACCAGGTTTCAGGTGTTGACTTCCGCATCCGGTCTGTCCTGTCTGTTGATGCCGGAACCGGTGCCAAACCGATGGTTTACAGCTCTGATATTAAATCTGTCAATGTAACTGTTTATGGATTACCACGACTGGATATCATAGGATCGGGGATCACCCAAAAAATTGAATCCGCTCTGGGCGATGGTAAGTATGCAGGTTTTGTGAAACTGGATAAAACCAAAGCATTCACTCTGAAAGATCCTGACGCAAATATTGTTTACGGGAACACAGCCGCGAAACTGGCAGTCAATGGCACGGCGATCACCCCCGCAGATAATGGCTGGTATAAAATTGCAGTCGACACAAAAGCGCTTACTTATTCCATCGATCCTTATATGATTGGTCTTATTGGTTCCGCTACTCCAAACGGATGGAGTGCACCCGATTCCAAAATGGATTACAATGCCCAGACCGGACTATGGCAAATTACACTTAACTTAGTTTCCGGAGCGATTAAAGTCAGGTCAAATGATACTTGGGGTTCAATTAATTTAGGACTTGGAGATGCTACTCATACCCAGTATTCACTGACAAATCTTTGGAATGATGGTGGAAGTAAGGATATTCCTATCGCTGACGCTGGCAACTACACCATTCTGGTATCAATTGGAAACGGTGTTTATAGTATAACTATAACCAAAAATACTTAATCAGGAGATGATTGAATTAAAAATCAATATATTGATTCATAAAATAAAAAAATAAGTATGAAAAGAATGTCCATATATAGAATATTGGTCGTCCTTGTTATTGCGACAACGCTTTTTGCCGCATGCACAAAGGAAAAGACAGAGGTAACATTGGCACAAAAGTTGTCAACCTCGCAATTGTTAAATGTAAAATCTGATTCTGCCACTGTTGTTGGCTTTGTGGTTGCCGAAGGTGATGGTTTTTATGAAAAAGGCGTCTGTTATAACACCGCAACTGCTCCCACTATCGCCAATACGAAAGTTGTGTTTACAGCACAATCCAACATGGCTACCTATACCGTGAAACTGGGTGGTCTTGCTTATGCGACCAAATATTATGCGCGTGCTTATGCAACAGGTGCAAATGGCACCCTGTATGGTGAAGAAGTTACATTCACAACTTTGCCTGTTGTGCCAACGGTGAGTACCGCCGCAATTACTGCTGTCACCGGTAAAACTGCCACAGGCGGTGGCAACGTGTCCATTACAGGAGGTGCAGCCGTTACAGCCCGTGGAGTTTGCTTTGGCACTGCCCATGCTCCAACAACCACAGCAAGTAAAACTTCTGATGGAACTGGGGCAGGCGCATTTACCAGCGCACTTACCGGTCTGAAAGGAAATATCACTTATTATGTAAGGTCCTATGCCACCAAC
>CAYHDA010000148.1:0-10374 GCA_964355145.1 uncultured Mariniphaga sp.
ATTCCAACGAACCGGTTCATCATGTTCCCTACCTCTATAACCGGCTGGGTGAGCCATGGCAGACTCAGAAATTGGTCCGGTTCATTTGCGAAAAAGCCTATTCCTCACAAGGTCTGATTGGAGATGAGGATGTTGGTCAAATGTCGGCTTGGTACGTACTCTCAGCCTGTGGAATCCATCCGGTCTGCCCGGGAGAAACTCGTTTTGAAATCGCAGGTCCAACCTTTGATAGAGCTGATATTCTCACTGGGAGCAATAAAATCTTTAGTGTAATTGCGGTTAACAATTCGAGTGAAAATGTTTACATTCAATCCGCTACCCTGAATGGGGAAAAGTACGGGAAATGTTACATCGATTATCAGGATATCCTTAAAGGAGGAAGCCTTAAGCTGGTGATGGGAAATAAACCGAATATGAATTGGGGAACGGAGAGGTAATGACTAATTACGAATTATGAATTAAGAATTATGAATTACGAATTATGAATTACGAATTACGAATAATCAATTATTAATAATCAATATTGTTAATATTCAGTACTTTAGTAAAATAGTATTAAAATATTATATTTTACCACTACTTAATCGGTTATTAGTATGAAAAGATCCATTTTAATTTCAGTTTTTACGCTGCTGTCATTTTGGAATGTAAATGCACAGTCTCAGAATCAAGAACTTCCGTTTCGCAACACTACCCTTTCAACCGAAAAGCGTGTTGCCGATTTATTAAGCAGACTTACATTGGAGGAAAAAGTTGGTCAGATGATGAATGCTTCGCCTGCCATCGACCGGCTGGGTATTCCAAAGTATGAATGGTGGAACGAAGCTTTGCATGGAGTGGCCAGAAGCGGTTTGGCCACCGTATTTCCCCAGGCGATTGCTTTAGCTGCCACTTTTGACGAAGCATCATTGCTCGAAACATTTACCATTATCAGCGATGAAGCACGTGCAAAATGGCATAACTATCAGAATAACAAGGAGTACGACAGGTACAAAGGCTTAACATTCTGGACGCCAAACATTAACATTTTCCGCGACCCACGCTGGGGAAGAGGGATGGAAACCTATGGCGAAGACCCTTTTCTGACCGCAAGGATGGGTGTAGCTGTTGTCAAAGGATTACAAGGCAACAATTCTGAATACTTCAAAACCTTCGCCTGTGCAAAGCATTTTGCAGTTCACAGCGGTCCGGAATGGAACCGTCACAGCTACAATGCAGCAGTAAGTCCCCGTGACCTGTGGGAAACTTATCTGCCGGCATTTGAGGCTTTGGTAAAAGAAGGCAATGTTCAGCAAGTGATGTGTGCATACAACAGGTTAGAAGGAGAACCATGCTGCGGAAGCGACAAACTGCTTGTCAATATTCTTCGCAACGGATGGGGATATAAAGGAATTATCCTCTCGGATTGCGGTGCGATTGATGATTTTTACGTAAAAGGAAGTAAAACAAAACGCCACGAGACTCATCCTGACGCTGCATCAGCATCGTCAGATGCCGTTCGTGCCGGAACAGATCTGGAGTGTGGCGGAAGCTACAGGAGTTTGGTTGGAGCGGTCAAAAAAGGCTTGATTAAAGAGAGTGAATTGGATATTTCGTTGCAGCGATTGCTGACAGGCCGCTTCAAGCTGGGTTTATTTGATCCTGACGAAAAAGTGGAATGGACAAAAATTCCCTACAGCGTTGTCGATTGCCAAAAACACAAAAATATGGCGTTAAAAATGGCACAAGAGAGTATGGTTCTGCTTAAAAACAAAAACAACATTCTTCCGCTTAGCAAAAATATTAAAACCATTGCAGTAGTTGGGCCAAACGCTGAAGATTCGACTATGTTATGGGCAAACTACAATGGATTCCCCTCGAGTACGACAACCATCCTGAAAGGGATCAGGAATAAAATCCCAAATGCCAAAATCATATACGAAAAGGGATGCGATCATATTGGAATGATCAATTTAGAGCAACAGAACCAGGTGGTTTCGAAAGTGAAAGACGCTGATGTAATCATTTTTGCCGGGGGTATCTCGCCGCGCCTTGAAGGAGAGGAGATGCCGGTAACCACTGAAGGATTCAAAGGAGGTGACCGCACCAATATCGAAGTGCCAGCTATTCAGAAGGAGATGATCAAGGCACTGCTGGCGACAGGGAAACCTATTGTTTACGTGGTTTGTACCGGCAGTGCTTTGGCTATTAACTGGGAAGAAGAGAATGTAAATGCCATTGTGAATGCATGGTACGGAGGACAGGCAGCAGGTACCGCGGTAGCTGACGTATTATTTGGCGATTATAATCCTGCAGGCAGACTACCGGTTACCTTTTACAAAAATATTGATCAACTACCTGATTTTGAGGATTATTCAATGAAAGGTCGCACCTATCGGTACATGACAAAGACACCACTTTATCCGTTTGGATTTGGCCTCAGTTATACCACCTTTGCATATCAGTCAGCCAGTTTATCCAAGACCCGAATAAGTAAAAGCGAAAGTGTTACCCTGTCGGTTAAAGTAAAAAACGGAGGTAAACGCGATGGTGATGAAGTTGTGCAGGTCTATCTGCGGAATCCCAACGATGCAGGTGCACCAATCAAGGCATTGATAGGTTTCAAAAGAGTATCTCTTCTGGCAGGGGAAATCGGGCAGGTTAGTTTTGTTCTTGAACCCAAATCATTCTACTCCTTCAATGACAATACGCAAAAACAAGAAGTACTTTCAGGAACATATGAGCTGCTTTATGGAGGTAGTTCTGCGGATAAAGCACTTAACAAAGTGAATATTACAATCGAGTAACCAGAAAATCATATACGGTTAAGGTAACGGCAAAGCGTGAGCAGAGAACTGAATTTCAGCACTTCTGACTCACGCTTTACTGTCCATGCCGGATAAGAAACATCAATTCTCATAATTTCATTATGCTCTGAATGAAGTGCCGGGTTAATTACTTCAAATCCATTTCGTTCAAGTGCTTTAATCGTCCAATTCAGCGCGATCCCTTCACCGGTAACCGCTGCCCTCCTTTTCATTTGCTTTCTGATCCGGAAATCACCCTTTTCCTGGTCAAAAAACAAATGCTCATTATGAAAAATGGCATCAAAATTTCCGTTTAAAATCAAGTCTTCGGGCGCACCCTGATCGACAGATTCGTCAAGCATCAGCCATATCCGATCAGACTCGGCAATTGCCGTTGTAAGGTCATGTGTCGAAAAGAGGATTGTTTTCCCCTTTTCACTGGCGAGCCGGTGCAGGATATGGACAATCTCATATTTATTCGAAAGATCTAAAAATGCCGTCGGCTCATCGAGTACAATTACATCGGTATCCTGAGCCAGTGCCTTGGCAATCATTGCTTTCTGCCGTTCTCCGTCAGATATGCAATTGACCATCCGGTTTTCGTACCCTTGTAATCCTACGGCAATAATTGCCTCTTCAACGATACGCCGATCCTCAGCAAGCATACTTCCAAACCAATTTGTATAAGGATAACGACCCAGTGAAACCAGATCGAAAACTGAAAGATTCGGCACTCTGATAATCTCTGTAGAGACAAAACTCATGATCAGCGCCAGTTCTTTTTCCGGATACGTGTTTACCGCTTTTCCCATAATCAGCACCTCTCCGCTAACAGGAGACTGGAAACCGGATATCGTTTTCAACAACGTACTTTTCCCAACACCATTGCCACCAATTACAGCAACAAGTTCTCCCTTTAGTGCGTAAACCGAAATACCGGATTTTACAATATGAACAGAAGAAGATTTGCCTTTATATCCAATTGCGGCATTATCTAATACGATTATTTTATCTTCGCGGTTTTTCATATTAAACCACTGTTTTTATTTCGGATAATAACCCAGATTACAATAGGAATACCCAGTAAAGCAGTGACTGAATTGACTGGCAGCGTACGTTCAGCACCCGGCAGCTGCGAAATAATATCGCTGACCAGCATCATCGAAGCGCCAATCAATATTGTTGCGGGAACGAGTAAGCTGTGCTTTGCAGTTTGCAAAACCATTCTTGCAATATGGGGTACTGCAATCCCGATAAATCCAATAGGGCCGCAAAAAGCAGTGATACTTCCGGCAAGGATACAGGTGGAGAGGAACACCATAAGACGGGCAAACCCAATATTCATACCCATACTTCGGGCATAATTTTCGCCCAGTAAAAAAGCATCAAGAAACTTTGAAGAACCAAAAGCGATAATTATTCCGATCAACACAGAAGGAAAGAGAACGGATAACTGAACATTGGTGACGCTTCCCAGGCTTCCCATTGTCCAGATAACAAATGATTTCAGCATCGCTTCGTTACTGAAATACTGAAGAATATTCACGATGGAGGAAATTGCGCTGGAAATCAGAATTCCGAGGATCAGAATGGTCATGATATCTTTTATTCGTGCCGAAATTAATACAATCAGCATTAGAATCAGTCCGCTGCCCATCCATGCTGCGGCGACGATACCCCATGAACCGGCAATGGATACGATGCTGCCGCCGAGCAATCCTCCGGTACCAAGCACCAACAGAGCAACGCCAAGACTTGCACCTGAGCTAACCCCTAAAATAGAAGGTCCAGCCAGGGGATTACGAAAAACCGTCTGCATCTGTAATCCGGCGACTGAAAGTGCAGCACCTGCCAGAACAGCAGTTATTGCTTTAGGAATGCGAAACTGGTTGATGATTAACAGTACTTGTGTATCCGCATTTTCAGAACGGAATATCGCTTTAAGAATTTCAGGAATTGAAATATAATACGATCCCACCAACAGATCAGCAAGAAAAAAAAGAGGTACAAGAACCGACAAAAGCACAAGCATTCGTAAACCACGGCTATTCATACTTACGCTATTTACAACTACTTTCGTCACGCTTATTCAATTTTTTTATAGAAATTAAAGACTTTTCCACTATCACATTCAGGATGAAATATCCTGACCAGATCAGCCAGAATCAAATCAGGTCTTACCACTCCCCTCTCCCAGTAATCATTACCGCCTCCGGGACTCACCTGCAAATTGTTGTTAAATATAGCTTTTTTTTGCACCTGCGGGAAGGCAGAGAAACGGCTGTCTGTAGAAATCAATTCGGCAATGGTATTCGCTGTCCCGCAATTGATCCAGTAGTCGGCTTTGGCTGACCGAACGACAACTTCCTCCAATGATACTACAAAAGCCTCTCTGGAGGTGTTGTCCCTCCATAAAAAATCGCCGCCTGCATCACGAATCAGAACGGCTAAATTCGATTTGCCGCCCGCCATCCACCACGCATCTTTATAAGGCAGACCTGTTAGAACGACTGGTCTTCTTTCAATTGCAGCAACGCTTTGCTTTAATACCTTATAGTTCAGCTCGATATGTGTAAAATAATCCTTAGATTCCTGCTCTTTATTATAAAATGCGCCGACAAATTTTATCCATTCCGCTTTAGCCAATGGACTATCTTCGAGATATTCTCCGTTTAATATAACGTTCAATCCAAGATCCCGCAGCTTATTAATGAATCCTGTAACCTCTCCTCCAACACCGTAAGCCATTATCAGATCCGGTTTTAAACTAAGAATCAGTTCATAATTAATTCCCTGATCGTATCCAACATCAACAACTGTTTTCGCTGCAACTGCTTTTTGAATCTCAGGGTCGGAGACGAACCCGGCTCCCGAAAGGGCTTTCAACGACGCAGTTTCATGGAGTGCACTTAAGAAACCAATATGTGATGTCGAGAGACAAATCACCCTCCTAACCGGTGTACGGATTACTTGTTTTCCTTCCAGTTCAAGAGGAATATCATTGATGCGATCTACCAGATAATAATCAAAACTAATTCCGGCTGACTTTTGCCATGGATCTAAAACTGTGATTTTTCTGTATTTCCCGTAATCACTCATCGTGAAGCCTTTGGCATAATCAACCGACATGAACCGGCCGGCGATTACTGGATCGGAGGATTTCTTTCTGCCTTGAGAGCAGCTAAAAAGCATCAGGCTTACAAGAAGGATGAAAATGAAAACGCTTCTGGACATTGTGATAATTTGACCAAAGTTAATTTAACCTTTTAATTATTTGGAATTATTAACCTTGATTTTAATGACCTGCCTGATATGTAAGGTTTCTACGGTCAGAAAATAAACTCCCGTTGAATATTGACCCACAGCAATAGCTCTGGGAGTGCTCGAAAGCATGCGCTGCTCTATAAACAATTTGTGGCCGAGAATATCATAAAGACTGATCGTACAATACTCCTCAGAGCCCTTATTCCGAAGGAGCACATAATTGGTTATGCCCGGCTGCGGATACAATACCTCAAATTTTTGCGCCTGATCAACAGGTGGAGTATTGTCTATCGACAGGGTATTCTGACACCCGTTCGCATTAATTAAAAGTGACGTTGAAATTCCAAGTTCCGGAATAACATAAAACGGCTTCCAGCTTCCGTTGTATCTGGCAAATGCCTCATTGCCTCCTGTTTGCGTCCTGTCCGGGGTGTGATAAACGGCAAAAGTATCAGTCAGATTCGAATAGTCAATATCAAATCCAATGAAATAATGATTATGAATAAGGATCGGATTTGCAAGTTCAATATAATTCATTTTTGCCCCGCTTAGCACGCCGAATGGCAGATCCATTGAAACCAGCTCATTACCGGGAAGTCCGCTTGTCGCATCTTCTTCATATACTTTTAGCTTGATCTTACTGTTTGCATTTATAACTTTCGAAGATATTTTTGCGATGCCAATTGAAACAGACGAGAGCAGGGTTTGATCAGTCTTTCCGAATCTCTCAGCATAGCCATTTATTTTCAATCTGTTATGGCCTGATTTATATCCTCCCGAAAGATCTGAAATTTTTTGCAAGGTATATTTCTCTCCGGCTATGGCATTTGTGAACAGTTCGCAGGAATTGCTGCTATTAAAAGGATTTAGCCCTGTCAACTCTGAGACACCTGTATTATTCGGATCGAGCCAAAACTTCAGTTGTTTGTCGCTGGTTTTATAATAGTCCCATTGTTTATTGAACATGGCAAACAAATCATTTGTAGAAATTGCACAGGTTGCAGTCCCTCCTGTCAATGATCCAATCATTAATTTATTCTGATTGAACAAAGGACAACCTGAAGAGCCGGTTTCGGTGGTGCCTGTTTCCCACTTTCCGATGGTCCAAAAGCTGTTGCTTTTGAAATCTGCACTATAACTGCCAATTGTCGGAGGATCATTATCCTTTCCAATTTTTTTTACATCTCCTTTCGGATGATGGATGGTGAATGTCGAAGAAGGGATTGTTGCAGACCGGTTCCATCCTGCGAAATAAGGCCTGAACTCAGCAGGAGGAGTAGTTTCAAGCTGCACGAGCGAAAAATCGAGTGAATCGGATCGTGCTTTCAATACTGCACCCGACAGTGTCTGATCGGAGAATCCGTTGAGGCTGCTTGATCCGCTGCCACAGGACGGGCTCTCATAATTAAAACAAATAACGGTCATTTGAGCATCAGCCATACTTTCGATGCAATGCCCGGCTGAGATTACATACGGTGTTTTGTCTTGTTTGGTATTATTGACTAAAGTACCTGTACAGAGCTCTCTTCCTGCAATAATCAAACTCACGACAGCCTGTTTTTCTGTCAGATAGGGAGCTGCTTCAGGACAATAAACGTCCATATTGCAAAGGCCGGATTCACCCAGAGGTCTTGTTCCGAATGCATTTTTATAATCGTGATTTACATCTGAAATATGAAGCTGACCTGGGTAAGCAGACTTCAGAGGTTCGTTATACTCGATCATTATTTCGTCACATGCGATCGGATAAGTTGCAAAATAACCAGACGATTGTTCATTGGCAGATGTAAAGGCACCCAGAATTTTAGAATGGTCGCCGGAATAGATAAAAAGGGAAGCATCCTGTGGAATTATCATCTTATCGAAAATCAGATTGATCGACCACGCCCCTTTTGAACGTAAGCCCAGCCTCCAGATTTTCATATCTCCTTTTACTTCCCACTGACCCGAAAAATCAGGAGAAATATCTACTTTAAAATTCTTTGCGAAGAAAAATGATTTTAAATTTTTGGGATCAGAACGCTCCTCAGCGATCAATTGATTGTTGTCAACCGGTTCCATATCGATCACAGGAACTGCCAATCCGGCCTTTTTCAAGAGGCTAAAAGAAGCGGGTATGCCCCCAAAAGACAATTGACCTGAACTATTTAATGTCAATATTGATAAGAAAACTAAAATAAATAAGTAGCGCAAGACCATTCCGTTCTTAATTTAGCGTAAAGATACGGCTTCCCTTTTACAATTTACTTATTTTGAAAGTTACTTCTTTAACTTTAAATAACGGGCAGCAAAATCCATGTAGCATTGCCAGTCGTATAAAGTAATGTCATGTTTCCCTTGGCGAATATGGTACCCAATATCACCGGAAACAGGCTGACCTAAAGCCGGCATCTCCTTTGAAGGCAGTCCCTTTTTACCCAAAAGTTCATAAACTGGCGAGGCACCTACGCAAGATAAAAACTCACCTTTGGGATCGGCCCATAAATCCTCGGAAGCACTCACCACGTAAAGCGGACGCGGTGCAATTAAAGCGAGTAATTCATGCTGATCAACAGGCAATAACTCCTCCTTTTCATTGTATTTCTTATAATTGTTACAGAACCAATGTGGATAACCTTTATTGATTTTACCGACAGTCTCTCCAAATATTCTTTTTGATAGGGCTGCACCGCCACATCCTGAACAATTCGATACTACAACAGCAAAACGCTTATCAGATGCCCCTGTCCAAAGTGCAGATTTTCCAAGACGAGAATGACCAATCACAATGATTTTTCGGGCATTAATTTCTTTATCCGTTTCGAAATAATCCATCACACGCGACAATGTCCATGACCAGGTGGCTATCGACCCCCAGGATGCACTATCCCTCTGTGAATTAAATAATTGATGTACTCCATTTTTAAATCCGTCATCAAAATCCGGATCAACATCTCCATAATAGATTGTCGCCACTCCAAATCCCTGTTCAACAATCTCTTTCATTGGCCATCTTGAAATTGAGGATCCTCTCCCTGCCTCGTTAGCATGGTTATCTGTAATTTTTAAGGTTTTGTCGTTATTCACCCATGAATCCGGAATCAATACGTCGGATTCGACAGTAGTTGTGTGATTACCATTAAAATTATAACTAAGGAAAACCGGAGCATCTTTGGATTTTTGAGGCAAGTAAATCAGCATCATTACCGAAACTTTTTTCCCCCCGTTGGTCAGATCCAGTCGAATCTCCCGTCTCTTAGCCAACCCGTTGAGTGCATTTTCTTTATGAGAAACTAAGACCGCTTTAATGCTTCCAGTCCATTCAGGAACAGCACCAAAAACCTCCTTTTCAAATGTTTTATAAATCTCAGTCCTGCGTTTATCCCAATCATTTTTACTTATAACAGGAGTACCATTATTAAAAACAAGGGGATCGGGTAAGGTATATGAAGGTATCTTTGCCTCGTCAGAACCAGGAACAAATTGCTGTGCAAATGAAAGACACGGAAAAATAATCATGAGAAGAAGCGCTAAACCTGTTTTCATTGGATTGAGATTAAAATGAGATTCAAATTTACAGTAATTTTTTAAGTTTTATTTGAAACTTTTAAATGCCGGTTTTATCGTAAACAATGGCTTCCACCTCACCTCTGGCCACCATTAAAGCATTCATTGCCAGTGATTTCAATTCATCCTGGCCAGGATAAACAGAAACAGGAGCAATAAACTCCACTCGTTCACGTATTTGTGCCATCAGTTTTCTATCGTAAGCAATTCCTCCGGTAATTAAAATCCCGTCAATATGTCCCTTTAACACCGTAGCCATCTCGCCGATTGATTTAGAAATCTGGTAAGCCATCGCTTCAAGGTAAAATGCAGCCTTTTCATCACCGTGGTTTACTGCAATTTCAACTTCGCGGGCATCATTGGTTCCAAGGTAAGCTACGAGACCACCTTGACCTGATATCATTGACCGGATTTCGCTGTGCGAATATTTCCCGCTAAAGCACAATTCGACTAAAGCTCCGGCCGGCAGGGTGCCACTGCGTTCAGGAGAAAATGGTCCTTCTCCGTCGAGTCCGTTGTTTACATCAATCACCCGGCCATTGTGATGCGCCCCTATTGTAATTCCTCCGCCAAGATGAACCACGATCAGGTCGAGTTCTTCGTAGAGTTTTCCGATTTTGGCAGCATGCTGACGAGCCACAGCTTTCTGATTCAACGCATGAAAAATTGACATTCTCTTAAACAAAGGATGCCCTGAAACTCTGGCAATATCATCCATCTCGTCCGTAACCACCGGATCAGCGACCAGGGCAACTGTTCCGGGATGCAGCTGTGCTAT
>CAYHDA010000149.1:0-10263 GCA_964355145.1 uncultured Mariniphaga sp.
ATTAGAAGAGTACGGATCGCCGCTTTTTGTTATTTCTGAAAAGACGATTAGGGAAGTGCATTCTGAGGCAAAAAGAGCTTTTGAAACAAGGTATCCCAAAGTTCAGTTTGCCTGGTCGTATAAAACAAATTACCTCGATGCTGTTTGCAGTATCTACCACAGCGAAGGCTCATGGGCAGAGGTTGTTTCCGGTTTTGAATTTGAAAAAGCCCTTTCGAATGGCGTGAACGGTTCTCAGATTTTGTTTAATGGACCAGATAAATCCAAGGCCGATTTAATCTTGGCGATCGAAAACAATGCTTGTATCCACATCGACCATTTCGACGAGCTTTATTTGTTGATTGAAACAAGTCGTGAATTAAATAAAAAAGCCCGGGTTGCCATTCGGGTAAACCTGGATGCCGGAATTTATCCAATTTGGGATCGCTTTGGTTTTAATTACGAAAATGGGGATGCCTGGAATGCCATTAACCGGATAATGTTGGCCGAAAGTCTCGAGCTGATTGGTTTACATACGCACATTGGAACCTACATAATGGTACAATCTGCCTATGCCATGGCCGCTTCCAAGCTGGCCAACCTCTATATGGCCATACACCGGAAATTTGATTACTGGTTAAAATACATTGATCTGGGTGGCGGATTTGCTTCAAAAAATACGCTCAAGGGTGCCTACATGCCAGGAAACGAAACCTGCCCGTCGTTCGATGAATATGCTGAGGCTATTTCAAATGCACTGATTTCTTCTGAAATTCCTCACGAAAATCTGCCGGTGTTGTTTCTCGAAACCGGACGAGCTCTAATCGACGATGCGGGTTATTTGCTAACTACTGTAATTGCAAACAAAAGACTGAACAGCGGAAGGCGGTCGATGATAATCGATGCGGGTGTCAATCTTTTGTTCACTTCTTTTTGGTATGATCTGGGAGTTTATCCAACGAAAGAAATGGGCCATGCAGAAGAATCAACCATTTACGGTCCTTTGTGTATGAATATCGATGTAATCCGTGAGGCCATTGTTTTTCCGCAGGTTAAAACCGGCGATCAGTTAGTAATTGAAAGGGTTGGCGCATACAATATAACACAATCAATGCAATTTATTACCTACCGTCCCAATGTAGTTTTGATCGACAAAGATGGAAAAACACATGTTATAAGGAAGAAAGAAAGCCTTGAAACTTTCAAACAAGTTGAATTAAATCCTAAAAAATTGTAATTAAGTCCTCATGGAAAAAAATACGCTGCAGATTGGCAAGGAAATCCTGGTCTCGTTACTTAACAGCTATTCTCAGATTTTTTTTTCCACTTCAAAAGTGTTGGCTGTTTCTTTGGTAATCATCAGTTTCTTCGATTATGGAGCTGGAATTGGCGGTTTTATTGCTGTTGCGGTTGCAAATTTGCTGGCTTATTACCTGGGTTACAACACCTATTTTCTGAAGTCAGGGTTGTACGGTTTTAATAGCCTTTTGGTCGGCTTAGGAGTGGGTCTTGGTTTTCAGCCTTCTATCGAGTTATATGTGCTGGTTGCCGTTTCTGCCATCACCTGTTTCTTTCTGACCATTGTCTTTCAGGGAGTTCTAGGAAAATACGGTTTACCCTTTTTAAGCATCCCATTTTTAGTTACTATCTGGATTATTAGTTTGGCGAGCGGGGAACTTACTGCATTGAATATCAGTGAAAGAGGGATTTATACGTATAATGAACTTTTCGGATTAGGCGGGCATACAGTGGTTCGGTTATATAACTGGCTGGAATCCATCGTGGACTCGTCATTCATACGGATCTATTTTTATTCGCTTGGAGCCATCTTTTTTCAGAAAGGACTGCTTGCCGGAATCATTATTTCGCTTGGATTACTGATTTATTCGCGCATTACGTTTGTACTTTCCATCCTGGGTTACTCCGTTTCGTACTTATTCTATATTCTGGTGGGAATTGAATTTAATTCATTGAGCTATACATTTATCGGATTCAATTATATTTTGACAGCAGTAGCACTTGGCGGATATTATTTAATTCCGGGGCGTACAAGTTATGCATGGATAATAATTCTTTTACCTTCTGTCGTATTAATAACTATCAGCACCCAGCATTTTTTTAATGTTTTTCATATTTCACCCTATTCGCTTCCGTTTAACATGATAGTTTTAATGTTTCTTTATGCTTTAAAACTTCGTGAAAAACGACCGGAAAGACTACTTGAAACACCTGTCCAGCTCGGTAATCCGGAGAAAAATCTCTATTTGCAGTCAGGTAATATGAAACGGTTTCCGGCCAGATTTCCCATTGCAGCTTCATTGCCGTTTTTTGGAGAATGGGAAGTGAGCCAGGGTCACAATGGTGAAATAACACATAAAGGGGCATGGCGGAATGCGTGGGACTTTATTATTACCGATAAAAGTGGTAAACAATTTAAGGGAAGCGGGGATTTTCCGGAGGATTATTTTTGCTTTGGAAGGGCAATAACCGCTCCGTATGACGCGATGGTAATGGAGGTAATCAATTCAATACCCGATAATATTATTGGAGATGTAAACACCAAAAACAACTGGGGAAACACGGTGATCCTAAAACACAGTGATGATCTGTTTTCGAAACTTAGCCATTTAAAATATCATTCAGTTAATGTAAAGGAAGGCGATCTTGTAAAACAGGGACAGCTGCTGGGCAAATGCGGAAATTCTGGCCGTTCGCCATATCCGCACTTACATTTTCAGTTTCAGCCTACACCTTACATTGGCTCACCAACACTCGATTATCCGCTTGGACATTATCTGTTAAAGGGCGACAAATATACATTCGAAACATTTTCGTTTCCTCAAAATGGACAGGTGGTCGCAAATCCGATAAAAAATGAGCAGTTAGCTAAAGTATTGCATTTTATTCCCGGACAGCGAATTTCAGGCAAGATCAAGGCGGAATCACTAAAAACCGGGTTTCAGTTCTATCAAAGCAATTTTAACTGGATTGTAAATACCGATGTTTTCAATTCAACTTACCTCGAAAGTGAGGAAGACGGTTCTCTGGCTTACTTGTACAACAATGGCAATATGCACTATTTTACCAATTTCACAGGGAAAAAAGAGACCCCATTGTACTGGTTTTTCCTCTCAATCTTCAAAGTGCCGCTGGGATTTTTGCCCAACAGCAGAATTCGCGATCAAGTTCCGGTAAATATGATGTTTGGTGGTTTACTGAAGTTCCTTCAGGATTTTATCGCCCCCGTGTTTCTATTTCTAAAAGTCGATTATATGCTTGAGATCAAAAAGGCAGGCGATATCCTCTCATCGGGCGATATAGTAATGATATCGGAAATTACCAAAAAAATTGCAGGAAGGGAAACTGAAAAATATGATTTCAATATTAATATAAAAGAAAGCGGCGTTTTTGAAATTGAGATTCGATTGAACGATTTAAAAATTCAGATGACATGTCAAAACGAATAGTAATAATTTGCATTTTGATTATTTTTCTTAAAGCAGCAAAAGCACAGGAAAAATGGGATTATACGAAAGTAGATAAGCGATCGTATGAGCTTTTTCAGGACGAAAAATGGCCGGAACTTATCCGGGTTTCTGCAGAAGCCCGCAAGCAAGGGATTGATTTTTTTTACCTTCAGGTACGCACCGGAATCGCCTTGTATAAACAGGGAAAATACAGAAATTCAGCTGATTGGTTTTTAAAGGCATACTCAAACGATAACTCATTTGAATGGCTGCAGGAATACGTATATTACAGTCTGGTGTTTGGCGGACGGCAACTGGAGGCATTTAAATACGCACCCTATTTTTCTGATGCTACGAAAACGAAGATCGGCTTTAAAGAAACTGGTATTACCCGGCTTGCTTTTGAAACAGGGTACAGTTTTAATCCTGATTTTGAAAGCCTTAAAACAAAGGAATTTAGCAGAGATGTTAATTTGGGTGAAGATTATGGAGAGGGTTATTTGTTGAAAAATTACAGTTTTCATTCACTTGATCTTAGTCATCGGGTTGCCCCGAACCTGACACTTAATCATAACCTTACCTATATTGGGGTGAACCGTGAAGCCGTTGTAGATTGGAGCGGGCAAACTACTTCTCCAATCAGCATCAATCAATTTCAGTATTATCTGAATCCGGTTTGGGTAATTGGAAAAAAATTGAATATTTCACCTTCCATGAATTTAATTTTCGGGAGTGCGGATATCTATGCCGGCTATTTAAACAGAGACTCTACAAAGTCATACAGCCTTTCAACAAAGAGTTATTCCGATGCTGTTCTTTCAACTGCTATTTGGTCAAATTTCGGAAATTTTTCACCTGGTATGGAAATAAATGCGGGAAATGTAAACGACTCGAAGTTTACCCAAGTGTCTTCATGGATAACCTATTACCCGTTTTCAAATACGAAGCTTTATTTCACGCCAAAGGTTTATTTTAAATCAGGAACCGACAGCTTTGGTTGGAATGCATTCGGGATATCGGGTGGCACCCAACTGGGAAAGGTTCATTTATACGGGCAATACCTAATGGGTGATATGGAAAACTTTGTTGAATCCGCAGGTTATGTGATCGCTAATTTCCCTGGAAGATCTGACCGCAAAATTATGGGAAGTGCATTTCTTCCTTTAGGGAAAAAATGTCAGCTTGTTCTCAGATATATCAATCAAAATGTGATTGAAAAATATCAGGTTTATACCGAAGGTAATAAAAGTAATGCATTGGAATATAATTATTTAAAACACACACTAACAGCTGGAATATCATGGAATTTCTAAAAAAGAGTACAGTGATTTTTGTTCTTTTATTTGGGTTTACTGCCGCATTTTCGCAGATTAACCAGGAAACTTTGCAAGCAGCATTTTCGAAAAGTTATGCCTTCGAAAAGAACGGTAATTTTACGGCTGCCCTCGATCCATTAAAGAAAGTTTATGACGAATCGTCGTATGAATTGAACCTCAGACTTGGATGGTTAAACTACAACGCAGGTTTGTTCGATGAAGCAATCATCTTTTATAACCGGGCGCAAAAACTCAAACCGTATTCTGAAGAGGCTCGTTTTGGTTTGATCCTGCCGTTGGCTGCACTGGGGAAATGGAATGATGTGATTAAAATATATGATGCAATTTTGGAAGTAAGTCCTAACAACTCAGTTGCAATTTACCGGCTTGGGGTGGTTTATTACGGACGCAAAGATTACAATAAGGCCTTTACACTTTTTAATAAAGTTGTCGATCTCTACCCCTTTGGCTACGATGGTTTGTTAATGCTGGGTTGGACTTCTTATTTTTTGGGAAAAAGCAGCCAGGCAAAAGTTCTGTTTAATAAAGTGAATTTGTTTAATCCTGGCGATAAGTCTGCCAATGAAGGCCTTGGCTTAATAAATTAAGCATTAATCCCGAAAGATTGCAATCTGAAAATTTCAATGATGTTAAGATTTCCATTGCCCGATTTACTGAAAGGGTTTGCGGTATTCCTTATTATTCCTGTTCATATTTTGGAAAAATTCATTGATTATCAGGGTCGGGAAAGCTTATTCGGGAAAACATTGATGCTGTTGGGAGGACCGGTAGCTGTACCTGTTTTTATGATGGTGATGGGATACTTTCTGGCAAGGAGTAAAAAAAGCACAAAGCAAAATATTCTCAGAGGAGTCTTGATATTTTTGCTTGGTATTTTCCTGAATATCGGATTGAATTTTCATTTGCTTCTGAAAATTATTTTCGAAGGCTGGAGGTTCAATCCCCTTCAGTCAATCTTTGCCGTTGATATTTTCTATCTGGCCGGATTAAGTATCATTTTTCTATCGGTTTTAAAAACCATAAAGAATCGACAGCACTGGATAATATTCGGTCTGATAGTATTTGTCAGCGCCACAACTTTTTATTTTAATGAAATCTTAGTTACAACCAACAGAAATTATATTTTGCCATTTATTGGAGGCCAATATTCCTGGTCGTATTTTCCGCTATTCCCTTGGCTGGTATATCCTTTGATTGGCTTTTTGTTTCAAAGACGAGAGCTTGATCTATTGGCATTTTTTCAGAAGCAGAAAGCAGTATCAATTATTTTTCTTACAACCGTATTTCTTCTGGTAGCTTTTTTTGCCCGGTATGGCGTAGAAACTACAATTAATCTGGACACTTACTATCATCACACTTTTACCTTTTTCTTATGGGTACTGGGAGTGGATATTTTGTGGATATTATTGCTTTGGTTTATTGTACGGAAATACACAAATTTCCCGCCAATCGTCTTTTTACAGTGGCTGGGAAGAAATATTACAATTTTTTATGTTGTTCAGTGGCTAATTATCGGAAACATTGCTACAGCCATTTATCAGACGCAGGAACTTTTATCATTTGCTTACTGGTTTCCAGTTATCCTTTTAATTACCATGGCTTTAACTTTTTTACGTGAAAAAATAAGCGTGAGGCATTTCAAAATTTAATTATCAATAACATCTCTTACTATAAATTTATGTTGAAATCACAAATGCGATTATTGTTGGGAGTTTTTACCACATTAACAAGTTTAAATGCCGGGTTTGCACAAACCAATTACACCATTAGCGGCGAAATTCGGGATTCAAAGAGTGGCGAATCACTTATAGGAGCAACAGTTTATCCGGTCGAAAGTCCAACAAAAGGGGTCACAACCAACGCATATGGGTTTTTTTCACTCACACTGCCACAAGGAACCTATTCTTTAGCCGCGCAGTTTGTCGGCTATGAGAAAATTATTCAACCCATAACGCTGACCCATAGCCTGAGCATGAAGTTCGAATTAAATGAAAGTGTGATTTCACTTGGGGAGATTACGGTAAATGCGGAACGGCAAGATAGGAATGTCGCCTCAACACAGATGGGAAATACGAAAATAAATATTGGGGAGTTAAAAAACATACCTGTATTGTTTGGCGAAAAAGACGTGTTAAAGACTATTCAGCTTTTGCCGGGTGTAAAATCTGCGGGTGAAGGTAATTCTGGTTTCTATGTCCGTGGCGGCGGTACAGATCAAAACCTGATATTACTTGATGAAGCTACAGTATACAACCCTTCGCATGTAATGGGTTTTTTTTCGGTCTTTAATTCTGATGCACTTAAAGATGTGAATCTCATTAAAGGAGGAATGCCAGCCGAATATGGCGGTCGCTTATCCTCGGTTCTGGACGTAAAAATGAAGGAAGGGAATGACAAGGAATTTCATGTCAACGGTGGGCTTGGACTTATTGCATCGCACCTGACACTTGAAGGGCCGATACAAAAAGATAAAAGTTCATTTATGATTTCAGGGCGACGTACCTATGCCGACTTGTTTTTGAAGGCTTCACCAAATGAAATGCTAAAAAATTCGAGCATCTACTTTTATGATTTGAATATGAAAATGAATTTCCGGATAGGAGAAAAAGACCGGCTGTTCGTTTCCGGCTATTTTGGACGCGATGATATCAATCTTTTACGCTACAGCAATGCGTTTCAGTCAATGTGGGGTAACACAACCGGGACGTTGCGATGGAATCACTTGTTTTCAAATAAACTGTTTGTGAATACCTCGCTTATCTATAGCGATTTCACCTACAATATGCAGCTAGGCAGCGATAGTACACAAGTGAACGTTCAATCTTCAATCCGCGATTATAACCTCAAACAAGAATGGCAATACTACCTTAATCAGCAACATACGTTGAAAGCCGGTTTCAATAGTATTTACCATTCGTTTATACCCGGAAGCGTCACCGGAGCAACAACCATTTCACTGCAAAACTCCGATATTCCGAAACGATACGCTTTGGAAAATGCAATTTTTTTATCGGATGAATACGCAGTTACCGATAAGTTGAAGGTGAATGCAGGGATCCGTATTTCAAACTTTAATCTTTTAGGCCCAACCACCATTTATGGGTATGACAATAATGGAAATATAACAGACACAACTGCTTACAAGGCAAATCAAAACATTAAAACTTATTGGGGTATTGAGCCGCGCCTAAGCGCTAATTATAATCTTAACGAAAGCAGTTCGATTAAAGCATCGTTTGCCCGTACCCAGCAATACATTCATCTGTTGTCTAACGCCACATCTTACCAATCTACCGATTTGTGGATCCCTAGCAGCAGTATTGTTAAGCCGCAAATAGGTGACCAGTATTCCCTGGGATTCTATAAAAACCTAAAGAACAACTTATTTGAAACTTCTGTTGAGGTATATTATAAAAATATGCAAAATCAGATTGAATACAAAAACGGTGCTCAGTTTGTCTTAAATAAAACTGCAGAAGCTGATTTGGTTTTTGGGAAAGGATCCTCTTATGGATTAGAGTTATATGCCAAAAAAACTTCCGGTAAATTCAATGGCTGGATAAGTTATACCCTTTCATTTACCAATCGGGAGTTTGCCGACATCGATCAGGGTCTGCCATTTCCGGCAAAACAAGACCGGCGTCATGAGCTTTCTGTTGTAGGCATTTACCAACTTTCACCCCGATTGGCACTCTCCGGTACCTGGGTTTACAACACCGGTAATGCTGTGACATTCCCAAGTGGTAAGTATTTGGTTGATAACCGCATTATTACATTCTATACAGAACGCAACGGCTATCGGATGCCCGACTATCATCGTTTAGATTTAGCTGCAACATGGGTTCAGAAAAAGACAAAGCGTTTCGAATCGTCCTGGAGCTTTTCGGTGTATAACGTTTATAATCGTATGAATGCCTATTCCATTTCATTTCGTCCAAGTGAGACAAATCCCGACCAGACAGAAGTCGTTAAACTTTCTCTTTTCCCTGTTCTTCCTTCTGTTACTTACACATTTAAATTTTAGTCATGAAAATATTAAAACCCAATATTATCCTTCTGGTAATTATTTCAACCTCTATTCTGCTGGCATGTGAAGAAATTATTTCGATTGACCTCAACACTGCCTCACCTCGTCTCACAGTTACTGCAATTGTAACGGATCAAACTGGTCCCTACTTTGTCAATCTCTCAAAGACGGAGAGTTTTTTCAACTCAAATGATTCTTTTCCAAAAGTTCAAAATGCTGTTGTAACAATTAGCGATGATGCCGGAAACTCCGATATTTTATTAGAAACTTTACCCGGTACCTATAGAACTTCAACTTTACGAGGTGTAAGCGGCCGCACCTATCATCTGAAAATTGTAGCGGAAGGGCTTTCCTACGAAGCATTTTCATATCTCCCTTACCCAGTTGAATTAGTCTCTGTACTTCCACAGAAGATTACAAGTTCCGGTCCACATAATAAAGAAGGCAGTGACACCTATTATCTGAAGTGTTTTTTTGATGATCCGGCAGGGGATGCTGATTTTTACCGGATTGAATCGGTCGTGGCAAATACGGATACTTTGGCCAGTTATTACCAAATCTACAGTGATGAGGTCACCGACGGCCAAAGAATTGCATATCCGCTGCAACGACCCACATTTAAACCCGGAGATACCGCAACAGTGGAATTATTTCACATCAACACCACTAATTACGATTACTTTAAAACGGCGAATAATATTCTTCGAAATAAAAAAGGGCCAATGGCTTCGGCATCAGCGCCACAGGCAAATCCACTTACCAATATTTCGGGGGGTGCCCTGGGATATTTTGGAACATTTGCTGTGACGAGCAAAACGGTGGTGGTGCAATAAGGTTTTCAATTGCAGCGATATCAATCTTTATTTCTATTTGTGTAAAAATTAAAATTCTATTCAAACGATTAACTGATTTAAATATTTTTCAGCATTTTCCTGAAAATGTAAAATCTTTTAGACTATCTTTGTGAGCGAATATTCACTTACTTGTCAATAAGCATTTATAAGACGAAAATTACAAGATATAAGGAACAAATAATAAAAGACACCCCTCACAAGACAGATGTGCGGGAAATTTACACTAAAGAAGTAGCGCAGGCAATTGAAAGCCTTGCCGATATTTTTCATTAAATTGACAATTAATCGGACGGCTTGTCCCGGATCCTGGTTGTTAAAGCACCACAAACTTCGGGAATGACGAAAGTTCATTAAGCTAAAAAAACGAAATTCAAAGATAATAATAGAAAAAGCAATCACCATGGATATTACGCACCGTCAGTTAGAGATCATTGAAGCAGCCGGAAAAATACTCACCTCTTCAGGTGTTAGTGGGTTGACAATCAAAAATCTGGCAAAAGAAATGCAGTTTTCGGAAAGCGCCATTTACCGGCATTTTAAAAGTAAGGAAGACATTATTGTTGCTATGCTTAACTATTTAGCCATTAGCATCAATGAGC
>CAYHDA010000150.1:0-7596 GCA_964355145.1 uncultured Mariniphaga sp.
AGCGGTTTCCCTCAGCGGATCTCAGCGGTTAATTTTTTTACTTTTGATACAGCCTCGACCCCAATTCGCCCGACCCTATTGCCTGACCCAAGCCTCCGACCCTGTCATAATATTTCCTTCGATCCTTTTTCTTTAATCTCTTTACTCTTTCCCTCCTTCTGATAATTGTGGTTTATTGGTTTCAGTGATTAAAGTAGGGAAAGGGGCCTTCGTATCATTCATCCAATGTAGTAGATCACCCAGCAATTCATCCCTCTTTGGAATATTGGTATTGGCGAGATTCACCCGCTCTCCTTCATCATCCTTTAAATTATAGATCTCGACTGCATCGTTTTTGGCAAGGTTCATTTTACCACCATCCAGCAGCCACTCCTCATGGTAAAGCAGTATTTTCCAGTCTCCTTTGCGCATTGTTGTTACCGGCCTTGTCCTGAAGATCTTATCTCTTCCACGGATGACCGGTTCATTCAGATAACCCGGGAAATGCCAGAATATTTTATCGCGATTTGTCGTCTTTGCCTGGCCCATCAAAAGAGGCAACAGGTTCTCTCCGTCCAATCGAACGGTTCGATTACCGGCAGCAGCCAGAAAAGTGGGATATAAATCGACGTTGATGATAGGAGTGTTTTGTGTTGATCCGGGATTTATTTTATTGGGCCATACGGCGATAAAGGGTTCACGGATACCTCCTTCATAGTAACATCCCTTATTTCCGCGCAGTGGTTCCTGCGATGATTGACGCGTTGCCCCATTATCACTGGTAAACACGACCAGCGTATTTTGGTCCAGTCCCGATGTTTTTAAAAATTCCATAATTCTACCAATACCGGCATCAAGGTCGAACACACATGCGGCATAAAGGGCCACATCTTTGTCTGCTCCCTTTTTTGTAAATTTCTCAAAGCTCCCGGGTCGTGATTCCAGCGCTGAATGAATGGCGTGATGGGCCAAGTAGGTAAATGTTGGCTTATCCCTGTTTGAATTCATAAATTTTATGGCCTCCTCCGTAAACGAAAATATATTCTTTGGATCCTCAGGCACATTTCTTTTTCGGTTTGGATCATCTTTCCGGGGATCGAAATAAACATCAAAACCCTGCGCTGTTGGTTTTGTTGTTTCTGTCTGTCCCAAATGCCATTTGCCAAAAAGCCCGGTGGTGTACCCTTCTGCCTTCAAAGCTTCAGCCAGAGTTACAATATTGCCGTTCAGTTCGGTATTGTTAGGTACAGGAACCAGTTTCATTTCCTTTATGGGGCCACGGGTGGTACTGTTAACAGCATAAACTCCCGTTCGGGGAGAATAACAGCCACTCAGCAAACCAGCCCGGCTGGGTGCGCAATTCCCGGCAGCCGCATAAGCCTTATTGAAAACGATCCCTTTTTGAGCCATCGCATCAATATTGGGTGTTTCGAATAGTTTATTTCCGGTAAACCCACAGTCTTTATACCCGAGATCATCCGCAAGAATAAGCAGAATATTTGGTTTGCGGACCTTCTGAGCCATGCTTGATAAGTTGTATGAAACAATAAGGCAGGTAGTTGCCAGTATTTTTACATTTGTTGAAAGATGAACAGGTAGTTTCATGGTTTTTATTTAATCATATTTTTTTAATTTTATTTAAAAGTCAATTAAGAAATCATGACATTATTTCATTCCTATAACTTAATTAGTCTTTGTCGTCGTGATAATCGGCTCCCTCATTGCTGTTTTTGCACGATTCGATCCACTGAAACAGCTCTTTTTTCATTTGTTCCACAAGATCAGGGTTTGCTGCCGCGATATTTTTTTGCTCATATTTGTCATTGATGAGGTTGTAAAGTTCAAATTCTTTTTTGTCAGGCGTGATTAATTTGTAATTCTGAGTCACGATGGATTGTTGTGTGGGAATCTGGAATCCGATAAAGCCGGGACGTTCGGCCATTTTGCCATTAATGGCAGGCATCAGGTCGATTCCGTCATAGGGGCGTTTGGGTAATTCAAATCCCCAGATGGCAAGGATGGTGGTGAAATAATCACTTGTTACTGCCGGAAATTGTGTGTGCTGACCACTTTTAATCTTTGCCGGCCAGATCATTATCCCGGGAACCCTAAGGCCTCCTTCATACAATACCCCTTTTCTTCCTCTGAATCCGCCGGTCTCGCCTTGCTGCCTCTCTCCGGCGATTTGTTTCGTTCCTCCTCCAATACCAGCAGGTCCGTTGTCGGAACAGAAGGTGATCAATGTATTGTCCTCAATATTAAGTTCTTTTAATTCCTTGCGCAGCCTTGCTACTTGTTTGTCCAAAGCCGTTATGCAGCCATAATAATGTTGTTTATTCTCGTCATATTGGGGATACATTTTCAGGTATTCGGGTCCTGCCACCACAGGACTGTGTGGAGCGTGGAACCATACCACGGCGAGAAATGGAGTATTTTTTCTTACAGCAGTACCGATAAACGGAAGCACCCTGTCCATCATCACCCTCGAATCGTCTCCCTCCAGATTTTCACTGGCGAATTGCTCTGGTCCGGTCCAATACCGCGAAGGATGTTTTATTTCCTGGTTTTTCATGGGATCCCAGGTAGGAACAGCCTGCTCAGTGGAAAAACATTCGTCGAAACCATTTTCCCAAGGGGGACTGTACACATTGTCAGATCCTCCTCTGCGACCATCAGAAATTGTATTCGAGAGCGTTCCGAGGTGCCATTTCCCAAAGTGAGCAGTGGTATACCCCAATTTCCGGGCTACCTCCGCAATTGTGATTTCCTCTTTTTTCATCATCCCTACATTGGCGAAATAGATGCCATAACGGAAGGGATTTCTGCCTGTAATGCAGCTGCCTCGTGTGGGGGAGCAAACGGCCGATCCCGCATAGAAACGGTCAAACACGATTCCATCAGAGGCCATCTGGTTTAATGCCGGTGTTTTAATTACCTTATTCCCATTAAAGCCGACATCTCCCCATCCCAGATCATCAGCCATCAACAAAATAATGTTGGGCTGGCTGATTGGTTTGTCCTTCGCCTGACAGGTTAGCTGAACCGGGAATCCTCCGCACAGAAGTGCCAGGTAATGAATTGCTTTCATGCTGAATATTTATTTTTTGTGAAAGAAGTTGTTGTAACAGGAGGTAACATCCATAGGGTCTGCCACCTCTGTCTGTAGTTTTTTAAATGATATAAAAAGCTCGTCCATAACCGGTTTGTAAGTTGCATCAGCTGCCAGATCGTGCATTTCAAACGGATCGTTGTCCATATTGTAAAGCCGCACCAGATTCGCCCGGGGATAGATTATCATCTTACATTTTTTATTGCATAAAGCCGCCTCAAAGTTGAAAGGTACAATGCCCCGTTTGAAGCTACAGGAGTTGCGTGAATGGGGCTTTCCAGTTTTGTGGAATCCAATATATTTAATTTTTTGCCTGCTTCAAGAATCCAAAAATCACTTCCTCGCGAACCAACATAAACTTTTTTGTCGGCCACTAAAGCAGAACTCCATGAATCCATTTTAAGGTTGTGTTTCCAATAGGGCTGCCCATTTTCAACGTCAACGCAATGCAGTTTTTTACCGCAGTCGGTAACATAGACCAATCCATTCGAAATGGCAGGCGTTGACACTGAGTGTTGCTCAAGGGGGTATGACCAGATTTCACCGGTATTGGTGATATCTCCTTTCCTGGTGGCATCGATACATTTCAGCCAGGCTTTCTTTTTCCCCCACCAGATATCGCCACCCCCGGTAAGAAAAATGCGATTTTTGTAAAATACAGGCATTCCAAATAAAACACTTGGTCCTTCCACCTTATTATTCAGGTACGAATGAATATTAGCTTTTGGTGCAGTAGGGTCGCAGTCGAATTGCCAGACCTTTTTGAATAGTTGAACTTGATCACGTGATGCCAACGGGGAAAGTGCTTCGAAAGCATATAAAATTCCATCGGGACCGGCAAAGAAAACCAGCTTTTGTCCATTCACTTCTCCCATGGAGGGTGATGACCATGCAGCGTGAAAAGTGCGGGGGCCAAAATGCTCATTGTCTTTTGCTACAAGTCTTCCTGTCTTTTTATCAAGCGCAATCAAGCCGGGAGCGTTTAAGGCGGTGGTCTCAAGATGCTTGTAATTAACACCATTGGAAGTGTTAAGATAAAGAAAGTCACCATCGAGCAGGATGGAAGCGTGGGGCGAATCGTGCGGACATAAACCCAATTCCAGTTTTAAATCGTAGGACCAGAGGATATCCGCATCCTTTAGTGTTACTTCATAAGGAAATTCACCTGAGGGGGCCATGTACCACCCCTCACCTTGAAAAGTCCCGTCGTTGCCATCAGCCTGTCCATTCAAGTCGAGGCAAAGTACCTCTGAACGGTTGGTAAGCACGTAAACACGGTTGTCTTCAACAGTTGGTGACGAACAAATCCCAATCATAGGCCAGTCGTTGTGCCTGTCGCCTTCGATGCGGGGAACGACCAATTGCCAGCACAAACTGCCATCCGATTCATTCAAACAGAGTAAAATACCACGGTCGCCCTTATGACGTGGATCACGTTCATCTGCATTATTCGCACCAATTAAAACTTTTCCTTTTGAGGTTACTGGTGTTGCATAACAATCACTTCCAACAGGAACCGACCACTTTACATTTTTTCCGGTTTCAATATTAAATGTTGAAGGTAAACCTGTCTCAGCGGAAACCATATTTCGGGTATGTTTTTCGCCCCACTGCGGAGCGTCCTGACCTTGGGCCAGGCAGAAATGAATCATATAAAATTGAAATCCTGCGACCAGAAATAACAGTAGTAAGCCACGCTGAAACCTCATCTTTATGTTTTTCATATTAGCCGGTATTATGATATTCATTTATTGGTTTTTTATTTGACCATTCTTTTCTCTGGCTGAAGGTCTTTTGGTGGGGGAGTCCATTCTGCCGGTTTGGGATTGGCAACCATGAGCGGGAAAGTGTCAGCATAGCATTTCATTTCTTTTTTAAGCAATACTGTCAATTCACTTAGTTTCGAAGTATATTCGGGTTTGTTGGCCAGATTATTCAATTCGTGCGGGTCAGTTTTAAGATCAAAAAGCTGCGTCCGGTCCACAAGCGGGTAACGGATAAGTTTCCAGCGATCGTCGCGGATGGAGCGCTGGCCATCGCGATAGGCAGTATAAAGTAAGTCGCGGACTTTGGTTTCCTTCCCTGTCAGGATGGGTACAATGCTCTTCCCCTCAACACCGGAAGGAATCGTTGCACCCGCAAATTCAGCAAAGGTTGGGAACAGGTCCATAAGGTAAACGAATGCTTCACTTTTACCTTTATTTATTCCGGGGCCGGCAATAACAAGGGGGACATGCATTCCACCAAATTCATAAAGATTTTGTTTTCCGAATAGTCCGTGTTCTCCGAGGGAGAGTCCGTTATCCCCGCTGAAGATGATGATGGTATTGTCCCACTGGCCACTGGCCTTCAACTCGGCGAAGATACGACCGACATGGTAATCGAATCCTGTTATGCAGGAATAATAGTCGGCATTCTGTTGTTTTGTATCCTCAGGTGTGCGTGGCCATGGTGCCAGCTTTTCATCGCGGACGGTCATTTCGCCGTTGTCAAAGGGGTGGAGTGGAAGGAACGCAGGAGCAAGGGGGATCTTTGCCGCATCGTAAAGTTATTGAAACTTTGCTTCAGCGGAGCGGGGGTCATGTGGTACAGGTGGTGCAATGTAAATGTAAAACGGTCTGGCTGCGTTGTCTGCTTTACGACCCTTAAGAAAAACGATCGTACTGTCGGCCAGCCGCTGGCAGCAATGTGCACGGTCGTTGGCCGGTGTTTGGCCACTTGCAGCGTCAATGATGCTGGTTTCAAATTCCTTCAAGCCTGCCGGAAAACCGTTCCCTTTCTTACCCATATGCCAGGTCTGATAGCCGGCTGCTGCCATGACTCGTGGCAGGAAGGTCACAGGATCACCGGCATTAGATGCGGCATCGGGTGCTCCCGGGATCCGCTGCCATGATCTTCCTGTCAGCAACATGGTGCGGCTCGGCGTACAGACAGCTCCAATCATTGAACCCATAGTGTAACAATGAGTGAAGGTTACACCACTCTTCACCAGCATGTCGAGATTCGGCGTAATAAGCAATGGATTCCCCAAAGCGTGCAAACCGTCCGGGCGATGGTCGTCGGCATGGATATGGAGGATGTTGGGCAATTTGCGGGGTTGTGCCTGAGACACGGTGTATCCAACCAGTGACAAGCCTGTAAAGGCAAAGGCGGTAATACTTGCCAGCTTACAAATCATAGTCTATTACTTTTATTTTGTAATTCTTATTTTTATTGAAAAAATATTATTTACTCATTTGTGTTCCTCAACCCTTCCAGGTTCTCGAACGTTAGCTCCTTTGATATTCATGATTCCATCCCCAAGGTCTAATCTTGCTTCATCAGCGATTTTAGAAAGCTCCGCAACAACTTCAGGGTTGGAATCTTTTACATCGTAACGCTCACCCGGGTCGCGACGTAAATCGTAAAGGGCTGATTCGACCCGGACAGAAGCCGTTTTTCCTCCGGCTCCGTCTTGCCCTGGAGCAAATCCTTCATACGTCCGCGAAGGATGCGGAAAAACAAGTTTCCACTGATTCTTCCGAACGGCTTCCAGACAATTCGCGTTGTAGTAGTATAGAAATACTTCGCGGGGATTGGCGTTCTGATCACCTGTCATCAGCGGCAGGATATTCACTCCGTCGATTTTATGAGCCGGAAGCGGTGCCTTAGTGATGGTTGCCAGTGTGGGTAAGATATCAATTGTAGCTGCTATTTTATTGCAAACCAATCCTTCCGGGATATGGCCCGGCCATTTCATGATGCAAGGCACCCGCTGACCACCTTCCCAACTGGTCCCTTTTCCCTCGCGCAGTCCTCCTGCCGAGCCGGCATGATTTCCAAAATTGAGCCATGGCCCATTGTCAGAAGTAAAAATAACCAGTGTATTTTCTGCAAGACCATTTTTGGTGAGCGTCTCCATAATTTGCCCTACCGACCAATCGATTTCCATTAGTACATCACCAAAAACACCTTGTTCGCTCTTTCCTTTAAATTTATTGGATGCCGCGATCGGAACATGAGGCATCGCATAGGGCATGTAGAGGAAGAATGGTTCTTTTTTGTGCCTGTCGATGAAAGAAACAGCATGTTCGGTATATTGTGTAGTCAGCTGTGCCTGATCATCCATCGAGGTAATTTCTTTTATCTCTTTGTTCCCGTCGATTAACTTTAAAGGACGATAGTTGGGATTCTTGTGTTCTCCATTAATGTTATATCCCCACATATCGTTCGAATAGGGCAGTCCAAAGTATTCATCGAAACCTTGTTGCAGCGGCAGGAACTGCGGTTGAAATCCCAGGTGCCACTTTCCGAAAATTGCACTTTTATATCCTCTTTTCTTAAGCACCTCCGCAATAGTCTCCTCCTGGGAATTTAATCCGACCAATGAGTTAGGATTTAAAGCGCCGGCGATGCCAACCCTGTTGGAGTAGCACCCGGTGAGCAGCGCCGCACGCGAAGCGCTGCAGACAGCCTGAGAGACATAAAAATTAGTAAACCTTATACCGCCTGCTGCCAGTTTGTCGAGA
>CAYHDA010000150.1:7606-10242 GCA_964355145.1 uncultured Mariniphaga sp.
TCGAGATTGGGAGTAGAATAGCGGGTGGCACCATAGCAGTTCAGGTCACCATATCCCATGTCATCGGCAAGGATTAAAACTACATTAGGCATCTTCCGTGTTTGTCCGTTGGCTGATCCGGCCATTATCCCCAACAGGGCGAAACCGGCATACTTGCTGAAATTTAGTTTCATACTATTGAATTATTTATATCGTTATTTAATCAAATTGCAGATAGAATTTTTTCGACAACCTGCCCAGCAAGCGCTTTGCTGCCTTCAACAGAGAAATGAACGTTCTTTGGCAGTTGTAATTCCTTCATCCTGGGTAGTGTAAATGAATAAAGATCATTGATCAGTATTTTATTTTTTTCCATGATCTTCAAAGCAGCTTTATTGTATTTTTCAGCCTGATCGGCGCTACGCAAAGGGCCGTTTGGCTTATCCGGAAATGGTGTGGTGGTCGCGAAAATTAATCTGGCTTTAGTCGCGGTAAGTTTACTTACGATCACAGTGAGGTTCTTTTCGTAAGTCTTCAAATCGGCTTGTTGAGGATCTTCTGCTTTTTCACTGTTAATCCCTGTAACCGGGTCTACATGCTTAAGATCATGCAATCCAAAATTGAAGTGTATCACATCCCATTTTGTGCTGCCAATCCACCGGTCAATATTCTTCAAACCGTTTGTAGTCCCCGCACAGTTTTCTGCACCACCTTTTGGATTTAAAGCATGCTGAACATTCGCTCTGCCTTCAAGCAGCTCCTGAACAAATTTTGTATATCCCAATGAAATTGAGTCGCCTATAAGCAAAACATTGGGCAGCTTTATTTTTGATTGGGCATGCAGCAAATAGGGGAGAAGGCTGACACTACAACCAATCAGTCCGGTTTTTAAAAAATTTCGTCTTTGCATCCTATTTTTATTTACGCGGTTTTGGAATAACATCAGCTGATCTGGCCCACGTATTCCATTCGATGGCCATCTTTTTTACAATTTCAGGATGTTGATCAGCACGGTTATATAATTCTGTGCGATCATTTTCCATGTCGAATAATTCCCAGTCTTTCAGATCCAGTTCGTCAATTTTATCAAAGGCAAAACTGTTATTCAACACTGATTTTGAGGCCAGTTTCCATTTCCCTTCCCTGACAGCCCTGTTCCCTTCGTGTTCCCAGTAAATGGCCTTACGGTTGAGCTTTTTATTGGTAAATGAAGGAGCCAGACTGACTCCTTGCATTGGAACTATTTCATTGTCAGTTATTTTAGCAGGATAATTTGCGCCGGACACGTCCACGCATGTGGCCATGATATCAATCAAGTGACCCGGCTGGGATCTGAATTCGCCTTTTGCACTGAAGCCGGCCGGCCAATGTACAATAAGCGGAGTCGCGATGCCCCCTTCATTGACCCAATGCTTATACATGCGGAAAGGGGTGTTTGACGCGTTGGCCCAGCTGATATCGTAACCAATATAAGTATCAGCCGCACCGGGAAATACGCCTTTGGCTGAACGTACCGGTCTCCCGTTGCGGGTTTGCTGTGGCTGCATCCTGTATTGCAGCTCATCCGGAGCCATTGGTTTGAGGGTATCAGGATCAACATCAAAAGCCTTTTTATTCCAGAAACCCCATTGCTCAGAGCAGGCCCCGTTGTCCTGCAAGAATAAAATCAGGGTATTTTCGAGCTGGCCTCTCTTTTTTAGCGTTTCAACAATTTGGCCGATCCCCTGATCCATCCGATCGATCATGGCAGCATATACCTCCATGCACGCAGCCTGCCACTCTTTCATCGCCGTATTATCCCATTTGCAATCCTCAGGAGTTGCATCCGATAATTTCCATTTGGGATCGATAATGCCCATTTCAATCATCCGCTTGTAGCGCTGTTTCCTTAATTCATCCCATCCTTGGTTATAAAACCCTTTGTATTTTGCAATATCTTCCGGCAGGGCATGCAATGGCCAATGAGCAGCGGTGTAGGCCACATACATAAAAAAAGGCTTTTCGAATGATTGCTGTTCAACAAATTTTACCGCCGTATCGCTGATGGCCCGGGTATAATAAAAATCCTTGCCTGGAGCGATAAACGTATTGCCAGATGTGAGTGAGTTTGGATCGTAGAAACTTCCTGCTCCGTGTATGGTTCCAAAAAACTTGTCGAATCCACGTTGCAATGGCCAGTTGTGCTTATCCGGATTTTTGACCGTCGGTAATAACGGTGTGACATGCCATTTCCCAACCATACAGGTTGAGTACCCGGCAGATTTCAAAACCTGTGCAATGGTCAGGCTATTGTTGTTCAGGTCGCCGCGATATCCTTTTGATCCTCTGTCATTCATCATGTGACCTATGCCTGACTGGTGGGGATACAACCCGGTCAGCAACGACGCGCGGGTAGGGCAGCACCTTGCCGAATTATAAAACTGGGTATACCGCAAGCCATTCATTGCCAGTGCATCGAGATTGGGCGTTTTTATTTCACTGCCATAACAGCCAATATCTGAGTATCCCATGTCATCAGACATGATTAATACAATATTCGGTTTTTTTACCTCATGGATATTATTTGTGCCATAAAGGGGTAAATAACCTGATAGCGCACAAAAACCTAACATTAAGGGTGTTAATTTAGACTCCATGGTAAAATAAGTAATTGTCAA
>CAYHDA010000151.1:0-10168 GCA_964355145.1 uncultured Mariniphaga sp.
ACAAATCATTCAGTTTGGCTTTTACCGTATTATAGTCTTTCATCTTCTTACCATCCGCAAGGGTCACGGCTCCCACTTCAACACTATCGCGCGTAACTTCACGTACCGACTCTTTATCATACACCTGTCCGATTACGAATTCATCAAAGCTCATTTTCAGTAACTGATCAGGAGTTTTGATCCTTGCCTTATCTGCAGCTTCGGGCGAATAATATTCAACAAATTCATTGGGCCGATATTTCATCAGTGTTTCAATGATTTGATTCAGAAAAAAATCAGAGGAGAGCTGGTACTTGCGTGGTACAGTTATCTGCTCCACAACGACTCTTAAAGTTGCATTGTATTTCGCGTCTTCCATCCGATGTCTGATATCCTTGTATCCGGGCGCAAACTGATCGGCCTTCCGGAAATTAAGAAAAGCCTCTTTCCAGGCCAGGCGGGAATTTAATTTTTCGTTTGCCAATCCTGCCAGGTACTGTTCTTCCGCTGCTAACTTGCACGCCTGTGCCAATTCGCTGGTGTAGTAATTCAACTTTGGAAAGATGTTTAATGCAGCAGGACAACGGCTTATCTCGTCTGAAAGACGGTTCATATTCTGATAATATCCAACAATTTCTGAATATTTGAAAGGACTATTCGTGCCTAAAGCATAGTCAACTTTTCCCTGAAAATAGGTCAGCGACATCGGATAGCTGTCCTTAACGGCTTGCAGCGCTTTATCAGAATTCGGATTACTTCGCAGGCGATTCACCGCTTGCAGCGTAGCATTAAAATAATCGCCGCGCTCAAAAGCTTTCTTGCCGGATGAGCATGACAATAGTAACAAACAGATAATGAAAGGAGTTAAAAGTATTCGCATTTTTTTTCACATCGGTTAATAAAGGCTGTAAAAGTATTTATTTATACCATTATTTGCCTTGTGTACATCAAATAAATCCAAACAAAACGCAATTCGGAAAAACTTACATTTTCTCCCAATGCGGCTTTGGCCGGACCAGATCCGAGCATTGGATTTTTTAAATACCATTCGGAAATAATAGCTGCTTTTTTCGGATCTACCAATCTCTCCAGACCAAGCACTCCTGTCCCGACATAATAAGAAAGATGCGCTTCGATGGTTGAAGCCACAAATCCCCGCTCTTTAGCGATCGCATCAATGGATTTACCGTTTTTAAACATTTCGTAGGAGATCAGCTTTGTATCAATCTTAGGAAGTTTTGGTTTTTTTAGTTCCGGCTCAGGATCATCCTCAGGTTCTGACACCTCCATTTTCTCACCAACTTTATACCCAATGATAATATTCACGATCTCCTTCCCGAACTGGGCTGCCTTTTTTGCCCCGACGCCTTTGATCTTTTTCAGATCGGCAAAAGATACAGGCATTTTAATTGTGAGTTCGAGCAACAATTTCTGTGGCAACACCATGTAGGCTTCGACATTCAACTCATAAGCCTTATTATTTCGCCAGATTCTTAACAGCTTGAAAAGTTTGGGATGTTCCATGTGAATATCGGAAATAACGGCTGAAATTTTATTTTTTTGTTTCAGCTCCGAAGGTTCAATAACAGCCTTTGCCCTGATTTCCATATAATGTTTGACGTTGAATCCTTCTGTACATCCTTTCAAACAGGCATGCTTAACAGTAACCTCTTCGTTTAATTTTCCGACAGCATCTTTTACAGATTTCCGAACAACCTTATTATCTATTTCAATATCAATATCTTTCAATTTATCAAGAACAATTCCTACTAGCTTTTCCGAGAAATAATGACATGCTTTCTGAATACGCTCCTGCAATGGAATGTTCAATTCTACATTTTTATTTTGGGCAATTAACTGCTGTAACTGCCCCTTGAATTTTTCTGAAACATCAGACATATCGCGCCTCGCCTCGATGATCATTGTTCCAAATATCTCTTTTAAGGCAGGTAAAATACTTTCCGAATGTTCCGCTATCAGCTTTACGCAATAACCCAATCTTCGCATCAGCGGTTGAAAATCGAAGAGCTCCAACAATAAAAGGTGCTGAAAAGCCTGTTTTGATTCCTCCAAAAGTGCCGGACCGGGTTGATTTTGTTCAATTTTACGACTGAAAACCGAAACCTTAACATCGCTCTTAATACACTGACTGGAAATAGGAGAGCTTAAAACCATCCCTTCCAAAGTCTTGCAGCGACTCAATGCCACATAAACCTGTCCGTGTGCAAAGGCAGCATTGGCATCTATAATCGCTTTTTCGAAAGTTAAACCCTGACTCTTGTGAATAGTGATGGCCCATGCCAGCTTGAGCGGAATCTGACTAAAAGTTCCGAGGACCGATTCTTTGATCTCTTTTGTTAGATCATCGATCGTATATTTTGTATTTTGCCATTCCACTCTTCCCACAATGAGTTCATCCTTATCGTCAGGGCACCGGACTGTAATTGAATCTTCGTCAATGTGTGCCACTGTACCAATTTTACCGTTGTAGTAAAGCTTGTCACGTGAAACATCGTTTTTAACAAACATCACCTGCGCACCGTTCTTTAAACTTAACTCAAAATCGGTCGGGTATGAATATTCAGGAAATTCACCTTCTATTACTGCCCCAAATTTTCGGACTTTAGCCGATAATTTTGCGAGTTTTGAATGATTAATATCCTGCGACTGATAATTATGGGTCGTTAAAGTGATATAACCATCGCCATCCTTACTTACAAAACCGGGCAGATACCGTTTGTTTAATTCATCCAATATTTTCTGATCTGCATTGTTATCCCTGATTTTATTCAATAGACTGATGAATTTTTCATCACGTTGCCTGAAAATATGAGTCAGTTCGATACTGATATAATCTGTTTTTTTCAATGCCTTGCTACTGAAAAAAAAGACTGTTTCGTAATGAGGCCTCAACAAATTCCATTCGTCTTCCTTAACCACTGGAGCAAGCTGCTGTAAATCGCCAATCATCAGCAGCTGAACACCCCCAAAAGGCTGATTGCGATCCTTATACCGGCGAAGTACATCATCAATACCATCGAGCAAGTCGGCGCGTACCATACTGATCTCGTCGATAACCAATAAATCCAGACTTTTTAGAATTGCTATTTTCTCGCGGTTAAACTTTTGAAAACTTTCAGAGGAAGGTCTGCCTGCAAATCCTGAAACCGGATTGGAGGATACATCAACCGGGAGATAAGGGCCAAAAGGCAATTGAAAAAAGGAGTGGATGGTAACACCTCCGGCATTGATTGCTGCAACACCTGTTGGAGCTACGACAACCATTCGTTTGGGAGAAATTCGTTTAAGCTGATGAAGAAAAGTGGTTTTTCCGGTACCAGCCTTACCGGTCAGAAAAATATTTTTGCCCGTATATTGAACGAAATCAAATGCCAGCTGCAATTGATCGTTGCTAATAAATTCCTTCATTTTCCGCCTTGAAATTTTAGCTAAAGGTACCACTTTCCCGGATGAAACAGAGGATAATTTTACATCCTCGCCGGAGTATTAAACCCTCAAGGTTTTTGAAACCTTGAGGGTTTAATTGAGGAAAACATTAGTTTTTGAAACCTTGAGGGTTTAGTTACCTCTTGCTTAAAACATCAGACTCATATTCCTGTATTTCGGCAATATAATCAACCCCTGCAGGAACATTATTATCCAGACAGTATTTATCATAAACAGCACCGAATAACATCGTTTTTAATCCCTCAAGGTAAGCGAGCCTCTCGAAGCTTTTTCCTTGCTCCTCATATTTTCTGATCAGCTCAGTGGGTTCAAGCAAGGCAAACAGAAATGCCTGCTGTGCAGCACGCGTACCAACAACATAGGCACCTATCCGGTTTAAGCTGCCATCGAAAAAATCCAGACCTACATTAACCCGATCCAAAGCATTGCAACGGATTACCTCCTGCGCAATCAGAATTATTTCCTCGTTGAATGTCACTACATGGTCGCTGTCCCACCTTATCCCGCGTGTGACGTGCAGCAAAAGCTCATCAAGATATAAAAGACAAGAAGAAATTTTATCACCTACCTGCTCTGTCGGATGGAAATGTCCATTATCCAGACACAACAAAGTATTGTTTTTAATGGCATAACCAAGGTAGAACTCATGAGAACCGACAACCATTGCCTCAGAACCGATTCCAAAAAGTTTGCATTCGATGGCATCTTTCAAATGTTCTTTCGGATAACTCACTGCAAAAATCTCGTCGAGAGATTTCTTTAGAATGGCACGGTGACCACCCCGATCAAC
Source organism: uncultured Mariniphaga sp. (assembly GCA_964355145.1). Taxonomy (GTDB): domain Bacteria; phylum Bacteroidota; class Bacteroidia; order Bacteroidales; family Prolixibacteraceae; genus JAAFHB01. Next base: position 4,238 of record CAYHDA010000151.1, read on the forward strand.
AGGCATATCTTTTGAGCCATCCGGAATCCAAAGATTATGAACACATGGGGTACCGAGTTGTTTACCCATCTCAGCTCCGATAACCCGGCATTTTTTGACATGATCGACCCAGAATTTCCGGATTGATTCATCTTTACTCGATAGCGTAAAACCATCGTTTGATTTTGGGTGTGAAAAACAAGATGCATTGAAGTCGAGACCAATTTCCAGTTTTTTAGCCCAGTCGATCCATCCCTGAAAATGTTTTACTTCAATCTGATCACGATCTACCAGCTGACCGCCAAAATCACCATAAATAGCATGAAGATTCAGCCGTTGTTTCCCTGGCAATAAAGACATTGATTTTTCGATGTCCATTTTCATGTCAGCGATTGAGCCAGCTTTTCCGGGGTAGTTGCCCGTTACCTGAATTCCACCGCCACCTAATGTCGAATCGGGTTTTTCAAATCCTCCAACATCGTCCGTTTGCCAGCAATGAAGGCTTATTCTCACGTCTTTCATCTTTGAAATAGCCACATCGGTATCAATCCCAAGTGAGGCATACTGCTCTTTTGCAAGCTCATAAGCCCGCTCAATAAATTCTTTTTTCATAATATTCTGTTTTTAACCTCATTTCATTTGTAATAGCAACTTGCTGATTAGTTCAGCTATTAATCCTGGGTCTTCCAATTTTAAAAATGATATCTAAAATCCCCCCTGACTTCCCTTTTTCTAAGGGGGAAATTCTGCTTCAATTAGGCTACTAGCCCGATAGACTATCAGCCTATTATCTCATTAACACATTAACATATTTCCCAATTCCCCCATTTTCATCTGTCAGCTGACGGATCAAATTCCCTCATTAGCACATTGGCACATTAGCACATTTCCCAAATAGTCAAATTCCCTCATTAGCATATTACCTCCTATTCCAAATAAAAAACTTCTTCAAGAGCAGTAATCACCGGCGAATGATCGGGGTTTGTTTCCATGATATCAGCCATATATTCCCACCACTTTTGAACGATCGGATTATTGCCCATATCCTGCGACGATTCCTCCCCAGCCTGTTTCTGAACGGCGAATAAGGTATCTGTCGCCTCATCCAGAAATATCGAGTAGTCGAAAACGCCGGTTGAACGAATCAGACCGGCCAGTTCAGGCCAGATTTCGTCATGTCTTTTCCGGTATTCATTCTTACATCCGGCCTTAAGTTTCATCTTAAAAGCAAAACGTTTCATCTTGAAGTTTATTGAATTGAATTACCAATGCCGACAATTGCCACAGACAACAAAATTACAGCAATACCGACAGTGATGGTTCTGATCGTTTTTGAAGAGACGCCTTTCCACTCTTTATTATAAATCCCCCACATGTTGGCAGTCAATATAATCGTGGACATGTGCAATATCCAGGAGCTTGCCCCGTTACCTAACTTGCTTTCACCCATTCCATAAAAGAAAAATTGCATGAACCAGATTGTTCCGGCAAGCGCTGCAAAGAAATAGTTACTTTTCAAGGGTGTTTTTTTGTTGGTATAATCCCCGAATGTATGGTTTTTGAAATTTAAGATCATTGTCCAAATCAGATTGGTGGTAAGTCCACCCCACATTATTATTATATAGGTAACATTATTACCAAAAAGAAATTTGCCTGAATCCGGATTAATTACCGCCCACGCTTTGTCTGCAACTTCAGCCATTGGTTTTCCGGCTTCGATGCCAAAATTAAAAAAGGAGCTTAAAATTCCCGAAATAATTGCAATTATTAATCCCTTAACCAAACTAAACTCCTTGACACTCAATTTACTGGCCTCTGGAGTAATCTCTTTCTCCTTTAACATACCGGCTCTGCCTGAAATGGCAATACCCGTTAAACAAACCGCTACACCCAAAAGGACAAGTTGCCCGCCTGTATTTGAAGTCATATCAATAAAGGAGATCTTTCCCGCTGTTGGAATTAAAGTGTAATAAATGGGAGGAACCAACGCCCCAAATGCAGAACAAAATCCAAGAACTACGGAATTCCCCAGCGACATGCCAAGGTAACGTACTCCCAAACCATAAGTCAGACCACCTATACCCCAAAGCAATCCCATTATAAAAGTGATAACCAAAACATTGAAGGAAGTTGCACTGATGATCTCTGCAAATCCGGGAATCGTAAGATAAGCTGCAACAGGGGGTACAATCAGCCATGAAAACAAACCTCCAACAATCCAGTAACTTTCCCAAGCCCAGTCTTTTACCTTCTTAAATGGCATATAAAAACTCCCGGATGCAAATCCGCCGATCGAATGAAAAAAGATTCCTAATAATACTTGCATAGTTGTGCGCTTAATTAATCTGGTTAAAAATAATTATGAATTACGAATTATGTCCGCCAGCTGGCGGAATGAATTATGACTGGTTGCTGACAGCAGAAATGATCAATCAGAAAACTAAAAGACACCTTGTAATTCAAGGTGGGCAATATACAAATGATTCGCTATTTACACAAATTCTTCACCAATTTCAGCTTCAAATAAATCATTTGTATTCGGATAATACAATTGTCCAAAGGGTCAAATCAGCTATCTTTGTAACAAATATTGGCTCACAGTTATTTAACTAAACAAAAAAACAATATGAAAACGATGGTCTTGACTGGAATCCGAATGATGGAGATGCAGGAATTTCCAATGCCTGAAATCAAAAACATTACCGATGTATTGATTAAGATGAAGGTCGTTGGTGTTTGTGGATCTGATGTTCATTACTATACATCAGGAAAAATCGGAAGTCAGATCGTCAATTATCCATTTCCTGTCGGACATGAAGGAGCCGGTGAAGTGATTGCAGTTGGAGACGGCGTAACGAAAGTTAAGCCGGGAGATCGTATTGCTATTGAGCCAGCTATGCCATGCGGCGAATGCGACCAATGCGAAGCGGGCCGTCCTCACACCTGCCGGAAACTGCGTTTTTTGGGCTGTCCGGGTCAGGCGGATGGTTGTCTGAGCGAGTATATTGTTATGCCTGAAAGCAGCTGTTTCAAGATAAATGATGGGATGAGCTATACTGAAGCGGCGATCAGTGAACCTCTTGCCATTGGTGTTTATGCGGTCAATCAATCCATACCAATGAAGGGTGCTGCTATTGGCATTCTTGGTTTTGGACCAATCGGAATGAGTGTTCTGTTGCCGGCAATCGCCAAAGGAGCAAAAAGAATATATGTAACCGACCTGATCGGCGAAAGACTTGAGACAGCCAAAGCTTGTGGTGCAACCTGGACCGGAAACCCGTCAAAAGAAGATGTTACAAAAGGCATTAAAAATACAGAGCCTTTATTGCTGGATGTTGTTTTTGAGTGTTGTGGGAAACAAGAGGCTATGGATCAGGCAATTGAAATACTTAAGCCTGGCGGCAAACTAATGATTGTCGGCATCCCCGAATTCGATCGCTGGAACTTTAGTGTAGATCAGCTTAGACACAAAGAGATTTGCATTCAGAGTGTCAGACGGCAGAATCATTGTGTTGAAGAAGCACTTGAATCAATGAATTCGAAACAACTTAATGTCGAAAGAATGCCGACGCACCGTTTTAAATTTGCTGATACAAAGGAGGCGTTTGATCTTGTTAGCGGATACAAGGATGGCGTTATGAAGGCGATGATTGATTTTGACTAAGAAGGAAAAGATAATATTAAAGAAGTCGTGTTCAAACCCGGAGATTAATCCGCCACAGATAGCACAAATACCACAGATTAACCGATGCTAACCTGTGGTATTGTGTTATTTATTGAACCATTTTACAGGAGTGATTTAATGTCACATTAAAATGTCCATATATACTTCATTAATAATTGAACATTGATAATTAATCAATTGTCAATTAATTAATTGACCTCCAGTTCGTCTTTTGATGGGAAAGCCGGAAACTGCTGATGAGGTTCGGTCTGATACCAGAAAGCGACAGAAGCAACATCATCCTGTAGCGGAAGATATCTGCCTTCACTTCTCCAGCCTAAAGCCTGAATTGTAACTTTGAGGTCTTTTTCAAAACGAATTGGATCAGTGATATGCCAGCGGTATAAGCCAAAACGCAAACTAGGGCGGTATGCCTGATCAGGTCGGATAACCTGGTGCAATCCGGAATAAGGTGAGCAAAATTCAGAGTATTGACCTTTGCGGTCAAAATTATAAGAGCCACAGAAATAATCCTCCAATCCTGTTCCGCATATTGTAGGAAATGTTTTATCCTCGTCCATGTAAAACTTGATCTCCCCTTCGCCCCACCATCCATTATTCTTGGATTGCCATGCCATATAGGTGCCAACATATTGTCCTTTCCCTTTTATCTGATCAACGATTGTATATACTTCCTTATATTTCAATGGATTGCTACGATGAAACTGGGCATGAAAGTAAGAGGCATTTTGTGGTACCTCTGTCAGGCAATAGTCTATCTGATAGTAGAGGCTCATTGTTTTCTCGCCAATGTTCTCCATTGTAATTCTGCATTTTTTGCGGAAAGGCATTTGCCAGTAACAGTTGAAAGCACTTCCAGGGTTTACACAAACAGCAAGCGACTGAAGCGGGGCATATTCGCCCCATCCCATTCCAAAAAAATCACCGACAGGACATTCAACAGAAGGATCTTTTTCATCATCCCAATAAATACGGAGGATTGAATATCGCCAATTCCCTGTTGGAGTCATCCAGATATGTTCGATTGATCCCTGACCGTCAATATCTGCAAGTGTAAATATCTGTCCTTTAGCAATTTCCACATACGGATTGACTTTCCATCCCTGACCCAGGTCGCGGGCAGCATTTGAAGCCGAACCTTCGCCAATTTTCGCCATTCCACCTTTCCCTTTTTCGCCGGTGAAGTTCTCAGGACTTATTGAACGGCTTTTTGCATTCGAAAGCATGTAAAGGTTACCCAGACTGTTTTGCATCCCATTATAGGGAGTACTCTGACTGAACAAAGTGCCGACAATCATGCATGATGAGATAAAAAATAGAAATAGTTTTTTCATTGCAGATAAGTTAAAGTTTGATCAAAAATAGCACTTTTTTAGTAGTCGGCAAGCAGCAGACCAACAGATCAATCCGGTGCACGGAATTCAACGGTTTGTTTGCCCGGATATAGGGTACATCATAGGGAGAATAAAAACATGTTACAACTTCGGTCCCGGAAAAATTAATTGCAAATAAAATAATTCAGTGACTTCTTTTTAAATGATAACCCCCATTCGATTTCATTTTTTAGTCTTTCGGATATCCTTGCAAATTCTTCGGGATTTACCCCATAATCATCTTGAAAAGTGAATTGTACAGAGATTATTTTACCATAATATATTTCAACTTATCAGGAGAATCTGAAGATTTAATCTCTTCCCTTTTTAATTTCAGATTATTCTTTTCTCTGTTTTGAGAGTATGATAAAAAGACGAAGAACAGCACTAAAATACTTACGAATATTTTTGTTCTATTCTCAATTTTTCGGATTTTTAACGGGTAACCCATGTTTGTTGATTATGGAAAAGTATTACTTTCGTGTTCAATGTTCTTTGTCGTTTTTCATTCAAATCAAATTTAAGGATTAAAGGAATACAAATTCTTTATTCTTAAAACATTCTTAAAACAAATGTCATTTAAGAAATTGCAATGAAGAATTACAGGAGTGATTATCAATGAGATTACAAATTATATTTTCTTAAATCGGGGTGTAGCGCAGCTTGGTAGCGCGCGTCGTTCGGGACGACGAGGTCGTCGGTTCAAATCCGGCTACCCCGACTCAATGGAGATTCAATCCCTTTATAATCAACCGCTAATCGTTATCGATTCAATTCTAAACGATGTAATTATGAAACACCCATGAATCTGCGCTTCGCAAACACGAATGAAGATAACTCAGGTGTTCTCCCGATAAATCGGGACAGGCTATCAGGCAATTAAAAAACAAATTA
>CAYHDA010000152.1:0-10134 GCA_964355145.1 uncultured Mariniphaga sp.
AACACAAACTGTCGCTTGGAACCGGGCTTGCATCCTTAGTTCCGGGAGCCAGCGAAGTTGTTATTGGGGTTCTACCAATTGTAATGCCATATTTTGCTGCCATTTCAGAAAACTCTTTATGCGATTTATTTCCGGATGTCAGCTTCAGGGGTTTCTTTTCAAAATTTTTTCCGTCAATATAACCTTCATTGCCCCGGTCGGGCCTAATAAAACCCTGATCGTACAGGCTGATTGCCTTAAAGCCCAATCTGGCGGTGTAGGGTATTATGCTGTCGTACAATCCTCCGCTGGTAATTGCATCAGGGACAAAAGCGGCTGGGTCTTTGACCCATTTCCCATTGAAAGTAGGATACGGCAAGTCTTCTGATAATACAATATTCCGAATCACATCCATTAATGCAGTACTGTCGGGACTGCCCCACAAAGCAATTGAAGAGCCGATATAATCTACGCCGGGCAATGGCTGAACCTCCAGATGATTTGGAGTGTTGGCTGCCATATTAGGTATTAATGAGTAATAAACTTCGCGTTTTAAAGTTCTGTCTCTTGAATGATAGGCGATTGATATTCTCCCTTTATCGTCAACCATCGCAGCATTGCCGTAGATGATCCGGTAGTAAGGTTCTTTATGGGCAAAAAATGCGACATCGCTGATTCCATCGCCTCCTAAGGTGAAAACCTGTCCTTCCTTCAGATGGTCAGGCAAGGGATAATGTTTAGAATCAGGGCTGTGGATAATATACTGGCAAGGTGCTGCATCGGCAATAGTTTCAGAAGTGCCACCCAATGTGTTGTCGTTCAGGGCGAGCATGCCAATAGCGTAATTAACTGCTTCGCTGGTATCACGGGCAACTCCAATTATTTCCCCCAAAAGATTGGTGATGCCGGTATGGTAAGAACCCCATTGAATACCTTCAATACCATTACGTGGTACAAGTGACTGAAGCCTTAACTTAAAATACTTTTTCTGAGGCAAAAGGGTGATTTTAGCTATTGAACCGTTGGGATAATTCAGTGTAAGGATTCTGTCAGCTTTATTATAGTCAGCTTTATTAGGTTCGTAATAAAAATTTTTATTGCTGTCATAAAGACACATTAATGGGGATGGCTTATCTGAAGGACTGAATTCCTGATTGGGTTTTACAGTGATGTTTTTCATACTGGTTATGAAACCCCTGTTATCGATATGGATTTTAAAAATGTCAGTTTTAAAATCCCATTGTGCTTTGGCTGAAAATCCAATCTGCAACAATACCATAGCTAAAATTAATACAACACTTTTTGTTTTGGATATCAACATCATCATTGAATTGTTTTGATAAAATAGTAAAATGCATTCTGCTAACAGACCAGTTCTTAGTAGATTACATACCAATCGTTTCCCTTTGGATTTAATGTTATCTCCAAAGTGATTTTGTAGTCACGGCTGATTTTAAATTTCCTTGTTTTTCCATCTGAGTTTTGCACATATGCGGTGTTGGACAGTCCAGTATAATAAACCGGGATTTCTAAAGTTCTGGTGATTTTTTCACTTAACGGATTATACAGCATTAGTAGTCCCTTTTCTTTCGCTGTTGGATTTACATGCAAAAATCCGTCCCAGTCGCGGCCATCAGCGCGGCGTAAATGAACGAGGTCAGAATCGAGTATTTTGCGGTGTTTTTTATAAAAATCAACCCACTTTTTCACAACTGCCTTTGTCGAATCAGTATCGTACAACCGGGGACCGCGATAGCATGCCTGAACGCCAGCACCGAAAAGGTTGGCTAAGCGCTGGTTATAATGCTCCAGATGTTTATTCAACGGTTCGATAGTCGCTGCGGCACCGCCTCCGTGGTATTGGGTGAGTGGAACAAACATCCAGCCCATGCCTGGCGTTTTGTTCCAGGTTCCTTCATAAATATTCTGACGTTCTATAATTTCCTGCTGAGCTCTGGGCAGCGACCAGTTCACTTCCCTGTACCCCATTCCACTTTTGGAAGATCCATTCAGATAGTAGGAGTCAGGTACGTTCAGGTAAATTCCTTTTGCACGGCACCACTTATAAAAATCGGTGATGGTCTTACGCTGGGTCCACTGGGAATCGTACAGATTTTTATGTCCGGGATGGGTCGTTGAAGCACATACATCACCCGGATAGGAACCGTCGTGCTCTATAATGTCAAGGCCCGATGTTTCGTATAATTCATAGATTTTTCTGAAATACTCACGGCCCCAGGCGCTGCCCAGGCAAGGTGAATTATCAAAAACAGCGAATCCTCCCGGTTTACCGGTCTTTGGATTAATAACGTCATCTTTTTCACTGATCGAACGGCTTGCTAAAAGGCTGTATCCGCCAAGTGCGATCCCTTTCGAATGGGCATATCCGGCATATTTCTTCATTTTTTGATAATAAGCCGGATTGCCGCTTTCCATATTAAATCCGCTGCCAAAAGTCATGATCACCATTTCAAATCCAACTTCAGCACACTGATCGATGGCCTGTTTTACTGAGACCGAATCAGCTTTCAGGACATGCATCAGTATCGGATTTTCAGTTACCCAAGGTGCTATTGTCCGGAACATTTTTCTTAATGATAAAGATTTTCGCTCTTTCTCATAACTGTCATAGTAAAGCTCCCATGCATGGAACGATTCAAAACTTTTTCCGTTTTCGATAACCTGTTCAGGTCCAAGCGGAGGCTGAACGGTAAGTAAACAAGGTGTTGCAAGTTCCCAGCTGATTTGCGAAGTATAGGTTGAATCCGGCACCCAGGTAACCACATTTTCATAATCGGTTCTTCCGCGAATTGAGGATCCGTAATCGGTTTCGATGTGAATATTCGGCTTTTCCCAACCTGATTGTTCGTCTTCTTCGGATCTTCCCTCAACAGCTGCTATGATTTCACTGGTATAACCATTCAGAGTCACACTTTTCCCAATCTGATTGTCAATACTTATCCATTTACTGATCAAAGGGATTCCGTCGTAAATTTCATAATGGATACTTACCTTTAAACCTTTAAAATTGGAGACCGATGCCTTTAAGAGATCCGGTTCTCCCAATATTTTTAAATTATTAAAATTCGATCTGATCAGTTCTCCTTTTTTATCAGCATATAGCTCCTTTCTTGGAACTTCCGGAATATTGTAGTCAGGCGCCTTAAAATTAAGCGTGAATTCAACGCCCTTTGGAGGCCATGGCAAATCTTCGGGCATCCATTCCAGTCTTTTTTTCCACGGAAACCTTGGCCGAATATCGCTTATAGAATAACCGGTGTATTCAAATGAATTTGGTTCACTTTTCAAACTATCCAGCCATTCGTTTAACAGGTAACTGTGGACTGATTGCCCTGTTAATCCGCCAATATTAAACTTATGGCCGTCAACAGTTATTTTCGCTTCAGGACGTACCGACCGAAGATAATTTTGAGAGGTGACAAGATTTTTAATTCCAATGGTGGCAAGATTTGGAGACACCCTGAACCTTCTTTCTATCAAGCCATTGGAAAGTATCAATTCCTTTTCGTCTTCCGATTGTGTAACCTTTGCAGAATATTTTTCCCCATTAATCAGCCAATCGTTGATTTGTACTTTATTTTCCGGTCCGCAGTTGTATAAACCAAGCAATGCAAAAATGATTACGACGTAGGTGAAAGTCAATTTTCCTGGATTCATGATTTTAGTCCTAATAGAAAACATGTATATTACCTGATATTTTTAAGTTCTTTTGCGACAGCTTTTATCTGCTCAAGGTGATGTGGAAGAATTTCTCCGGTGGCTTCAGGTACAACTTCGAGACATAATACACCTCCATTTTTAACAATTTTCTGTGCCATTCCGGTCAGCTTCTCTGTCTTAAATTGTTGCCCTTTTCCTCCCCATTTCTCGCCGAGATAGGTGAATAAAAACCACTGGACACCATCGGCTGCCCATCTGCCATTTGGAAATTCATCGATTGTGCTTTTTTCACCGGATGTGTAATCGCAATAAGGAGTATTCTCTTTGATCTTGCCAAAACCGCTGTTGTAGGTTACGATGCTTGATTTATTCCCCGCCTTTGCGGCAAGGGTATGTGTGCTGATGTTGTATTTAAGAGACATATCCATTCGTGTGCTCCTGATCGCATTCCACGAATACAATCCATCAAACCACCATCCTTTTACTCCTTTCCCATATCTCAGGCTCCATTCCCTGATCATATTTTCAAGTATGGGTTGATTGAACTGGCTGGTTGCAGAGTCTTTTTTAAAGGGGTAATTGAATTTCGCAGAGACCAGTTTATTATTGACGGGTGGATTACTTGGGAGATAAAGCAGCAACGGGATATTATACTTATTTAGTTCTTTCATCAGATCCATTGGCAAATCGCGTTTTGAGCATAACTCACCAGGCTCAACTCCAACAGCAGCATCGAAAGCAGAATTTGGAGAGCAGTAATACCCTGAATTTTGTCCCAGGGTAAACATTACGTAACCGACACCGGCTTCACTGGCCTGTTTGGCAAATTTCTCCACACCAAAATTATTTACCGCTTCATTCCACTCTGCGGCACCCCCTTCAGGGACAAAGACCTCCTTCAAGAAATGAACCATTATGCCAAAACCGGCATCACGGAACCAGTCGGTATTGGGATTTCCTCTGTATTCGACCGGTTTTGAGGATATTACCGATGTTGCAACTTTCTCATCGCTCCCGTTTGCCTTAAAAACAATTTCGCATTTAAGATATTTGTCAGCATAGGAAGTAAGCAAAACAATTTCTTTCATCCAGTTTCCCTGAATTTTTTCCCATTCACCATCCGAAGATGAGGAGATATACCAGCTATACTCCGCATTTTTCAGATGACCGGGCAGATTATATTTCACTTCTATTACATTTTTTGCAATTAAGTCACCTTCAAGAGTGGCGGTTATCATCGCTCTTTTCTGACACGAAATGAAAATCGATAGGATACCAATAAATAAAAATTTGTTTATTTTCATGAGATCAGGAGGATTTAGATGTCTTGATTTTATAAATTGATTTTATAAAATGATTGTTACTAACGAGCTCGTAATTTATAATAAATAAGGCAAACGTTCATCCTGCTAAAATATAAAAGCCTCTCTCTAAAAAGCGAGAGGCTTTTATTTTCAGCGATTCACAAGGGCAGTAGCTATTACTGTCAATCCGAATTACGATTTACTTATTTCAATGGATCAAATGTGCCTCCCCAGGTGTTATTTTGCTCGATCTTACTGTTCCGCTCTAATATACCTTTTGGTATACCAAAGAAAGAATACTTATCTTCAACCTGAGGAACTACTTTTTCATAATCCTCGCTTTCCGTAACGTTGAATTTATCCCAAACAGTGTCAATACTGGTCAATCCTTTCGGACGGGCAGCGGTAGCTCCTGTCCATTCAATTCTCAGGCCATGGAAAGTTTTATTCTTGAAGCCATTAAAAGTTGAGGCGTAGAGGCGCCATCTGCGCAGATCCCAAAAACGCTGACCTTCAAAAGCAAATTCAACCAGCCGTTCGTCCTGGATGACTTTTCTGATATCAGCAACAGAAGCAGCGGTAATTCCATAATTTCCAGTGCCTGCATCTATTCCTGCCCTTGCCCTGATTTGATAGAGGGCTGAAAGAGCTTCAGCAGTTTTGCCCGTCTCATTTGCACATTCACCAAAATTCATCAGAACTTCGGCATACCTCATCTCGATCCAGTCGACCTGTCCGTCTTCCACAGTTGTTCTGGTAATATTCTGATCCATCATTTTAGCAGGATAGAATCCTGATTCGGAATATAAATTCTCGGCATAAGCTCCGCAGGTTGAACCAACATTTTCTGCCCGTGCTTCTTTTCCATTAATACCTGTTGCCGGGTTGCCGTCAAGATCAAAGTAGTAGGTCCACATATTTTCACATCCGAACATCGGAGCGATAAAAGGAAGGGCTCCATTATAAGCAATCGAAGCATAAAAGCGCAGATCCCGGTTTTGATAGAATTTCCGGTAATCCATTGTTGCAGGATCGAATTTAGATCCGTCCTTCATCGGATAAGCATTTACCAGCTCAAGCGAAGGCATATTACCTCCTACACAACCTCTCGCATATGTAAGAGGTCGCATGCAGGCCTGGGAATATCCGTTTGAAAATGAAGGATATTGAAACCTTTTTACCATTATAACCTCTTTGTTCATTTCATCGAGCCACAGTTCCCTGTATTTGCTGTATAAACCTTTACCCTGAGCATCCAGAAATGTAAGTGCCGCTTTGTTGGCATCATATGCTGCAGTCCATCGTGCTACATCGTTGGTGCGGTTAAACTGCGGACTTGCCCAATACATCAGAACCCTGCCTTTGAATGACATGGCAACGCATTTGTCAATGCGGCCAATGGTACTTTTAATTTCCAATCCTGCTATAGCTGCATCAAGATCCTTTATAATCTGAGTTATACAGGCAGAAGTTGAACTCCGTGGAATAAAAGTAGCGGCAATATTTGCAGCATCTCCCGGTTCCAGAACCAACTCAACACCGCCATAGGCTTTAACCATCCTGAAGTAAATCCAGGAACGCCAGAAGAGCATCTGAGCTTTTAACGATTGTTTATTGGCATCGGCAAAAGTAGCAGCGTCAATTCCTTTAAGAAATATGTTAATTCTTCTGATAACGGCATAGTTGTCGTAATCATTATAGGAATCAACAGTTAAAGTTCCGTTCAGGTATGCACTCAGTTTTTCTCCATAGCCCGAATTGACAACCATTGTCTCGTCTGTAATTCTGCCAACGGTAAAAGGGGAAGGCATTAAGCTGCCGTAAATATCATTTACATACGCCTCTGCTACAGCTGCATTCCCCCAGACATCAGTAGTTTGAATAGCCGCCAGGTTCTCTTTGTTGAGAGGATTGCATCCTGCAAAACATAACAGCATGAATACGATGCTAATTGATCTCTTTAATGTTTTCATATTTATATTTTTATAAAATATTACTAAATTGCTTAGAATGTAACATTTACACCCATCGTATAGGTTTCCATGGTCGGATATGATCTCATTTCAGCACCACTTGGATCATAATACTTAAATTTTGTCAGTGTAAATAAATTTGTTCCTGTCAGAATAAGTGTAACATCGGAAATATTAATTTTTTTGCAAAGACTTTTAGGAATCGAATAAGTAAGGTTTAAATTTTGCAACCGTAGGTAGCTGCTGTTTTTAAGCCAGAATGTTGATTCCAGGTGATCCATTGTCCGGTCCCATGTTGTTGGTTTTGGATAGGCGGCATTTGGATTTTCAGGCGACCACGAATCAAGCCAGAATGTTGGTGGTCTTGCTCCGTCGAAGAAGCGTCGGCCATAACCATCATTATAGAATTTCTTTACCCCGGTAACTCCTTGTAAGAACACGTCAATTCCAAATCCTTTCCAGTTAGCGCTTAGATTCAGACCAATCATTGTTGGAGCCATAGAGTGTGCTCCTTGAATGATTTGTCTGTCATAATTATCAATTTTACCGTCTGGTACTCCATCAGTTACGCCACTGACATCTTCAAAATTAATCATTCCAAGCTTAGGCGCCAGTCCAAAGATGGTATAGCCTGCCGGAAGTTTACTCAGGTCAGCTTGCGTACGGATAATATCGGTAGCTACAAGACATCTGATATAATCGGTTGATTTGCCATTTGGATTATCCAGCGCACGAACGTTTTGAGCCACATCACGCGTAATCACTTTATTTACTGAATACCCAATATTGCCTTTAACCTGGTAGGAAAAATCTCCTTTTTTTCCTGAGTACCCTAATTCCATTTCAAGTCCGTGTGCATCTACAACTCCGTAATTTTCAGGGGGCATTGTGCCTCCAAAAGAATTCGGCAACGATGCGATTCTGGAATCAAGAATATCGTAGTTGTGTCTATTGTAATATTCTCCGCTAAAGTTGAAACCTTTTAAAAAGCGGGCATCCAACCCAATATTAAATTCGCTGGTTTTTTCCCAGGTTAAGTTTGGATTTACTATCCCATTGTACCTGACACGAGGTTGCGCTGCTGTCCCCAATAAATAATCACCTGCAACCGCAAATGATTCAGCCCATTTCCAACCCCCTACCGCATCATTTCCGGCTAATCCCCAGGAAGCCCGAAGTTTTAAGTCATCAATATAGTCTAACTTGAAAAAATTCTCTTTAGATATTAGCCAGCCAGCTGAAATCGATGGAAATGTTCCCCATCGTTTGCCAGGTGCAAAAAGCATTGACCCGTCACGACGGGCTGTCGCATTTAAAAAGTACTTTTCGTCGTAATTATAGGCAACACGACCAATATATGAGGCCCGGCCATATTCACTTTCGGTACCATTAACATATCCATCTGCCCTGGCACTTGAAGTTGCCCAAAACTGATCTTTCTGAATCAAAGGATAGCCTTCTCGTACCCCATAAAAATAATCGTAATTACCTTCACTTTGTTCATAAACAAGTACAGCATCAACATTGTGTTTCGCAAATTTTCTGGCATAATTTGCTGCAAAGTTCAACTGATAACTGCTTGTAGCTTCCTGTATTCGGGCTAATCTCTCTTTATTTGGATAGGATGATTTTATTGTACCTGTAATCTCATCTGTATAAATGGCTCCATTTGTACCTAGTTTCTTCACCTGGTATAAAGTAGTTTTGAGCTCATATTGTTTCATGGTCATACCTTCATACTTTGGACTGTATTTTCCTGAAACTGAAAGTCCTTCGATGGATGGAATTTTATAGGTCAAATTTATCAGCATATCGATATTCCGTTCCACGCGGGTATTCTTACCTCCTTCTTCAATAAATGCCAGCATGTTGCCGATCCAGCCCGGATCGATGAATTTCCCGCCGTTAGTTCTGGGCTTCGCTGTGGGGAGGTAATATAACAATCGGCCCCATAGCATACCAAAAGTCGGATCAGCGTCAAAACCAACGTTGTCCTCCTGCATAACAAATCGTGTTTTTGTTCCCTGACTATAGGCAACGTTGAAAGTACCTTTCAGATTATCAGTGAAATTTACATCAATATTGGAACGGAAATTATATTTTTTATAGTCTGCATTCTTGATAAAAGCAGTCTGGTCAAAATACGAGCCGGCAAGAAAATATTTAACCTTCTCGGTTCCTCCCGAAGCGGAAAGTGAATGTTTTTGCAAAACAGGATCCTGATATGCATCAGTGTACCAAGCCCTTGCAGGATCGTTGCTATTGAAAAATTCTATTTCCTGCGCGTCATATGCCGGAGGCAGATTTTCACTTGATCTGGCATAATTCATTAATCTCACCATATCTTTGGCGGATACATATGAAGGAATTTTTGAAGGTTTGTCAAAACTATAAGAGTAGTTGTAATTTAACTGAAATTTACCTGTCTTACCTGTTTGAGTTGTCACAAGAATAACACCGTTAGCAGAACGGGCTCCATAAATTGCTCCTGAAGCGGCATCTTTTAACACAGTTATATTATCAACTGCAGAATTGTCTAAAGCATCAAAGGACCGCTTATCTGAAACGACACCGTCAATGACATACAGCGGATCCAGCCCGGTGCCCTTCCATGTATTGATGGCCCGAACACGAATTGCAGCGGCATACCCGGGAGCTCCTGAAGCTTGTGAAACATATACTCCGCTTAACCGGCCTGCCAATGAATTGGAAAGTGCGGGAACAGGAATAAACTTAACATCTTCAGATTTCACAGATGTTAGAGCTCCGGTAACTGAAGATTTCTTTACCGTTCCATATCCAATTGCCACAACTTCTTCAATGCCAATAGTCTCCTCAGCAAGTACGATGTTGTACTGCGACCTGTTGTCGATGGTGACTTCCTGCGATTTCATCCCGACAAATGAGAATACAATCACTTTGGCATTAGTGGCCACCGACAACGCAAATGTTCCGTCGTTGTTTGTTGTTACGCCCATTGTGGTCCCCTTTATGACAACACTGGCGCCCGGAATTGGTACACCCGCCTGGTCAGTGACTTTACCCGACAGTTTTTTCGTTTGTTGTTGCTCAATCAATAGTTTGGCAGATGATAATACGATCTGTCTGTCAATTACCGTATAGGTGATATCCGCACCGGCAAAAAGCTTGTCGAGTACCTGTCCTATCTTCTCATTCTCAGCCTGAATATCGACTTT
>CAYHDA010000153.1:0-10064 GCA_964355145.1 uncultured Mariniphaga sp.
GTTCCGCTTGTAATTTGCGGCAAATCGACTATTGCACCCCGGAAAGGAGCAATAATTTCCATTTTGGCAAGCTGTATTTTGGCATTTTCATAATCCGTATTAGCCTGAGCAAGCGCCACTTCAGAATTTTTCAATTCGCGTAATGTGACTCCTCCTTTTTCATAAAGCGATTTCTGTTTTTGATTCTCCAATTCAGAAATATCAAGATTTAACTTTTTTGTAGCAATTGCTATACTATTTTGTGTTTCAGGATTTTCAAGTCTGATTAGAACCTGACCTTTATCTACGATATCTCCAAGTTTAAATTCAGCTCCTGTTTTCGGATTTTTCTGCGCACGGTATATCCCGGCCATTTCGGTGCTCAGCGTTGCCTGGCTGGCGGCTGTTGCTGTTCCGGTTGTGCTGATATACTGAACGATAGGTTTCTTTACAACATCCAAAACAGACACTGGGACAGCGAGCTCGTTATTAAGCTGACTTCCCTGGTTGCCACATGCGGCCATAAACGGTAATAATGCAACCAATATCCACTTGCTACTTTTTTTAAATTTAAATTCCATGATATGCTGTTTTATTTTGATTAATTATTTATTTAAACCTGACTGAAATTCCTTGATAAATCTCTCCGGAACAATCGCTTGATTAGTTGTAAAATCAAACAGCGATTGTATTTTAAGGTTGAGCAACTCAATTTTGTAGTTGATCAGCGATTGAGCATAAGACATCTTATTATTGGAGAGCTGAACCTGATATAAGTTCAGATCCATACTTGTAAGATCACCATTTTTATAGCGCTCCAGATTAATATCATAGGTAAGTTGTGCGTTTTTTTGGGTTTGAAGTACAATTCCAATCTGGTTTTTCAGATTGCTGAGGTTCCGTATCACCTGACGGATGTCCAGTTTAATCTGTGTCTGTTGATTTGAAAGATTAAGTTTTTGAGAATTAATCACCGCTTCCTGGGCCCTGATGCGTGCTTTTCGTTCGCCCCAGTCGAAAACGGGAATATTAAAACCCAGACTAACGCGCGGACTTTGGGTTGATTTATCAAAAATATCTACCAAGGAAGGATTATCTCCCGATAACCCCATTGATAATGTCATATCACCTCTGAATTCATTTGTTGATTTTACCGCCAGCATATCAAATTGTGAAGTTTCAACACTTATCTGTCGCTGCCTTAATTCCATGCGCGAGGCAAGACCATGTTCAAGCGCTTTTTTACCATCTACCTCAATTGGAGTAACTGAAACATCCGTCATCACAGTTATTTCGGTAAAAATATCCATGCCAATGTACTGCTTAAACATATCTTTTGCACTTTCAAGAGAAACACGTGCCGATTCAACACTGGATTCTGAAGTCAAAAGATTCACTTCCGACTGGTAAAGTTGCTCTTTGGCAGCAAGACCTGCCTCAACTTTATTTTTAATAATTTCGTTACTTTTCTGGGTATTCGCGAGTTCCTCCTGTTTGATGCTCAAGCTCATCTGAGCCAGATACACATTATAAAAATACTGAGAAACATTTTTTTCAAGAGCCAAACGCTGCATTGAATAACTGAGCATCGCATTTTCATTGTTCAGTTCAAGCGTTTTAATCTGTGTTTTTGTCCTGTTATAGGTAAAAAGCGGTTGGGTAAGACTTAAGTTAAGGTTGTTGAAATAAGTTTTATTTTCATTTGTAACTCCCTGTACTTCTGATGTATTTGATTGCCACCCAAACTGATTCATCAGCGAAATCTTTCCATCGGTGTAAAGAATTGGCTGATCGATTCTGAATGTTCCTGAGGTAGTCAGACTCTTATTCGTAAACCATTGCGACAAACGCGTATCGAATTTACGGCTGTTGCTGTATTCCATCGGATTTACGTTCAGCGACAACTGCGACTTCAGAGCTGCTCTTTGAGCATTTAGTGTCTCTGTCGTACGTTCGAGATTATACATCGAACTCTGTAAACTAGGACTTCCTTTGCTGGCCAAATCCATTGCCTGTTCGAGCGTAACAATTGATTGCGCTTTCACATGAAAAACCAAGAGTGAAAACAGCATTAGCAGGAAAAATTTCTGTTTATTCATTTTATTTTAGATTCTGTTAATTTTCTTTAATAAGTTTAATCGCATCAGCATAAACCGTCCTCGCCTTCGACAGATTGGTAAGTTCGATTTTAACGGTATCCGGTGATAAATGGTATGATCCGATTTCCATCCACCCCATATCGTTTTCTTTCATATCAATAATCTGCGGATCTGACCCATCGTCGTGATATACAGTGAAATGATAGTCCTCACCTACATAGTCATCATGCATCCAACCCATCCTGATCTTCGGGATATAGGCCAAAACCTTATAATATCCCGGCGACTTAATTGGAATATTCCAGGTCACTTTACGATCGCCGGTTCCACCTTTCAGATAGTAAGCCGACCGTATCTGCTTCCCGTAGAACTGTTCATTGGTCGTAAGTGTCCATTCGACAGGCGGATTCCAACTTACCAGTCCTTTATATTTAAAATTCTGGCTTTTGAGTGCGTTTTCTGCAGCGCTTTCTGCAGGGCGAAATATCCGCTGAATCAAACTGTTCGACCTTGGTTTACTCACCTTAAATCCGGGATCTTCATTATCCTGAATAATTTCGTTTGGCTCAATCCCTTCAGTATACGCAATAACATCCTCTGCGTCATTGGCCTGCAATTTTTCATCAATCTCTATTTTACCAAATTGCTGCGTAATACTTGATGGAATATTATGAGAGGCATAAGTATTGACTGTTAAAGATCTGGGTTCGCGGTTGAACAAATAAGTAATCTTTTTCGAAGTCTTTCCGCTAAGTAGTACTGTCTTCTCAATAATATCATCAGCACCGCCACTGCGCATGCGAAAACCACCACCGCCTCCGCGACTTCCGCCTCCCATTCTGAATGACACTGAGACAGCTCCCGGATCGGCTTCAGTATTGGTGATCACAAAGGAAACCATCGTTTTAATCTGATCGTCTTTCTTTAGTTTTGAGGTTACGATTTTCGTAACAACATATCCCGGCAGCGATTTTGAGTTGTACCAACCAGGCAAGTATTGGTTTAGATCCATGCTGAAGGAACTTTCTAACTGTTCGTTCAACATATTCATCGAATAGGATTGAAACCGTTTTCCTTCAATGAATTTATGGATAAACTCGTCAAATTTATCAGGCCCTACAGCTCCTTTCATTAAAGCAAAAAGGAACCCGCTCTTTGTTAGGATCACATTATTGATTACATCCGGGTCATCCTGCTTATCGAGTATTTCGGCAAAAGAAGCATCCTGCAAGGCAATATTTCCTTTCTCAGTATCCGATAACCCGGCTATATTGCGCATAAATGGATTCCCTGTTTCGGTGGCGGCCTTCGAAAGATAAGATTCCATGGCCCGGTTCGTTATCGGATATTCATCAGATTTTAAATAGGAGACGAATGTGTAATAATTAGGAAAAATAAAATATGGATTATTTTCCTCCACTGTCACAGAGGGGCCACCGATACGAATACCAGGGCCTCTGCCGCCACCCATTCGCATCGGAGAAGTTTTACTGCTCAATAATACTTCATTCACAAATCTTTTAAAGTAATTCTCTTCGGTCTCTCTGGGACTGATTGTCTGGTTATCATGACTCCCCATCCGCTCGGCAAATCTTTTCGATTCTGCAAAATTGGTACTGGACAGCTTGAAGCCACCTTCGGGAAGATACACGGTTTCGGGTTGCACCTGTTCGCCTGCACCCGACCAGACATGGCTAAAGGAACAAAACTGTACAGGTATCTCTATCAAATTTAATCTTTGGTACGGATAAGTAAAGCGCACCTTTGCTTCCCAGGTTTTGCGCAGATCGCGTATAACGGGTTTGATGGAATCCTTTAAAATTTTAAAAAACGGATCAAAATTATTATGGCCGGCGAGAAAATTCAAGGTGTATTTAACACTATCCACATCAATAGTACGAGACATATACCTGCCAGCCACCACTGACATCTGCGGTAATTTATTTTCAGGAGCGAAATCAAAAACTCCATTGCCTTCGTCGGTCAGTTTACCTTGGGAGATTACTTTCAATCCATTCTGTGTCTTGACCTTAAGATGAAAGTCAATAAATTGCATTGTCAGCCATTTTAATCCTTTTGTAGAATAACTAATCCCTGCAGTTGGATACCATCTTGTCTCAGGGGTAAGCAACAGATAATCAGATTTTATAAATGCGTGTTTTTTATCCGCAATCCCATTTCCTCTTTTCAACCACAATTCCAATCTTTCGCGGTTCATATCAAGGTAACAAAACGTTTCGTCAATTGTACCCTTATAGGATACTTTAATTTTCAACTCACTGCCTGTCTGCAAAGGAGCATCAGGAGTGATTTTAAGGATCTGCATTTCGCGGCTGAATTTTGCTCCGCTAACAGTTGTTACTTCAAGACCGGGATTTAGGGTGAGGATGATCTCACGCATCGGTTCACTATTTTGATTCACCAAAGTCAGTTCTGCTTCACCGCCAATACCTTCACCAAGGTGTTCCAGATTCAAGTCACATTTAATAATCTGAACAATAGGAGAATTTGCATATTTATTATTAATCTCCAGCATTTGGGCCCGATGGCTGTCATCGGTGTTGATATTACTGATGTATTTAACGCCTAACCCAATACCGAGGGACAAAAAAACAAAACTGAACACTATAGTGATCTTGCGGATGACCGGCGACTGTGGCAGACGTTGTAAGAGTAAAATAGTCAGACCAATAAATCCAAGTCCAAGGAAAAAATAGATACCGCGATGTATCAAAATATCTTTAAGGAATCCGAAGCCAACAAAATCGGAGAAAGTCATTGGCAGGTGAAAGGCCATATAATCAAACAGGTAGTGGTATACATTCTGAAGATAGAAAAGCGTAGCTGCGATATAACCCAGTAAAATAACAAACGTAACCGCCTGATTTTTAATAACTGACATCAGAAAAAAGGAGAAGCCAAGGATGAAAATCAATGTCGGGAAACTAATCAGGAAAAAATAATAAATATAGGGTGCTGCCAGAAATTGAGTGTAAGGTGAGGCAAGATTGAAAACTGCTACCATGCCTAACGCAATAAAATTCAAGACAAAAAAGACCCAGACGTTTCCAATTGTTTTCCCGATTACATAATCGGCATTGGTCATCGATCTCATGTAAATAACCTCAGTCGTATCAAGTTTTTTATCGCGTTTAAGAAAATCGGAAGCGAGAAAAACTGCAATTATTGCCTGGGCTATATTAATGATATACAGGTTAGTAAACGGAATCATCGAAGGAAGAGCAACCATATCCCCGCTAGGAAAGCCTATGCTTGTCTGTGTAAACATATTAAAGAAGAAAACAAAGATGAGCGCCAGAATACTAAAGATCCTGAAAAACCAACTTCTAAAAAGTGTTTTTGACTCGTACTTTGATACCGTCAAAATATTGTGAATTGCTTTCATCCGAAAAAGAATTTAATGAATTAAATGAATTGAATATGACAGGAAGTTGCGAAAACATTCAGCATTATATCTCATGCCAGTGTTGATTGAGTTCGTTCTCCATAAAATTCACATAGGCATGTTCCAGATTTGGTTCAATCTGCTCACCTGCGTAGCCATTTATACTTTTGGAAACTACCTGTACTTCCCAGCCATTTTCTGATGGAATAGATGAAATAATCGGGTATTTATCCTGAATTTCGTGGTATTCGGTATCTGTTGCATCGATGCGCCACACATTGTTCCGGGCTTGAGAGATCAGCTTTTCCGGAGATCCTTTAAAGGCAAGGAGTCCTTTATTCATTAATGCCATATCGGTGCAGGTACTCGAAATATCGCCAACAATATGAGTAGAAAGAATAATGACCACATCGCGCTCGCTGATACGGGTCAGAAGATTGCGAAAACGAATGCGCTCTTCAGGATCGAGTCCTGTAGTGGGTTCATCGACAATAATAATCTGAGGATCACCAATAAGCGCCTGGGCAATGCCTAACCGACGCTTCATACCTCCAGAAAGATTATTGGCATAACGGTTTCGGGCTTCATATAACCCAACTTCTTCGAGCATTTTCTCAACTGCATCTTTTCTTTTCGACGATTGGTTCATCCCCGATAACCGGGCAATATAATCGAGAAACTCATAAGTACGCAATTTTGCAAAAAACCGGAAATCCTGAGGCAGATAGCCTAACATCGAGCGGATTTCTTTTCTGTTTTTTTGAAGGTCGAGTCCGTTGACAAGCACCTGACCGGATGATGGTTTAGCAAGTGTGACAAGGATACGCATCAAACTTGATTTGCCCGCGCCATTAGGTCCTAACAGCCCAAACATTCCGTTCTCAATGGTCATACTTACATCCTTCAATGCATGATTTCCGTTAGGGTAGACCTTATTTAATCCGTTGATCTCAATTTTCACTGTTCAAAGGTGTTACTGGTTTACGAAGGAATCTTATTTCCAACTACGTTTCGACACGATTTGAATCAAAAGGTTTAAAAGAGAAACGGAAGAACAGGAACAATTATTAACTTTTGTTTCAATTTCTTTAATTTGGCGGGATGGATCTGTGGTGATTTACTTCACTGTGCCACTTTGATAGTTTTCGGGCGAGGCAAAAAAGATCATTAGATTACCGCCAATTCATGAAACGCCAGGCTGTATAGGTTTTCTGATTGCATTAGCTCATGATGATTCCCTGCCGATTGAATCTGCCCGTTTTCCAAAATATAGATGCGGTCGCAGAAACGCGCCACTTTAATGTTATGGGTGACAAGAATAATACACGTGGTATCTTTCATTTTATTGATAAGATTCAGTACAAAATTTTCCATATTTCGGTCCATAGCAGAAGTCGGTTCATCAAGAATTAAAAATCCGGGATTAGACCACATCGCCCTTGCCAAACCCACCAACTGTTTTTGTCCGCCTGAAATATTGATCCCCTGTTCACCAAGCAGAGTTGCATAATTTTGAGGAAATTCCATAAAATAACGGTGAAACCCACTCTGTGAGCAAAATACAAAACAGTGTTGCATCTCTTCCTGCGTGCCACCAAGACAAATATTTTCCATTAAAGTTCCATTAAACAGATTCACCTCCTGAGGTACTACTCCGATTTGTTTTCGCCATTCCGGAATCGGAATTTGCATAAGCGGCCGACCATTCACTAGTAATACGCCTTCTTCAGGAATGTAGAATCGTTGCAGGATATTGAGCAGTGTCGATTTACCACAGCCACTCTCACCAAGTAGTGCAATCATTTTACCCCGGGGCAGCTCCATCGATATTTCTTTTAGCAGTTGTTTCCTCCCGGGAAACCGAAACGAAAGATCTTTAACTTCGATGCCTAAAATTGGATCAAGAGGTTCAATATTTTTCTGTTCTGCGATTTCAAATTCAGGACGAATAGCTGAAAACTCCACCATTCTGTCAAAGGCAACTTTGGCTCCTTGCAGTGTAATGTTTGCAAATGCAAGGCTTACAATCGCCGGAAATATGCCACCGCAAATACCTAGAACAGCCATTAGTCCACCAATCGTAAGTTTTTCTGAAATAATCATCCATGAACCGAATGAGATCAACAACACTGTTATTAATGCCGATGAAATTTCGGCAACCATTTGGAGGGAGATTCCAATTTTCCCAAGGCTAAATACTTTTTCCTGAAAATGCCCATAGATCACCTGATTGAGCGTTGCAAATTCTTTTTCTCTGTGACTACCTTTTATCGTGTCGATACCCTGCATTGAATTGACATAATTACTTGATTTATGAGCATTGGCAGCCATAACATCCACTTGGGCATTGACAATCCGTTGGTGATAACGCCATGAAATAAAACCAAAGACTGGCACTGCAATCAAGGAGATCAAACCAAGAAGCGGAGAATAAACGAACAAAACAATTTCGCCTATCACAAATAATAGAAAATTTCTAAGGATTTCGCCGGCCACGTTGGCAATTGCCATCTGGATTCGTGATGTATCGTTCATCCGCTCCACCAACTCACCGATGCGACGGTTATCAAAAAACGATTTAGGCAGATAGACCAGGCTTTCAAAAAAACGGCCGATCAATCTATTGTTAAAATCTTTTCCCTGTCTGATGCCAAAAAACCCGGCAATATAGCCAATACCCCCACGGGCAACCAAAAGAAGGGTAATCAACACTAAACTTACAACCAGTTTTTCGATATTTTTAGATGGCAGAATTTCATCAATCAATTTCTGAGAAAAGACTGCCATCGCCATTCCAAGGATTGAAACCACTAAACCCGATACGAAAATAGTGGCCAAAAGTGGCGTATCTTCGCGAAGAAGTGACACAAACCAATGCCATTTCTCTCTATTGAGCTGACTCGTCTGAACTAGTTTCTCGGTTGGAATAAGTTCCAGCAGTGATTTTGATTTCCAAATCTCGTCCAGTTCAGCTTCTGAATACTCCTTTATACCCTTCCCCGGATCACCGATGATATACTTTGAACCAATCCATCCGTAACAAACTACATAATGCTGAAGCCGTTGATCAACAACTACATGCAAGACCGATGGATGAATCTGTTTATGAAGGTATTCGAAATCCGCCGTGTATCCAGCAGTCTCAAAACCAAGTTTTTGTCCGGCCTGATACAGCCCGAGCAAGGTCGTTCCCTGTTTGGATGTACCGCTTAGCTCCCGAAGATTTTCAAGATTTTTAAACCCACCATGATACCTGAGCACTGATTGCAAACAAGCCACTCCACAGTCAGATTGATCATGCTGTAGACTAAACGTATTATAGATCAGCTTTTTGTCTTTCATTTAGATGACCCATTTAAGAATTGTACTTATTCTAATTTCACCTTTATACATCTTAAGTAATTTCTTGTCTGCACCATAGATAAAGGCGGAAGGAAAGACAGCTGTTCCAAAGTGATATCTGAACTTATGATTCCGATCCATCAGGATGGTTAAATTATCAACTTCCCATAGGTGGTACCGGATTGCAAAAGCCTCCACCCTTTGGGTTGAATCGTCAGGAGTGATCAGAATCGTGTTAATTTTTTTAAATTGTTCCGGCTGCTTTCCAATCTCTGAGGCTTCATATTGACAATGCTCACATTCGGGATGAAAATAAATAATGATCGTTGGCTGATTTGAATTAAATTCATCAATGCAAATTTGACCTCCTCCCAGCGCGTCGAAGCAGATATGAGCTAACGACTGAATACTGACCTCCTGTCTTTTTTTTGCCTGAACTGATTGGTAGATTTGCATAAGCAGCCAACATCCTGCTGTTAATAAAGCGAATCCGGCGAAATATCTAAATGTCAATTTTGTCATGTCAGATTTATGGTTAGAAACATGATAAACAAAACCCAAAGTAACAGACCCGTTCCATAGGATGAAGTTACTGTTTTTAACGATTGACCAAACGATTTTCCAATTGCCTCAGTTAATAACCATGCCAGTACTAGCCAGTAAATTAATTCAAAAAGATTGATTAACGACAATGAATAGATAAAATAGGGTTCGACCGAAGACCGGCCCAGCGCCTCTAGAAGGGACAATGGCTGGAATTGTAAATCGCTTAGAGTAGTCACATTTTTGAAAAAAATAAGAGTCGTCAATTTTGCAATTCCTGCAAAAACAAATACAAAATCGGCCAGTAACGCCACTTTGAATAACTTTCCAAAATTAATGTTGAGCCCGGTAATAAAACAACCAACATACAGGCATATTGCTGTAAAACAAACTCTTACCACAACAATAACAGGAATCAGAACATATCCTACCCATTGCCATTTTTGGGATAGTTCGATCATTTTCGCAATCCGGTCGGCAGCCATTTGCTCTCCAAAGGACTGGTAATAAAGGCCTTCAGAAATAAAAAGAAAATTAAAGGCAAAGGCGGTTAAAGCAGTAAATCCAGTGAGCAGGAGAAAAAATTTCCACGCATTGAAATTAAAAACATATCTCTCAATCTTTGCAGGAACTGGCATATTGAATTTTTAGATATTTGAGTTCTTACTTTTATTTTTATAATAATTAACAAGCTG
>CAYHDA010000154.1:0-9919 GCA_964355145.1 uncultured Mariniphaga sp.
GCAGACCGGAACTATGTAGTTAATCTGAACAAAAATACCCCTTCGGCAATGACCCGCGAAGCCGAAGAACTTGAAATACCCGAATGGGGGCTTAACGGATTTAACTACACCAAACAGATTCAGCCAATTTTAAACAAACACTGCATCAGTTGCCATGGCAGCAATCTTCCTGCCGCCGGTCTGGAATTAACCGGTGATAAAACAGATTTCTTTAATATCTCGTACGAGAATCTGGTTCGCAGGGGTACTCCGGCAGAAGATTTCTCAATTGGAGGAACAAACGGCACTTTTAATAATAAATACACAAGCTGGATACCAACATACAACGGTCAGGAGGCCAATATTCTCAGGATAACTCCAGGAGAATGGGGGGCAAAAGCATCATTGGTTGCCCGGATTATTGAAAGTGGTCATAAGGACCAAAAAGGGAAAGCCCGTATTGAACTTTCTAAAATCGAAAAACTGAATGTTTACATGTGGATAGACCTTAATGTACCTTACTATGGTGGCAGCAATTCGAACTATCAGTCAAACAGGGGATGTCGCCAGCAAATCCCGCCCGGATTCGCCGAGGCTTTTAAAGAGATGGCATCGCGAAGATGTGTCAGTTGTCATAAACAGGTAAAAAACGACGAGGTCTTTTCATATCCTAATCAATTTGCCTTAAGAATTGACCATGCAGACCTGAATCCTATTTTCAAAGCTCCGTTAAATCTGGAATCGGGAGGATCAGGAAAATGCAAAGCAGTTGTGTTTAAGAATAAGAAAGATAAAGATTACGTGAAACTGCTGAGTACTTTTGATCAATTGGCAAAGAACCTTGAATTAAGGCCTCGGTTTGATATGGCAACCGAAAATTCTGACGGGGTATCTTTAGTTCCTGAGAAAAGAAGCTATCTGATCGGAGATTACAGTAATGGTAAAGTCTCGATCTATTCTGACGTGTTTGGCAATATCTGGAGCTATCCCGTAGACGGGGTTTATGACTGCTGGATGCGTCCTAACGGAAATGTTGTTGCCGCCGGTTATAACCGCGTTATGGAGATTAAGCCTGATCTGGCTTTAGGATCTGGCGGTGAAATATTATGGTCATATAACCAGGGAACTGCACCAGGTAATTATTCAGGTAAAAGTGAGGTGCATGGGTGCCAGTTGCTGCCGAATGGGAATGTTCTGGTCAGCGAATCAGGCACTCCCCGTTTGGTGGAAATTAACCCTCAAGGGATCGTCGTGAAAACCATCTCATTGCCAAAAACCGCACAGGATACTCATAACCAATTACGTATGGCAAGAATTGATAATAAAGGAAATTACTGGGTGTCTTATATTGGCGATGGAATAATCTATCTGGTAAATGATATTGGTAAGGTGATCAATAAAATTAACATAAAGAAAAATGAATCAACGCCTCATTCGGCTTATGAAGCGCTTCCGCTTCAAAATGGGAATATACTTGTAAGTGGTGCAGGAAGTGGAAAAATTATGGAGTTTAACTCCTCCGGAAAATTAATCTGGGAAATCGGGAGAGATGAATTGCCTGGTATTGATCTGAAATGGATTGCCGGTATTCAAAGGTTGCCTAACAACAATACACTGATATGCAACTGGGGTGAGGGGCAGTCAAAAGTTAAGGCACTGGAGGTGACACCAGAAAAAAAGATAGTCTGGCAGCTTACAAATAAAGCCTTTAAGGGGATTACCCGCATCCAGATTGTTCCATCGGATATTTGTCATTAACAGATCTTTTTTAAGCCATGTTTAATCCGCAGTTTCCAATAAATTACGTTAAATAATGAGGGGACATTTATCTTTAATAGTTGCTGTTATTTGTTGCGCTTCATCAGTGACAACTGCCATTGAAAATACAACAGACAAATATTTGTCGCCTGCCTGTATGTGTTTTGATAATGAGTCAGATAAATTATATGTTAGTTTATCAACTGCTGAAAAAATCGCTGTAGTCAACACGAAAAACATGCAGACCGAAAGAACCATCAGCCTGCCTTTTAACCCGGGAGGTATTGCCTTCAACGGTAAAAGCAAAACATTGATTGTTGCAGACAAAAAACCAGAAGGGAGAGTCCATATTATATCACTCCTGAATGGAAAAATAAAACAAAGTTTTGCTGTCGGACACACTCCTGATGCACTGGTAATTACGCCTGATCAGGAGAGGATTTTTGTTGCAAACAGGTTTTCAAATACGGTGTCAGTGATTGACATCATCAACAACAGAGTGGAGAGGCATATTGCTGTTGAAAGGGATCCCATAGCCATCGCCATTTCTGATGATGGAAAATACATTGCCGTGGCAAACCGTATCCCAAATACTGTTGCGACCACTCCGTTCATTTCAGCAGAAATTACACTTATCGACTGCAAAAGTTTGGAAGTCATTAATAATTTCAAATTGGCGAATGGAAGTCAGTCAATTGAAGGGGTTGTATTTTCAAAAGACAGCAAATATCTCTATGCATCGCATGTTTTATCCAGGAATCATTTACCGACCACCCAGTTGAAACATGGATGGATGAATACCAATGCCTTGTCTATTCTGGATATCGAAGCTAAAAAATACTACACAACGGTATTACTGGACAATTTCGATCTTGGAGCGGCAAATCCATCGGGAATGGATATTTCGGAAGATGGAGGACATTTGTATATTGCCCTTTCAGGGGTCCATGAATTATGTGTAATTGACCTGAAACAGATGCACAAAAAACTGGAAAACGCTAAAAACAAGGATTTCAGGAATATGGCTAGTCGCGACTTCAATGAATTACCAAATGATTTGAGATTCCTCTACGACCTCAAAAAACGGATACCTCTGAAGGGAAAATCACCGCGATACGTTTGTGTTTCGAGGAGCAGAGTTTTTGTAAGTTCTTATTTTTCTGCCGGATTAGACTATTTCGCTGATCCATGGCAATCGGATGAAAGCGAAGTTATATCATTGGGAAACGAGCCGGTGATGACCAGTGCAAGAAGAGGTGAGCTATTATTTTGTGATGCAGATTTATGTTTTCAAAAATGGCAAAGCTGTATCACTTGTCATCCTGATGCACGTGTGGATGGAATAAACTGGGATCTGTTAAATGATGGAACCGGAAATCCGAAAAACACCAAAAGTATGTTGTATTCCCATTTTACTCCGCCGGTCATGATAACAGGTATCAGGGCAACTGCAGAATTGGCCGTTCGTTCAGGCATAAAATTTATTCAATTTTCCAATCGGCCGGAAAGTGATGCACAGGATATTGATGACTACCTGAGAAATTTAAAACCTGTTGAAAGCCCATTCCTGGTAAAGGGTGAATTATCAGAAAAAGGGAAAAAAGGAAAACAAATTTTTGAAGTCGCTGATTGCCAACTATGTCATTCGGGGAAATATTTTACCGACGGTAATAAGTATGATGTTGGTACCGGAATCACTCCGATCCAAAACAACAATTTTGATACACCCACTTTAATTGAAATATGGAGAACCTCCCCATATCTCAATGATGGGAGGGCAAAAACAATGAAAGATGTTTTCACAAAATTCAACACAGAAGATAAACATGGGAAAACCAGCAACTTAACAGACAAGGATCTTGATAATCTGATTGAATATATATTGTCGCTGTAATTGTATAAACTATTGAAATTATTAAATCATGCAAAAGTATCTATTATACATCCTTGTATTTCAGACACAGGTTGCCATTAATGAAAAGCTGTCTTTAAAAATAACTCTTCCGGGAATGACTCAACCGGATAGTTATTGTGGCAGATGTTGCCATTAAATAATTGTCAATTGACAATGTTCTCCGCCATCCGGCAGATCAATGATGTTAATTATTGACTTATATTATTATTTGAAAATGATCTCTGATAATTACTGACTTATTAAATAAAAAATGAAATTAATTTCAACATTCCTGCTAATGATTGGCCTTTATGCCAACGCAGCAAACGAAAAACTAAACATTATCACCCCTGCTGATTATCAGGTGGTTCAGCGCCACACTCAACGGGAAGGATTACTTCGCGTGCAAGGGAAGACCACCTTTATCGCGGAGCAATGGCAGTACCGTCTGGTCGATAAATCTCTCGCAGGTGAGGTAGCTGCCACATGGCACGATTTTCCATCCGCTGTTCAGGATGGAGCCTTTGATTTCACATTTAAAGCGCCGGCCGGCGGTTGGTACCGTCTGGATGTACGCGGTGTCAGCGCTTTAAAAGCATCCGTTGAAGCCAGTGTGTCGCATGTAGGTATTGGGGAGGTATTTATTATTGCAGGGCAGTCGAACGCCGGAAACTATGGTTCGGAAAAACAAAATACCGGTACGGGAAATGTTAGTTCCTTCAGTGGCACAGAGTGGCATCCGGCTAACGATCCGCAACAAGGCTCTGAGGGTGAAAACGGCAGCTTTATCCCTTCATTTGGTGACGCTATGAACGAGCGGTTTTATGTACCCATCGGAATCGCCGCGATTGCCGCAGGCGGGACGAGTGTGAGACAATGGCTCCCAAAAGGTTCACTTGTCAGACAGCAGCCTACTACCGGAGGGATGAAACCCACGGGCACAAGTGAGTGGGAAAGCACCGGTGCACTTTTTGACCGCATTACGAATCGCCTCAACTACTTCGGTCCAAAAGGAGTGCGGGCACTCCTATGGCACCAGGGAGAGAGCGATGCAGGGCAGGCCAGATCCGGATATCCGGCTGACCGGCAGATTACTGGTGCACAGTATACAGATTTTATGCGTAAACTGATACACGCTTCGAGAGCTCAGGCTACATGGCCTGTCCCATGGTTCACAGCTCAGACAACCTATCACAGCGAAAAGGATCCTTCGGATGAAGAATTCCGCACAGCGATGAAAAGATTATGGGAAAGGGGATATTCATTGGAAGGGCCGGATACAGATCAACTCAGGGCTGAATATCGCGCCGGAGTCCACTTCAATGGCAAAGGACTGCAAAAACACGGACAAATGTGGGCAGAAAAAATTGGGCCATGGATTGAAAAACAAATCATTGCGGAAAAATCGTCTGACACGCTTGTGCAGACATCTGGTGATCGTGCTGCGAATCCGCGGCCAGCATCGCCGGAACAGATGCAGTGGTGGCGCGATGCCAAGTTTGGCCTGTTTATTCATTGGGGACCCTCTTCCATCAGTGGCGCCGAGATCAGCTGGGGACGTAAAGACCGCATCGAAGGAGGAGAACTCTACCAGAAAATACCCGGTGTTGAATACGACAATCTTTATAAACAATTTAATCCGGTAAAATTCAACGCCGACCAGTGGATGAAGATGGCTAAAAATGCCGGTTTCAAATATGTGGTATTTATCTGCAAGCACCACGACGGATTCGCCATGTGGCCAACAGACCAGATGCGATGGAACGATTCGATCCATCCCAAACACTATAGCATCGCCGACACCCCTTTTCGGCGCGATATCTCTCAGGAGATCTATGATGCCGCAAAAAAATACGGACTAAAGCTTGGCTGGTATTACTCCACCCGTGACTGGACGCATCCCGATTACCTCAAAGGTGACAACCGTATTTATAACGAATACTACGAAGCTCAGGTGCAGGAACTTCTCACCCGCTATGGGAAAGTGGATATGATGTGGTTTGACCATACCTTCGGTGATTGGAACCAATACACACTCAAACAACTGTTCAGCAAAATGTACGGGGCACAACCCGATCTGCTTGTTAACAACCGTGCTGCCAGAGGAATTGGGAATATCCCCAAAGGTGCCATGTTCCAAATGACTGAAGCTGACTATGATACCCCGGAACAACAGATCGGCCATTTTCAGACCAACCGCGCATGGGAATCTTGCGTGACCATGACTAAACCCCGCCATGATACCGGGGGCTGGTCGTACCGTCCGGGCGAACCTACCAGAACGTATGAGGAGTGCCTTAAAATGCTGATTAGCACGGTGACCGGCGATGGCAACCTGCTGCTCAATGTCGGCCCAATGCCCACGGGTGAA
Organism: uncultured Mariniphaga sp.; assembly: GCA_964355145.1. Classification (GTDB taxonomy): domain Bacteria; phylum Bacteroidota; class Bacteroidia; order Bacteroidales; family Prolixibacteraceae; genus JAAFHB01. Next base: position 6,003 of record CAYHDA010000154.1, read on the forward strand.
ATCCTCCCCGAACAGGTGGAGGTACTTAAGAAAATGGGAATCTGGCTCAAAAAGAATGGGAAAAGCATCTACAGCACACGTGGCGGCCCATTTGTAAACGGGAAATGGGGCGGCAGTACTCAAAAAGGAGACAAAATCTGGCTGCATATATTAACGTGGACAGGTGATTCGCTGAAACTCCCGGCCCTTGAAACTAAAATCCTCTCGGCAAGGACACTTAACGGAGCAAAACCCGATGTTATTCAGAGTAATACAGGTATAATAATTACTCTGCCAAGGGCACAACACGATAAGATTGATACCATTATTGAACTGACAATCGCTTCAAAGAGCCATTAATAAATAATAAATCAAGGAAAAAACACTGGAAATATGAAAATGAAGGGAGTTATTGCCGGCTCAAAGGATGTATCCGTGACAATGTTATTCTTAACACTGGGAATAACGACTTGTATGGCTGAAGAACACGGCTCCAAGAGACCAAATATTGTGTTGATAATGGCCGACGATATGGGGTATTCGGATTTGGGTTGCTATGGATCGGAGATCAATACCCCAAACATTGACAAGCTGGCGGCTAATGGTGTCAGGTTCACCCAATTTTACAATGCCGGAAGATGTTGTCCTACCAGAGCTTCCTTAATGACAGGTCTTTATCCTCATCAGGCCGGTGTAGGCCATATGACAAATGACATATTCAATTATGCCAAGGAGGGCTATCAGGGTAACCTGAACAGAAAATGCATGACTATGGCTGAGGCACTTAAAAGGTCAGGATACAATACCTTTATGACAGGCAAATGGCATCTGGGCAAACATCCGGGTATGTGGCCCTGCGACAGAGGATTTGAGGAATACTTCGGTATCGTTGAAGGTGCAAGCGGATACTTTAAAGTGAATAAATGGCTCGCCAGAAATAATACTCCTGTCGATACCGTAGTCTCGTCAAATTTCTATCTCACCGACGCTTTTTCTGATTCTGCCATCACATTTATTGATAAACACAACAATAAGAATAAACCCTTTTTCCTCTATTTAGCTTACAATGCTCCTCACTGGCCATTGCAGGCAAAAATGGAAGATATCCAAAAATATGAAGGAAAATACCGGGTTGGATGGGATAAGATCAGGGAAGCAAGATACCGGAAGCAGCTTAAGATGGGGATGTGGAAAAACCCGATCGCACTCTCCCCAAAGAATGACGATCTTTTGAAGCCCGGAAGCGGACAGCCCGTATGGGAGACTGTTGCCAATAACGAAAAAAATCTAGCTGAGCTAGACCTTACCATGGCGATCTATGCTGCAATGATTGATTGTATGGATCAGGGGATCGGAAGAGTGATGAATTATCTTGAGAAGAACAATAAAATGGAGAATACCCTTATCCTTTTTCTCTCCGACAACGGAGCATGTCACGAAGGAGGTGCTAACGGAATAGATTTCCCCGGCAAAGACCTTGAAAAGATGAAAAGCGGGAGTTTCCTTACAGTAGGTTCAAACTGGGCTAAAGTGTCCAATACACCTTTCAGGTATTTCAAGTCGTGGGCACATGAAGGTGGGATCGCCACCCCATTTATCGCACACTGGCCAAAGGTAATTAAGCAAAAAGGATTATTTATTAACCAGCCGGGGCATATTATTGATATTATGGCAACTGCGATTGACATTTCCGGTGCAAAATTTCCTGTGATCTATCAGGGAGATTCAATAAGACCGATAGAAGGACAAAGCTTGTTACCCATATTTCAGGGAAAAGAGCGCGAAGGACACGAATCTATTTGCTGGAGCCATGAAGGGAACAGGGCAATCAGGAAAGGAAAATGGAAGCTTGCAGCAGTTCAGGATGGACCATGGGAGCTCTTTGATATCGAAAATGACCGTTCCGAATGTAAGAACTTAGCAAAACAGCTTCCAGAGGTAGTGGAAGAACTGGATAAGATCTGGGAAGAATGGAGGCAAAGAACCTTCGTGGAAAAGGAATACAGAAACGATTACTGGAAAAATATGGGAAAGTCCGCCAAGGAATACTTCGAAAAGCTAAAGAAATTAAATGAAGAATATTTCAACCGGGATATCACAATAAAACCAGCACCCCAAATTAATCCATAAAAGAGAAAGCAAGGCCGAAAATCATGAGCGAGTGGCCAAATAATTTTTGATATTCTAATTGCAAAAAACGCATATCTAATTTATCAACAGGCATATCGCATTTATATTGGACGATGTCATCTGTTAAATGGATTAATTCAGCTATTTCGAGAGTTTTCCATTACTTTTGTCCGATATTTTTTAGAATCATTTATGAGATTGCTGATAATCCTCTTACCTTTTTTGTTGCTGAGTTCAGGAAAAACTTTAAATTCATTCAGAGAGAAACAGCTGAATTTCACCAGGATACGAGAAGCCTATTCCAACAAAGAGAAATTTGTCGTCAAAGCACTTGTCGAACATTCAATTTCGCGCGATAGCCTAAGGATCTACCTTCGTGCCTTTAAAACAGAAAAGAAAATTGAGCTCTGGGCAAAAAACAGATCTGATTCCGTTTTTTGCCTGATCAAGGAATTTCCCATCTGCGATTTTTCCGGCACTATCGGGCCCAAAAGGCGTTACCGTGACTTACAAGTACCTGAAGGGTTTTACCACATCTCCAAACTCAATCCGTACAGCAAATACTATTTGTCAATGGAGATTAACTATCCCAATGCATCCGACAGCATAAGAGGTGTTCGCGGACATCTGGGAAATCAGATATACATTCATGGCTCATGTATCTCATCAGGATGTCTGGCAATTACAGACGATAAGATCAAGGAATTATTTGTCTATTGTGTTGAGGCCTTCAACAGCGGTCAGGAAGAGATTGGATTCACGATATTCCCGGCTAAGCTGACCGATACTAATTATTCAGACTTAAAATCAGAGTACCGGAAAGATAAGGATAAAATAAGTTTATGGGCTGATCTCAAAAAAAATTACGACCTGTTTAATAAGACCAGAGTACAGCCGACCGTGAAGTTCCTTCCTGACGGAACCCATGAAGTGAAGTGATTCTTGCCATAAAGAACGAACCAGCCACATATTGTTCTGGTTAGAAAGGTTACCAATCCAGCTACTGTCAATGTTCATCTCAAACCAGCTGCCGAAAAAGTCATAAACCTGATCCCATCTGAACCCGGAAAATCACCCAATTATTGGTGTTCATGGTCGGCCCAAAATTATATGTATGGACAAGGAGCGAAGCAGATCGATTCGATTCTTTACAAAGTGGAATCGGTGCCAAAATTCTCTTCCCTTTAATTAAATGAAGAAGTTCTGTTTGGGGACAAAGGATGGCTTAAAAATTTTCATCAAAAAGTTAAAAACGAGATGTGACGCTTCATATTAAAAAGAACTCCGGGGAAATAGGGATCTTCGGATATTACAGGAGCCTTACCCTGACCTTTGAAAAACCAATAAAAAATAAACGTATCCGGGCATAGGATCTTAGTAGTGATCAAGCTGTAGATATTACTTCTGAAGTGCAGCAAAAGGAAACTGCCATATATTTCCAGGAGGATTAATCCAAAAAACTGGTCTTTCCAATGCGACGGATGGAGACGGATCGGATCCGGCTATAGTTGTGGAAATCAAAGACAAAAAAACAAAACTGAACTAAACTGTTTATGCCAATAAAAAAAGAATATCAATAAGACGTATACTTTTATGAGTTTCATGTGTCCTATGAAGAAGCGCAACAACCAAACTTAAAAAACAATGAACCTTAGGATCCCTCTTTTTGCTGTTCTAACCTTCCTGTTCGCAGTTGAATTACCCGTTTTTGCGATAGAAACAGTAAGTTCAGACATGGTTCAGGACGGAGTCAGAGCCTTGCCTCGACCAACAAAAAATCAAGCCAAATGGCAGGATTATGAGATTGG
>CAYHDA010000155.1:0-9913 GCA_964355145.1 uncultured Mariniphaga sp.
TGGTATCACTACAGCAATCCGTGGACTGGAAATGCCGCTTTCAGCCGGGCCATATCGTTCCACTGACCTGGAAAAGAGCGTAGATTCTATTGTAAAGATAATTTGCTACGGCATTATGAAACGAGAATAATTAGTCGAAAGACACATCACCTCCGCTTGATTTCTCCACGTTTTTATTTTTCGGGCTTCCTTCTACTTTTATAGATCCGCCACTGCTGGCTCTGGCAGAAATTTTATCGGTAACGGTAATTTTTAAATTGGCACCACTGGAAGCATCGGCAGTACAGTTGAGCGTCTTCAGCTCCACGGCTTTAATATTTGCACCGCTTGATCCATCGATTTCCATATTCTGAGCCGAACCGGAAATTTTCATGTTTACTCCGCTGCTTCCGCTGACAGTTAATTCAGTGACTGCGAATGTCAAATCGATATTTGCCCCGCTTGAACCTGAAACACGAAGAGATGGCATCTTAAGTTCCATCCTGGATTGTATTTCAGAGCCGGAGCTTCCTTCGAGCGAATGAATTGTTTTGAAAGTAACGGTGATCTTTTTTGAAGAACATGAACCAATTCGTCTTTCCGGATAGATCTTAAGTTCTCCGTTTGAAACTTCCGTTTTTATAACTTCCTGCAGGTTATCATCTGCCTCAACAACGACCTTTACTACTGAATCCTGCAAAAGTATCACTTCAAGCCCTGCGCTAACCGATATGGCTTCAAATGATCCAACCTGTCGTTCTGTCCTGACAACTTTGCCACTACCCTTTATGCCGTATAAACAAGAAGCTAGCAGTAATGACATTGACAGAGAGACAATAAAAATCTGTGCTAATTTTTTCTTCATGACTTCAGGTATTAATGTGACTGTTGATACAAAGTGATCTGAACACATTTGACGCTGGCAAATCAGGGTTGGTTACAAATAATCGCACATTTTGGTGGCGGATTATTTTTCCGGCTCTTTCGCAGGCTCTTTTTTAAGGCCTGCTTTTGGTACCTCTTTTGGTGCTTCCGATGATGGTTCGTCTTCCTCTTTTATCGCTTTTTTGAAGTCTTTCATCCCCTTTCCTATGCCACTCATGAGTTCATGGATTTTTTTACCTCCAAACATTAACAATGCCACCGCGATTATAAGAACAATCTGCCATGGACCAACAATTCCCGCAATAATTAATATGCTCATAAGTAAATTTGTTTAAACGTTTGTTACAAATATAGTATAAGTTGAATTCAAATTCAGACTTTCAGTCTGATTTATTTCAAACAGAAAGCCCCGGTAAACGAATTTTCCGGGGCTGCTATGTTGTGAAAAATTCACTTACTCTTTCCGTGGTTCTTTTTTATTGTCTGCTCTGGGTGCTTCTTTGGGTGTTTCTGAGGATGGTTCGTCATCATCTTTGATCGCTTTTTTGAAGTCTTTCATTCCTTTTCCGATGCCACCCATGAGTTCAGGGATTTTTTTGCCGCCAAACAGAAGTACCAAAGCAACAACTAAGATGAGAATGTGCCCTGCTGAAATTGCCAGTAGAATCATTATTTTAATATTAATTTGTTCGGATGCAAAAATAATATTTCTGCCAATACATTATTCCTTAAAAGCGCGAAATATTTTGAATTTTGATTTTCTTCACTAAAATTTTCCCTGATACCACTTCCAAAAATCATTTCCATTGGCATAGATAAGCAATGAGAAAAGAATTACCATACCAACAATCTGAGCATACTCGAGAAATTTATCGCTTGGCTTACGTCCTGTTATCATTTCGAAAAGCAGAAAAAGTACATGCCCCCCGTCAAGAGCCGGGATTGGAAGAATATTCATCACAGCAAGGATGATTGAAAGAAAAGCAGTAAGATTCCAAAATGATTCCCAATCCCAAACGCTTGGGAAAATATTCCCGATCGCTATAAATCCACCTAATGACTCGTAGGCTTTTGTTTCAGGAGCAAAAAGCAGCTTGAATTGTTTCAGGTAGTTACCAACGGCCCTATATCCTTTTAAAACTCCGGCGGGAATTGATTCGAGAAATCCGTAATTGATTGTTTTGAATTCGAATACATCATTTATATTGTTCTCCCGTTGAATACCCAGCATTCCACTCTTGCCAATAGCAACCAAGACTGTTTTCTCAACTCCGTTCCGCTTGAACTGCACACTGATTGACTTCCCTTTCGATGCTGCAAGGGTGTCGGAAAACTGGTCGTAAAACTGAAAACCGGAACTATTTACAGTCAGAATTTCGTCTCCGATCTCCATACCGGAATCGCGGGCCGGTGAGTCCTTCCCAAATCCGCTTACTTTACAGAAATAGGGAACTCTTAATCCGATAATATATTTATCCTTAAGTAATTTCGGAATTATTTCATTTTTTACCTTTACAGTTACTACTTCATCGTTTCGTTGTACTTCAATAGTTTGGGCGCCATTCAGGATAATTACGGGAACTATTTTATTGAAATCTTCGATCTCTGATCCGTCAACAGAAATTATTTTGTCTCCGTTGCGGAGGCCCATCTCTTTCCCTGTTTCACTTACAGCAATTCCGTATTTTACATTTTTTGTTGGCAAATACTGATCTCCCCAAACATATAAAACTGCTGAATAGATTATAACAGCCAGAATGAGATTAAATAAAACCCCTCCGATCATAATGATCAGGCGTTGCCATGAAGGCTTTGACCGAAATTCGTATGGTTCAGGAGGCAATTTCATTTGTTCCTTGTCCATCGACTCATCAATCATTCCCGAAATCTTCACATAACCTCCCAGTGGCAGCCATCCGATACCGTATTCTGTATCACCTTTTTTAAACTTTAACAGCGAAAACCATGGATCAAAAAAGAGATAAAACTTCTCAACCCTGCATTTAAAAGCTTTGGAAAAAATAAAATGTCCAAATTCGTGTACAATGACTAATATTGAGAGGCTGAGTATTAACTGTGCAGCTTTAATTAGAATAACCATATTTGTATTGATATCAATATTTTAGTTGTAATGCACTCACCATTTCCAAGGCATGAGCGCGTACTTCGCAATCCGTAGCCATATAATCATCGAGGGTAGGCTGAACAATATAAACTGATTTTTCCATCATTTGTTCATTCACAGCCCATATACCCGGAAAGGTGAGGTTTCCTTTTAGAAACTCCTCAACAGCAATTTCATTTGCTGCGTTCAGAATACACGCCATATTACCCCCTTTGTTCAAGGCCTCGTAAGCGAGTGCAAGATTACGAAAAATTTTCGGTTCTGGAGCTGAAAATGTCAGCGTTCCGAAATCGGCAAAATTTACCCTTGGGAAAGAATTGCAAATTCTTTCAGGATAGCTAAAGGCATATTGGATAGGCAATCGCATATCGGGAAGGCCAAGCTGGGCCTTGACAGATCCGTCGCAAAATTGCACCATCGAATGAACAATGCTTTGCTTGTGAATCAATACCTCAATTTGTTCGGGTTTTAATCCGAAAAGCCATTTCGCCTCAATCACCTCAAAACCTTTATTCATTAGCGTGGCGGAATCAATGGTTATCTTAGCCCCCATCGTCCAGCTGGGATGTTTTAAAGCATCTTTAGGTGTCACTGCGGCAATAAAATCACGATCTTTCCCGTGAAATGGTCCTCCGGAACAAGTTAGTATTATTTTTTCCACCGGATTCATATATTCACCAGCCAGACACTGAAATATCGCAGAGTGTTCTGAATCGACAGGTAAAATATTCACATTATTTTCAATAGCCAGCTTGTTAATCAAATCACCAGCCACTACCAGTGTCTCTTTATTGGCAAGTGCAATTTCTTTTTTCGCTTTTATTGCATTTATTGTAGGTATTAACCCCGAAAATCCAACCATTGCCGTTAATACCAGATCAATACTTCCCATTTCTACAACCTGAGCTAAAGCAGCGGAACCGGCATATACCTTGATTCCGTATTCGTTAAGTGCATTAAATACAGTGCTATAATTGTCTTCATTGCCAATTACAACAACATTGGGATGAAATTTTTTAGCCTGTGCTACGAGTAAATCAACATTATTATAGGCAGTTAAAACCTCAACGGAAAATTTGTCAGGATTATTACCAATCACTTCAAGTGCCTGTTCTCCGATAGACCCTGTGGAACCAAGTATTGCAATATTTTTCATACAAATGGGTTAGAATTTAATGTAATCTTCCGGATTGATTGAAACCCCGTTTAGCCACATTTCGAAATGCAGATGAGGGCCTGTTGTCTCTTTTCCTGAGTTACCCATAATTGCAATCGCTTCACCAGCCCGAACTTTATCGCCTTGAATTTTTAGAAGTTCAGCATTATGCCGGTATACGGTGATGAGATTTTGTTCATGCTGTATATAGATCACATATCCGGTGTCAATGGTCCAGCTCGCAAAGATTACTGTTCCGTCGAGTGCAGCAGAAATTCGTGAATTTAATTTTCCGACTATATCCACCCCGAAATGGCCGATATTCATATCATGCTTTGCAGTAACAAGGCCGTTAAGAGGGGGAAAAAACAGCAGGCCGGCAACTCCGCCTCTGGCTGCCGGGCTTGTATAAATGCCAAGATTAACCTGCTCCTGCGCAATTTCTTCTTTGAAAAGACTATCGTGCTCATATTTTTTGAATTGAACCTGATCGGGCCTGAGAACAATTCCATGCCTTGCTACTGTATCCGCAGGTGTTTCGCCCGCCAGCATTGCCCTGAAATCGTTAAAATACCGGTCACGCCTTTGAATTTCCATATCCAGCGAATCCACAACAAGCACATTCCTTATCAGCATCTGTCTCATTTTACCGGTTGGATATCCCGGTATATATTCTCTTAAAGGTGTAAAAGCAATTAAAACGGTAACACCAATAATAATAGCGACTACTGCAAAAACAAGCGCCATTACCAAAGTCCGGGCATTAAATCGCACTTGCTTGATAATGTGCAAATTAAGATCGTTAAATATGACTATTCGGTATGGATTCTGAAATATTTTTTTTATCTTATCCCGTGTTCTTTCTTTCGGCATTCTTCTAATTTTTCAATAGTGTTCAAACTTACATGAAAATAAATCGATGCACAAAGATAACTGCCTTTTGTGATGTCAAAGCAAACAATTAATCCAATTTTAATACCTTTGTCTTTCGTTGTTCATTCGAAACCAATTCAAGGTCTTTCTACATTTAATAATTTAATCTGGCTGATGAAATTTCAGAAAATGCATGGACTAGGGAACGATTTCATTTTGATGGATGAAATCGATCCTGCCAAATACGATTTACCGGCATTGGCAATCCGCTTATGCGACCGGCATCAGGGAATTGGCGCGGATGGTATAATTCTAATACTTCCATCGGAAATTGCCGCAGTGAAAATGCGGATCATCAATTCGGATGGCAGCGAAGCAAATATGTGCGGAAATGGAATACGCTGTTTCGCTAAATATGTATATGACAATAATATTAATACATCCAGATCATTCACCATTGAAACAGGCGCCGGAGTAATGGTTCCTGAACTAATCCTTGAAGATGATAAAGTGATGTTTGTTAAAGTTAATATGGGTGCACCCCTTTTGGAACGTTCAGCAATTCCTATGACAGGTCCAGCCGGAAGGGTGCTAAATGAACCTCTTGAAATTGCAGGAAAGGAATTTAGTATCACCAGCATGCTGATGGGCGTCCCCCATACCATGGTTTTTGTGGATGATGCGGATGCCACGGATATTATAACAATTGGAAAGCAAATAGAAAAACATCCTTCTTTTTCTAAGGGAACGAATGTCAATTTTGTACAGGTTCTTAATAACCGTGAAATTAAAGTAAGAACCTGGGAGCGGGGAGCAGGAAGTACACTCGCTTGCGGAACCGGAAGCTGTGCATCTGCAGTTGCGGCTTTTCTGAACGGGAAAACAGAAAAAGAAGTAACTGTTCATCTTACTTTAGGTGATTTATTGATTGAATGGACTGATGGAATTGTTTACATGACCGGAACTGCCAATCATGTTTTCGAAGGACATTTTAACCTTTAAAAAGTTTGTATTAAAGAATCAACAGCGATGGTAAAAGAGAAAAAAAGGGTGGCTCTGATATCTGTGTTTGCGGCTATTTTTCTAACTGGGTCTAAGTTGGTCATTGGAATTTTAACCGGCAGTTTAGGTATTTTATCGGAAGCGCTTCATTCGGGTCTGGATATGGTTGCGGCTATAATTACCTATTTCTCAGTCAGAATATCCGATAAACCAGCAGACCGTAATCATAATTACGGACATGGGAAGATCGAAAATCTGTCAGCGCTTATTGAAACTATTTTATTATTGATTACGTGTACCTGGATCATTTATGAGGCAGTAAGCCGGCTTATTTCAGGTAATACGCATATTGAAGTAACTGCATGGAGTTATATTGTTGTGATTAGTTCAATAATCATTGATATTAACCGCTCACGTATGCTTTACAAAGTTGCCAGGAAATACAATAGCCAGGCACTGGAAGCTGACGCTCTTCATTTTTCAACCGATATCTGGAGTTCATCAGTGGTGTTGTTTGGACTGATCTGTGCAAATTTCGGATTTTATTTTGCGGATGCTGTTGCTGCATTGGGGGTCGCAATTATTGTACTTTTTGTATCCTATCAACTTGGCAAAAGATCGATTGATGTTTTGCTTGATAAAGCGCCCCAGAAAACCATCGATATCGTTGAGCAAACACTGGCGACTTATTCTGAGGTCAAACATTTTCACCATTTGAAAGTCAGAACTGCAGGCGCAGATACCTTCATCAAATTTAATATTCATTTGGAACCTGAGTTAAGTCTTTTGCAGGTTCATGAACTTTGCGATAAAATTGAGAAGGAGCTAGGAACACTCATCGAACGCAGCGAAGTATATATCCATCCTGAACCTCAGAATCAAAGTCATATTCAAACTGAAAATACCGAAATAATTTAGTGGAACTATTAGATATATAATTATTTAGATTCTTCAGGGGTTATCAATCGGCTGGCCTTGTACGACTACTCTTTCATAAACCGATTCATCAATAGCATGTTCGCTTTTGGCGATCACAACAGTCGCAACGGCATTGCCAATAAAATTAATGATTGATCGTCCTTCACTCATAAACCTGTCAACGCCTATCAACAAAGCTAAACCCTCAAGCGGAATCACCTTGACTGCAGTCAGCGTTGAGGCAAGAACAATAAAGCCGCTTCCGGTAACGCCCGCAGCACCCTTACTCGTAATCAGCAATATGGCGATGATGCTTAATTCCTGACCCAGCGAAAGGTTCACATTAAAAACCTGTGCTAAAAATATAATGCTTAAACTCAGATAAATAGTAGTGCCATCCAGATTGAAACTGTATCCTGTAGGGATGATCAACCCAACGACCTCTTTCTCGCAACCCGCGTCCTGGAGTTTTTTCATAACAGAAGGCAAGACAACTTCACTGCTGCTGCTTCCCAATACAATTAAAATCTCTTCCTTGATATAAACCAGCAATTTCCACAGACTAAACTTGTAATAACGGGCGATCAGGTTAAGTAACACAAAAACAAACAGCAGGCTTGTCGTGTAAAAAGTAATTAACAACTTACCCAGTAACGCCAGACTTCCAAATCCAAACTTGCCTATAGTGTACGCCATACCACCAAAGGCACCTAAGGGACTTATTCGCATCACTATTTTTAAAATATTGAACAGTACAGCATTGATCTTCTCAAAACTTTGCAATAATGGTTTTCCGCTGCTTCCCAAACTTTTCAGACCGACAGCGAACAGGATACTAAAAAAAAGTACCTGCAGAATATCACCTTTGGCAAATGAATCCACAATGTTAGAGGGTACAATATGTGCAAAAAATTCTCCCCAGTTCATTTCCTTGGCCTGAGTTGCATATTGAGCAACTTTATCGGATGCATTGTTGCTGTAGTTAATTCCTGCACCGGGTTTTACGATATTGGCCACTACCAATCCAATCACCAGAGCTGCAGTCGTTACAACCTCAAAATAAATTAATGCTTTACCACCGATCCTCCCGGCATTTTTTAGGTTATCAGCGCCCGCAATCCCGCTGACTATGGTAAAGAAGATTACCGGAGCGATCACCATCCTGATCATATTGATAAACGTTTCACTGATTAGCTGGGCAGCATGGGCAAATGAAGGAAAAAGGTAACCCACTAGAATACCGGTAATTATGCCGGCGATAACCTGCACGTATAAAATTTTGAAAAACCTCATCGGCTAATTTTAAGGTTCAGTGAGAAAATTGAATAAACATAAGTCGTTGCTATGCCAAAAGTGAAAGCCGGTTTACTGCTGTTTAAGCATTGGAAAGAGCCTGCGAATATCTGCTTCGCTTGGTTGACTGCCATATTCAGTAATTTCAAAAGATTCGGCATATTTGAAAGTCGCTGCTTTTTCTTTTCCAATCCATTTTTCAAGACCAGACTTTTGATCCTCCGAAATTATACTCCTGCCGATCCATCGTTTTTTTAGCCAGATTTTTCGTTCAACAGGATCAGTCGGAACACTTTTATCAACTTCACCACCATTCCCAATCCATGGCAGCCATTCGTATACCTGGGAAGTATGCTCATTCAATCCATCGAATTTTATGTCAATAACTTCGTCAATGCCTACTACAATATCATGGCTGAACGGATTAGGCTTTTTGAAATGATCCTGCATGTACAAGAACAGCGGGTTTTTTTTCAGAGCCGGTACATCGTTTGCGACATTGGGAACAGTTACCATATAGGATGCATCTTCCACCAATTTTCCGGAATTCCGGTGATCGGGATGGTAGTCATTCGGACGCATACCGATTACAACATCTGCATTCCATTTCCGGATTTCCCGGATCACCTGTAAACGAACATTCAAATCCGGCTGGAGCTCGCCGTCATGGTTATCCAGTACAGTATATTCATCGATGCCATATTTTTTTGCGGCGCACCGGGCTTCCTCCCGTCTTCTTTTAGCCAGTGCTCCACCACCTTCTTTATGGTGTCCGGCATCGCCATTGGTCAGTGACACGAATTTAACTGCTACACCCATTTTAGCCCATAGGGTTGCAGTTCCACCCATTTTGGAATCTCCATCGTCAGGGTGTGCGAAAATTGCAATAACCCTGATTCTGCCATCCTTTCTCTCTTGTGCATTCAGTCCTGTCGGGAATAAAATAAGAAGGAACAACGTCATTGTTAAAGTACTTTTCATGGCATTCTGATTTTATTGTGATTATGAATGAAAATGCAGGTACACGAAAGATTGGTAATAAGAATTTTAGTAAATACTGAATTATTAAATAAATTGATCGAAAAATAATACGACATTATTATATTTCAACAACTTAATAGAACTTTCATTACAAATATATTGAAAGGGAACCATAAACCCTAATCTCAATAATTCTTATCCAAAGAAAACGAATGATGAAACTACTTCACCTGTTCAATTCCGGAATCAGCTGCTTTGGAGTGAATGTGAATATTCCCTGAATAATTTGTCTTTTAAGAATTATCTTTGTCGAAAATTTAAGGTTCTCCAAAATAGTCGTCATGAGCGAAAGAAAAGTCAGGGTTCGTTTTGCCCCAAGTCCCACCGGCCCCCTCCACATTGGAGGCGTGCGGACCGCATTATTCAATTATTTATTTGCCAAAAAACATGGAGGCGATTTTCTGCTTCGCATTGAAGATACCGATCAGGCACGATATGTCCCTGGTGCTGAGCAATATATTCAGGAAGCATTGGAGTGGAGCGGCATAAAGATTGACGAGGGACCTGAACAAGGCGGCCCTTTTGCACCTTACCGGCAGAGTGAACGAAAAGCGTTGTATCATCAGTATGCTGAGCAGTTGCTTGAAAGCGGTCATGCTTACTTTGCATTCGACACACCTGAAGAGCTTGACCTTGCCCGG